>DATMBA010000429.1:0-5677 GCA_035559635.1 Roseiflexaceae bacterium
CGGCGGCCAGCACCGCCTGCTCCTTGGCCAGCTCGAGCGCCACCGCGGCTGCGCCCTGCTGCGCCGCCAGCCGGTCCCAGTCATCCAGCTCGTCGCCGCAGAGCGCCAGGTGGCCGAACGGGCGGGCGGTGGCCTCGCCGGGGGACCCGCCGCTGAGCTGCTGCACCCAGATCTGCTGGCCGAGGTGACTCAGCTGGCCGCTGCCGGCGGGCTGGAGCGTCTGCAGCGCCACACGCGCCGGGCCGCGGGCCTTGAGCGCGCGCAGCTCGCCGGTAGCGCTGTAGACCGCCAGGCTGCGCCCAGTACGCTCGGCCAGCGTCTCCAGCAGGCCGGCCAGGCCGGCGCCGGAGAGCGAGCGCTGGGTGAGCAGGTTGGCGAGCTGCGCCGCACGCCGCTCGATCTGCGCCTCGTAGTCGCCGATCAGACGCTGCAGCTCGCGCTCCACCTCGCGGACGTCGCTGCCGCGCGGCAGGTGGAGCAGCGGGGTGCGCGCGGCCTCGGCCGCCACCCGCGCTGCGTCGCCGATCTCCCCTACCACTGCCAGCGCGGCGATCGGCACCGGCGCCAGGCGCTCCACCAGATCCGCGAGTGATAGGCGCTCGTCCAGGGCCTGCACCGCCGCCAGCGGCACCAGGGCCAGTTCGCCACCGCGCAGGTTCATGAACACCGGCGGTGTGGCGCGTGGCGTGACCACCCAGGTGACCTGGTGGCTGAGGCCGGAGGCGCCGGCGGCCACCGTGGTGCCGGGCGGCAACGCTAGGCGGAGGGCGTCGCGGACGGTGATGGGGGGCATGCCAGGAACCCTTGCGCTCGATCGTCTCGTTCGTATATTTTAACAGAAGCGCGGCCAGGTGGAGATGTGGGACCACCGAGGCGCTGAGGGAGTGTGCGCGCTGAGGGCGGCCGCCCCCCGTTCAATGCGCGCTGATCCCAGGACCACTGAGGCGCTGAGGGGTGCGCGCTGAGGGCGGCCGCTCCGGCTGCCCCCGTGCGGTGTGCGCCGATCCCGGGACCACTGAGGCGCTGAGAGGGGGGCCCTCAGCGGGTTCATATCTTCAGCGGTCCAGCGGTTCAGCGGTTCAGCCCCCCGCATGCCCCTATGACGGGAAACAGCGCATCGATCAGGCCCAGCGCGGTGTCGTCGCAGTCCAGCCCGTCGGTGGCGCGCAGGTCGGCGGCGGCGCGGAAGCCGAGGAGGAGTTGGGCCAGCGCCGGGAGTGTGACGCGCCGCAGGCGTACGTTAGCTGGGCGCGTGCCATCCACCACCGATACTCGGCCGGCGTCGAACATCAATGTCGCGCGGCCGGTGTCGAGCTCGAGACGCAGGCTGCCGCCCCAGCCGGCGTAGCGCGAGGCAGCCAGGCGGCGCTCGATCTCGGGCGCGAGCGCCGTGAGCGCGCCCGCCAGGTCCACCACCCCCGCCAGCGGCACGATTCCCTCGCGCGGTATGGCCGTGACCCGCAGCTCGCCGCCGAGGTGCAGGCCGGCGCGCGCCACGGGGTGCTCGGGGGCGAGCGCAAGCTCCAGGGCCGGGGCGCCGCGGACGCGGGCGATGTCCAGCAGCGCTGCGAACAGCGTGCGGGCGGCCCCAGCGTCCGCGGCGCCGGCCTCCACGACCAGCGGCGGCTGTGGGGGATGATCGGGCGCCAGCAGCGCGTAGGCGGCGGCGCGGCCGCGGGCGTCGCGCAGCAGCAGGGCCTCGCCCGCGGCCGCCAGCCAGGCGCGCCAGTCGGGGGCGGTGCGCAGCTCCGCGAGCGGCAGGGCGGCGTAGGACGCTTCGTACAAAGCCGCCAGATCCTCAAGGTCGCCCTCCACCGGCCGGCGAACGACGAACGACGAACGACGAACGACCGAAGCCAATTCGCCGCTGGCATCCTCTAGTCCCTGGTCGTTGGTCGTTGGTCGTTGGTCGTGGGTCGCCGACACTACATCCAGCCGGAGCAGCGAGCTCAACAGGTACGGCGCGAAGCCGAAGGGCGCGAAGAGGGGCGGCGGGCCGGCGAGGGCGGCGAAAGGGATGCCCTGCTCGTACAACATGCCCAGGTACTCGCCCATCAACGCCCGGAAGATCCCCTGGCGGCGGTGGGCGGGCTGGACGAAGGCGTGCTCGAGGAGACCGGCCTCGAGCGTCGCGGCGCCGAGCCGCAGGCGGCGGTGGGATACCAGCGCGTAGCCCACCAGCTCGCCGCCGCGCTCGGCCAGGCGCGTGAACGCCGGGCGATAGCGGGGGCGCGCCAGGTGCGCGTCCAGCCGGCTGGCCGCCGCGCCGCCCTCTTCGGCGGCCACGAACGCCCGCAGGCGCGTGGCGTCGGCGGGTGCCTCGGCGGGGCGGAGCAGGAGATCATTGGGCATAGGTGCTCCTTACGGTGATAAAACGGAGGACTGTTAACGGAGGCGGGAACGGAGGGAGCGGAGCAGGCGCGGAACGGAGGGAGCACGAGCGAGCGGAGCGGGCGGAGACCGGACCGATAGCTCACTGGCCCTTTCTTGTCCACGGCAGAGGCCGAGTAGGCCTGGTCGTGTGCCGTAGCGTGCGGCAAGGAGAGGGGCATGCAACCGATCAACGACTGGGGCGAGGCGCTGCTCGCGTCGGCAGCGGCTGCGTTGGCGCTGTTCTTCGCCGCCATCCCCAAGATCCTGGGCTTCCTGGTCATCCTGATCGTCGGCTGGCTGATCTCCAGCCTAGTGGAGCGGGCGGTGGACGCCGGGCAGCGGCAGGTAGGCGGCGGGACGGCGCTGCGCCCGGCCCCCGGGGCGAGCTACAAGCGCGACCGGGGGTAGCCGGGCCGGCCCGGGCTTGGTCGCCAGGGACCGAGCCGGCCCCAGTGACCCCCGGCGACGAGCACATGCTGGCGCGCCTGCTGGGTATCGAGCGCGAGCGCGAGGTGGGTGGCCGGCAGGGGAGCAGGGTGGGTATCAGGGGGCTTCGCCCTCCCTGACCCTCGCATGTGTGTCAGCGCAGGCGCACGCTCCGGCGCGCGGGGCGGGGGATGTCCACCGCCACCGCGTCCTCCGGGCCAACCGACGTCACGCCGGGGGCGCGGCGCAGTTGCTCGGCCACCCGCCGCGTGGCGACGACGAAGAGCGTGTTGAAGATCGTCGGCTCGCCCACGCGCGCCACCTCGCCGGCCATGCCGCGCTCGTCCAGCCAGCTGATCAGGTGCTGGCGCAGGCGGGCGCTGTTCTCGCGCAGCGCACGGTGCTTCTCGGCGCGCGACATGTGCTGCAGCTCGTCGGACGGCGGACGCTCCAGGGTGACGGCCACCTTGACCATCCCGCTCGACCCAGCGGATTTAGCGCTCATACGTACCTCGCAAGCCCGGCGCCGACGCGCTCGGGCGGCACCGGGAGCGGCAGGGCGGCGCTCAGCAGCCGCTCGCGCAGCGCCGCGCCCTGTGTCCCCGGGCTGGCCTGCGCCAGCAGCGCCGCGATCCCCGTGACGTAGGGCGTGGCCATGCTGGTGCCGCTCATCGGCGCGTAGATGCTGCGCCGCCGGATGTCGCGCTCCAGGCTGGAGACCACGTCAACCCCATAGCCGACCAGGTCCGGCTTCTGCGGGCCGTCCGGCGCGCGCCCACTCCCGCTGTGCTCCCAGATGTGGCCCTCGAAGTCCACCGCGCCGACGGCAAGCGCCTCGGCAAAGTAGCCGGGCGCGCGCACCTGGCCGGGGCCATCGTTGCCGATCGCCACCACCGGCAGCACGTCGAAGTCGTGCACCAGCGTAGCGAGCAGCAACCGCATGCCCTCGGTGACCGTCTGGTAGGCCGGCGCGCTGATCCAGTCCTCGCGGAAGCCGAGCGACATGCTGACGATCATCGGCTTGTGCTGGTGCTCGGGCAGGCGGAACTGCGACAGCATCCAGTCCAGCGCGATGACGATCCGCTCCAGGCTGGTGCGCACCGTCTCACTCTCGATCACTGCCGCCACCATCAACTCGACGTCCGGCGCGACGCCGACGTTGCGGCCGGCGATAATACCACAGACGTGCGTACCGTGACCGTGAACGTCGAAGCCGCGCACCGCGCGCATCCCCTCGGGCGCGGGATCGAGCGGCACGTAGCGGAACTCGATCCGGCGGCGGGCGAACTCGGCGTGGTCGGCGTCCACACCGGTGTCGAGCACCCCCACCAGCACGCCGTGGCCGGTAAGCCCCCGGCTGCGAGCGAGGGCCACGCCGCTGGCCTCGGGCCAGGGGGCGGCGGGCCGGCGGGCGAGGCGGCGGGTGGCAAGTGCGGTGGCCGGCAGCGAGAGCGGGATGTTCGGCATCACCAGGTAGTCCGGCTCGAGCACGGCGCGGGCTGCCTGAGCCTGGGCCTGGTCCACCGCGGTAACGACGTAGACGCCGACGTTGCCGAGGCGCTCGAAGCCGAACTCGGCGCCTTCGCGCCGCTGCGGCTGGATCTCCGGCAGCCCGATGGCACGCAGCTCAGTGGCCCGGTCGGAGTGCTCGGCGTCGCGGACGATCTCGGAACGCTTCTCGGCGGTGGCCGCGGACTGCAGCCCCAACGCGGCGGCGCGCGGCGTCTTGCGCAGCGCGATAAACTTGTTCAAGGGCGTCACAATTCTTCGATGGTCTGCCTCGGGATCAGTATAGCACAGGGGGCACTGGGGCGCATCGGGCGGAGGGGGATCAATCCCACGCGCAGAGCGACTCGACGTAGGCGGCCGAGCCGTCGCGCAGCCAGCCGTCGAGCTGCGAGACTTCCTTGAGCTGCTGGCCGCGCAGCCGCGAGACGGCCACGTAGCCGGTCTGGATGTCCGGCAGGGCCGACATGTCGCCCCACAGCTTCTCCCACTGCGCCACCGGGTAGACGTCCTCCTGGCCGTGGCCCCAGCGCTTCTTGACCTCCTTGAGGGTGATATAGGTGGGGATGCGGGATGCGAGCTGCCGCACCGCGGCGGCCACCCGCGCGCCGTCCGCCAAGTCCGCGCGGGCCAGGCCGAAGGCCGCCAGCAGCCGATCCACGTCCACCCAGGTGGTCATCGAGTTGTAGTAGGAGAGGGCGAACTCGGCCTCCTCGCGCGGCATGGCCAGGCCCTCCACCAGGCGCAGCTGGCCGTCCACGCGCGCCAGGCCGCCGCCGCGGTCCTCGATGCGGCGGGGGATCACCTCGAAGGTGAGCGCGTCGCCGCGGCTGATGTGCAGCCCGAGCAGCGCAGGGTCCACGTCGGCGCCAAGGGTGTCGATGTTGTGGAGCATGAGGTAGCGGAGCTGCGGGCGCTCGGCGAGCAGGCGGGCGAGCACGCCGTTGCGCAGCATGTTGGGCAGCTCGAACCAGTGGCCCACCGGGTGAAGGCATTGGAGCGGCGCGTTGTCGGTGTAGTCGCCGCCCTCGCCCGCGGTGCGGGCCCAGCCGATCAGGGCGGCGTGCAGGCTCTCGCGTACCTTCTGGGCCTGCTCGTCGAGCAACTGCTGGGGCGTCTCCTCCCAGGCGAAGCGCAGATCGCGGGCCATGGGCACCAGGCGCAGCCCGACGGCGCGCCCGGGCGAGAGCAGCAGCGGCCCCTCGTAGCCGTACGGCCTGCCGTGGGCGTCCCGCTCGGCGGCCAGGAAATCCGCGATCGGCGCGTGGGTCAGGTAGCTGGTGGTGAAGATGTGCGGCAGCCAGGCGCCGCACAGCATCCCCGCGCGGCGGCTCTTGGCCAGGTGCACCTCGACGAAGGTGCGGTGGCGCCC
>DATMBA010000430.1:0-5719 GCA_035559635.1 Roseiflexaceae bacterium
CCGCCACCGCCACCCGCACGCCGACGGCACCCGCCACCGCCACCCCCACCCGCACGCCCACCCGCACGCCGACGGCACCCGCCACCGCCACCCCCACCCGCACCCGCACCCGCACGCTCACCGCGACCACACTCGCCACCGCGAACCGCGCCCTCAGCTTCGACGGGGCGAACGACGACGCGCGCGGCCCACAGATCCCGAACCCAGCCTCCTTCACCATCGAGGCTTGGGTGCGGCCGTCGACGAGCGGTCAGGACGGGATGATCGTCGTGGCCTCCGACGACTTCGACGGCTGGTCGCTGGAGTTGGAGGACGGCCTGGCGACGCTATGGTTCGGCCGGCGCGGCGTATGGACCCTGGTGAGCAACAGCGAGGTCACGCTGGAGGCCGGGCGCTGGTACCACGTCGCGGCCACGTACAGTGGCGGTGCGGTGCGCGTCTTCGTGAACGGCCGGCCAGGTGCAGCCGTGGCGTTGGCGGCGCCCGGCCAAGGGCCATGGTTCCGGCTGGGCGGGTTCAGCGGCTACCCCTTCTTCGCCGGCGCGATCGACGAAGTGCGCCTCTCCAGCGGCGCGCGCTACAGCGCGGCCTTCACCCCGCCGTCAGCGCCCTTCACGCCCGACGCGAGCACGGTGGCGCTGTACCACCTGGACGAAGGCGCCGGGCAGAGCGCCGCCGACAGCGCGGGGAGCTACGGGCTGACCCTCGGCGCCTCCATAGGTGCGGACAGCGCCGACCCGATATGGACGGGCGGTGCCATCCCATGACGGATTACGGATTGCAGATTGCAGATTGGACACTGACGGCAGCAAAGACCAACGCCTATCTTCAATCTTCAATATGCGATGCGAGCTGATGGCGGTGCAGGCGCGCGTAGTAGCCGTTGAGCGCCAGCAGGCTCTCGTGGTTGCCGTCCTCCACGATCACCCCCCGGTGCATCACGATGATGCGGTCCGCGTTGCGGATGGTGGAGAGGCGGTGCGCGATGACCACCGAGGTGCGGCTATGCAGAATGCGGTCGAGCGCCTCCTGGATCAGGGCCTCGGTAGCCGTGTCGATGCTGGAGGTGGCCTCGTCCAGCACCAGCACCCCCTCGGGGCTGAGGGCGAGCGCGCGGGCCAGCGCCAGCAGTTGCCGCTGCCCCACCGAGAGGTTCGCGCCGCCCGCCAGCACCTCATAGTCGTAGCCGCCCGGCAGTTGCTCGATGAAGCGCGCTGCGTTGGCGATCTCCGCCGCGCGGCGCACGTCGGCATCGCTCACGTCGCTGCGGTACAGGCGGATGTTATGGGCGATCGTGCCGGCCAGGCACACCGGGTCCTGCGGCACCACCGCCACCGCCCGCCGCAGCGACTCCAGGCTCAGCCGGCGGATGTCCACGCCGTCCAGCAGCACCTGGCCCTGCTGCGGGTCGTAGAAGCGCGCCAGCAGCCCCACCAGGCTGGACTTGCCGGCGCCGGTGGCCCCCACCACGGCCACGCTCTGGCCGGCAGGGATACTGAGCGACACATCACGCAGCACCGGCTCGTCCGGCACATAGCTGAAGGAGACATGGCGCAGCTCGATCGCCCCACGCACCCGCGGCAGCACCACCGGCTCTGGCGGGTCCTGCACACTGGGCGGGCTAGTGAGCAGCCGCTGCACCCGCTCGGCGGCACCTAGCGCGATCTGCACCGCGTTGTACTGCTCGCCGAGGCGCAGCACCGGCTGGAAGGCGCGCTCGGTGTACTGCACGAAGGCCACCAGCGTGCCGAGCGTGGCCCAGCCGGCCAGCACCCCCTCCCCGCCCCAGTACAGCACCAGCGCCAGCCCCACCGCTGCCAGCACCTCCTGGGTGGCCAGGAAGCGCGCGCTGCTGTCGCGCAGGCGGATGAGCGCGCGGCGGTAGCCCATATTGTAGCCGTCGAACTCCTGTGCGCTCGCCTTCTGATAGCCGAAGAGCTGTACGATCGTCATGCCGTGCAGCCGCTCACTGAGGAAGGCCAACTGGCGCGCCAGCGCGGTGCGCTCGCCAGTGGAGGAGCTGCGGATGATCGCGCGGAAGTAGCGCGTCACCAGGGCCAGCACCGGCAGCACCGCGAGCGCCAGCAGCGCCAGGCGCCAGTTGGCCGCCAGCATCACCACCACAATCGCCACGAGCGTCACGCTCTCCACCAGGATCGTCACGGCGCTGGAGGAGAGCAGCGCATTGATCGTGTCGATGTCGCTTGTCAGGCGCGTCACCAGGTCTCCGGTGGGCATGCGGCCGAAGAACTCCTGGCCCTGGCGTATCATGTGGTCGAACAGCCGCACGCGCAGGTCGGCCAGGGCGCGCTGGCCGGCCTGCTGCAGGTAGTAGGTGTAGGCATACTGCAGGGCGAACATGAGCAACGCGGCGCCACCGTAGAGCAGCGCGATCGGCCACAGCCCGTGGGGGTCGCCGCGGGCGATCGGCCCGTCGATCGCCTGCTGCAGCAGGTAAGGCGGCGCCACGTTGAGCACCGCGGCGCCGAGCAGCAGCACCAGCGCCGCCGCCAGCGGCCGCCAATGGGGCGCGGCGGTGGTGGCTAGCAGCCAGATCAGCGCTGCATCCTGGCCGTGCGCTTCAGTCCGGTGTTCGCTCATGGTCCTGACAAGCCGTAGCTGAGGAAGGGTTGCGCCGGTAAGAGCCGCGCATCCCCGCCTCTACACCGCCTCACCCAGTTTCACCGCCTCGAAGATCCGCATGCGGCGCAGCAGCGCCAGGATGGCGCCCACGGTGCACACCAGCAGCCCGCCGGCCACCGCGTACACGATCGCGATCTGGTCCCAGGCGATCTGCACCACGAAGGGCGGCGTGTCCGGGAACACCCCTGTGCGCACCTGCAGGAAGGGCACGAACAGCAGGCTCGCCAGCACCCCCAGCGCCGTGCCGATCCCCGCGCCCAACCCGATCACCAGCGCCTGCTCGACGATCAGCAGCGTGCGAAGTTGGGCGCCGCTCAGCCCGATGGCGCGCAGCACGCCCAATTCCACCAACCGCCGCTGGAACGAGAGCAGCGTGTAGGCCAAAAAGCCGATCACGCTCACCAGCGTGGTGGCCAGGAAGCCCACCGACAGCAGCCCGAACAGCCCCTGCCGCTCGGGGCGCAGCAGGTCGGCCTGTAGCAGCGCGCCGGGCGTGGAGCGCAGCACGCGCAGCCCGTAGCCCAGCGCCACACCGGCCACCCGCTCCAGGTCCGCGCCCGGCGCCAGATCCAGCCAGACCTCCCACGGATACTGCGCGCCCTGCTGCTCAGTGGCGTAGTCCAGGTTGCCGATCACGAACGGCTGGCCCTCGTCGTAGAGCGTCGGGAAGTACTTCACGGTGCCAGCCAGCACCACCGGCACGTCCACCCGCGCCCCCAGGTCGTTCATCTGCACAATGAAGCGGTCGCCCTGGCGCAGCCCCTTCTCCTGCGCGTAGCGCTCGGAGACCAGCACCGCGCCGGGGGTGTCCGCCAGGCGGTTGAGCAGCGCACCGAGCGACTCGGGCGCGAAGTCCGGCCGCCAGGACTCATCCAGCACCGGCCCGAGCGTCACCCGGTCTACCGCGTAGAAGATACCGTCGTCGCTCCTGCCACCACCCGCCGCGATCTCCACCTGGCTCACGGCCACAAAGGTGGCGTGACGCACGCCGGGGATCGCCAGATAGTCCTCGAGCGGCACGAACAGGTAGTCCTTGCTGGCCGGCGTGCCGGCCTCGCCCTGTGCCCCGAACGCGCCCGCGCCCGGCAGCGGCGCCTCGGCGGCCTGCGGCGAGAGCTCCTTATCGCCGGCGGCGTTGGCCGACGTGAGGGCGCCGCCCACGTACACCAGGCGCGCGTCGGCTCCGGCCCGGTAGCGGGCCCGCTGCGCGGCGTGGCTGTCCAGCGTGCGCGCCATGGAGGCGGTGAAGATCGCCAGGCTGAGCGTGAGGCCGATCAGCAGCACCGGCCCGGTGTACGAGCTGGGGGTGCGCGCCAGGTAGCGCAGCGCCGTCAGCACCGCCACGCCGGGCAGTTGGGCGAACAGCCAGGCCAGCAGCGCGAGCAGGCGCGGCAGTAGCCGCAGCGATATGAGCGCGAGCGCGAAGACCGCGAGCGCCGGCGCCAGCAGCAGCAGCGGGTTGCGGAACGGGTCATCCGCCGAGACGGTGACGCCTGGCACGCCGATCATGCCGTGCAGGCGCAGCTGCTGGTAACCGTAGATCGCCGGCACCAAGAGCAGCAGGTCCAGGCCCAGCCGCTGCCAGAGCGGGCGGCGGGCGGCGCGGGCGCGCTCGCTCTTATAGGAGACGATCGTCCGCCGCGAGGCGCCAAGCGCCGGGAGCAGGATGGCCGGCAGGGCCAGCGCCGCCACCAGCGCGCCGTGCCACCAACTGGCCGGCAGCAGCTCCGGCCGCGGGCCGGGCAGTGGCGCAAATTGCAGGAAGGACTGTGTCCAGATGATGAGCTGCGCCACGCCCACCCCGAGCGGCACGCCGGCAAGCACCGCCGCCGCGGCCAGCAGCAGCCCCTCGCCGAGCGCCAGCAGCAGCACCTGGCCGCGCGAGCTGCCGCGGCTGCGCAGCACCGCCACCTCCTGCTGCTGGCGCTGCACCGTCATACCGGCCACCTGCGCGGTGAAGTAGCCGATCAGCCCCAACAGCGGCACGCTGAACAGCGCCAGCGTGACGACCAGCAGGCGCACCTGGTCACGGTGGCGCTCTAACGCCTCCACCGGCGAGGTGTCCAGCACGGTGTTCGGCAGCGCCTGCTGGATGTCCGCGGTGGCCCGCTGGATCTGCCCCAGCACACTGGCCACGTCCGAGCTCTTCACACGCGAGCCGTCCACCGGGGTGTACCAGGCAGCGAAGTGGATCCAGCGCGCGTCCGGCACGTCCATCAGTCGGACGAAGCTCTCCTCCGGCACCAGCAGCACGTCGCTGTAGGCGGACGGCGGGTTGAACCAGTAGGCCTCATCCGCATCGTTTGGGCGCCAGATACCAGCGATGCGCACTGGCACGGCGAACGGCTGGCGGCCGCCCTGGCTGGCCAGCAGGTAGAGATCATCTACCAGGATAGTGTTCTTGCTGGCGGTGGACTCGGACACCAGCACATCCACCGGGCCGGCGCCGCCGTAGGGCTGCGGCGAGGCGCCCTGTACCACAGCGATGTGCCGCTCGATCCCCGAGAGGAAACCGAGGCGGGCAAACAGCACCTCCTTGCCCGCGCCGTCCGGGAAGCCGAGACGCAGCTTCTCGGTGGCGGCGTAGCGCACGCTGGGCGGCGCGGGCAGGCGCACGCCGGCGGCCGGCAGGTTGCCGGCCAGCGCGTCGGCGCGGCGGTACTGCTCCAGCGTCACCGCCGGGTCGCGGGCGCCGCCGTACTTGTAGACCATCGAGAACGGCGGCAGCGGGCTACCCCTGGCCTCCTGCTCGAGCGCCGCCAGGAGCACCCGGTAGCCGGCCGCCTCAGCATAGACCGGGATGCTCACCACCAGCGCCACCGCCAGCGTGAAGCCCGCCCACACCGCGAGCACCAACCCCACCTGGCTGAGCAGCCGGCGCCAGATGACGGCGGGGAAGGTGAGGAGGTTTGAGACCGTGTGCATTCGATTGCAGATTTGACTACCGTACAGAACTTTTGAGCGGGTGCTGTAGTGCCGGGATCAGCTGTATTGGTAATCCAGGTGGGATGGTCCGTCGATGACGCAAACAATACGCCAGCAGCCGCAAGCCCAGCGAGAACAGACTGAGATCACA
>DATMBA010000431.1:0-8908 GCA_035559635.1 Roseiflexaceae bacterium
CACGATACCGGCGGTACGTGTCGCGCATGGTTGGCCTCCCTTCGAGTCGTTGGTAGCGAACCTCGTTGGGAATCCTATCAGCTGCGGCACGTACTCGTTTCAGGACCGCAAGGCGAACAGGTTTTCTGTACGGTAGTCAAAGCTTGTTTGAAAAGCCTCCCGGCTGGGGGCGCGGGGGCCTGCGGCTCCCGCATCCCTGGCCCGCCCGCCGCTGCAGCGAGACATCACGCCTTCGTGTCTTCGTGCCTTCGTGTCTCGGGCGCTACTGGCTGTTGCGGGGTTTCGGCGGCGGGGCCGCGCCGGTGGCCAACACCCCGCGGGTCTGGTCCGCGGGGTGCACATGCGGGGGCCGTACCTGGATCTTGTCGATCCGCCGCCCGTCCATGTCCACCACCTGGAAGGTGTAGCCCTCCCAGCGCACCGTGTCGCCCACGGACGGGATGCGGCCCAGCAACGCCAGCAGAAAGCCCGCCAGCGTCTCGAAGCCGTGCTCGCGCAGCAGCGCCTCGGCGGCCGGCGGCAGATGCAGCCGCTCCTGCGCATCGGCGAAGGGCATCAGCCCGTCCACCAGGTAGCTGCCGTCCTCCAGACGCACGATCGCCTCGGTCGCCTCGTCATACTCATCGCTAATGTCCCCCACCAACTCCTCGAGCAGGTCCTCCAGCGTCACTACGCCCGCCACCTGGCCGTACTCGTCCAGCACCAGCGCCATCGCGCTACGGCGCTGCTTGAGCAACTGGAACACCGCCGAGGCACGCTGGCTCTCCAGCACGTGCAGCGGTGGCCGCAGCAGCGAGCGCAGGTCCACCGAGGCCGGGTCGGCCCAGGCGTGCAGGATATCCTTGACGTACAGGATGCCAACGATATGGTCGAGCGAGCCCTGGTAGACCGGGAAACGCGAGTAGCCCGACTCGGCGATCGTGCGCAGCACCTCGGGCACCGGCGTCTCGATATCCACCGCGACGATCTGGGTGCGGGGCGTCATCACCGAGCGCACGGGGCGGTCGGTGAAGGTGAAAACGTTGCGGATCAGGTCCTTCTCGGCGGCCTCGACGGTGCCCTCGGCGGCGCCCTCGCGCACCAGGGCCATGATGTCGTCCTCGGTCACCGGCTGCTCGGCCACGTTGCGCCTGCCCAACAGCGCCAGCACCACCTCGGTGGAGAGCGTCAGGAAGGAGACGACGGGCGAGGTGAGACGGGCGAGCCACTGCATGAGGGGCGCCACAAAGATCGCGATACCCTCGGCGCTCTGCAGCGCCAGGCGCTTGGGCACCAACTCGCCGAGGATGAGCGAGAGGTAGCTGATCGCCAGCGCGATGATCACCGGCGCCGCAGCCGCGGCGTAGGGCCTGAGCGCGGGCAGCAGCTCGAGCTGGCGCTGCAGCACCTCGGCCAGGCCCGCGCCGCCGAAGACCGCCGCGAAGGTGCCGAAGAGGGTGATCCCGACCTGCACGGTGGAGAGGAAGCGGCTCGGGTCCTCCGCTAGAAGGAGTGCCGCGCGCGCCCCGCCGCTGCCCTGCTCGGCCTGCTGCTCTAGCCGGCCCTTGCGCGCCGAGACGATAGCTATCTCGGAGGCGGCGAAGAAGCCGTTCGCCAGGATCAGCAGCAGGATCAGGATGATCTCGAACATGGGACGAAATCCTCGGGGATGTTGTTTGGAGGGCACAGCCCCTCCGGCCCCCCGCGGCCCGCGAACAGATCCGCGCGGGGACTTCTGGAGCAACACAGTCCCTCCAGCCCCCGCGGGGGTGCGGAGGGCTGCGGCCCCCGCAACGAATCTTCGCGGATTCTTTTGGAGGGGCTGCGCCCCTCCAGGTCCTCCCCACGAAACCCCCATCCATTATAGCAGAGGGGCGGCCCTAGCAGAGAGCGCACCAACGACAAAAGACCGGGGACGGAGGGCGAACGGCCCTTCGTCCCCGGTCCTCGGCCCTCAGGCTACTCGAGGTAGGCCTCCAGGCGAGCGCTCACCTGCGGCCCGCGGAGGTGACGCAGCGCCTCGGCCTCGATCTGCCTGGTGCGCTCGCGGGTGATACCGAAGGCCACCCCCACCTCCTCCAGCGTCCGGCGGCGCCCGTCGGTGAGGCCGTAGCGCAGCTGGATAATCGCCCGCTCGCGCTCGGGCAGCTCCAGCAGCGCCTGTGCCAGATCCTGCTGCAGCATACGCTGGGTGGCGATCGCGAGCGGCGCGTCCGCCTCGTCGTTGGCCACCAACTCGGCCACCTGCCCGTCCCCGTCCCCACCAAGCGGCTGCTCCAGCGAGAGGGTCTGCGCAGCGGCCTGCAGCAGCAGGCGCACCTTGCGCTCGGCCACCCCCAGCGCCCTCGCGATCTCCTCGGGCGTCGGCTCGCGGCCGAGCGCCTGCTCGAGCTGCCGCGCCGCCCGGCGCAGCTGGCCGATCGCGTCGTTCAGGTGCACCGGCAGGCGGATCACGCGGCTCTGCTCGGCGATCGCGCGGGTGATCGCCTGGCGGATCCACCAAGTGGCATAGGTGGAGAAGCGGTTGCCGCGCGCGACGTCAAACTTCTCCACCGCGCGCATCAGACCGATGTTGCCCTCTTGCACCAGGTCCATGAACGAGAGCGGGCCGCCGATGTACTTCTTGGCCACGCTCACCACCAGGCGCAGGTTGGCCTGGATCAGGCGGCGGCGCGCCTCGTCGGCCCGCGCCACCCCGCGCTCGAGCTGCACCCGCTCGGCCCAGCTGCACCAACTCTGGCTCTCCAGGCGCGCCAGCGCCTCGCGCCCCTGCGCGATGTCCCTGGCGAGGGCCACCTCGTCGGCCGCGTTGAGCAGCGCCACTTGCCCGATCTCGCGCAGGTAGATCTGCACCGAGTCCTCGGCCTGGTTGTCCGCCGGCTCGGGGGGATCGGCGCCCACCTCACCGTCGGGCCAGGGCGCGTCGCTGGCGGTGTCGTGGGCGGTGGGGCGGCGGGTGGCGCGGCGGGATGCGTTCTTCATAGCGGCTCCGTGGCGGGCTTAAACGCCGTGGTATATAACATACCGCCACGGGCCGGAGAAAGTTGCGGCGCGCGGGCCGTGCAGGTGATGGGCGCTAGGGGATGGGTGATAGGCGCTAGGGGATAGGCGATGGGAGACTTCCGCATCCCCTATCGCCTATCGCCTATCGCCTAAGACCTACGCGGCCCGCGCCTCACTGCTGCCGGCTGAGGACGAACTCACCGATCTCGGCCAGGGCGCGGCGCACCGGTGAGGCAGGGAAGGAGGCCAGGTGGCCGGTGGCGCGGCCGACGAGCGCACGCGCCTCCTGCATCGCCCGCGCCGCGCCGCCAGCCGCCAGCACCGCCGCTACCAGCTGCGGCACGCGCGCCGGGTCCGGCCGGGCGGTGCGCGCCACCTCGCGCAGCAGCGGGTGGTGCCCCTGCGCCACCGCGTAGATCAGCGGCAGCGTCAGCGTGCCCTCGCGCAGGTCATTGCCGGCCGGCTTGCCGAGCACCGCCTCGTCCCCGGTGAAGTCCAGCACGTCGTCCACGATCTGGAATGCCAGCCCCAGGTCGTAGCCGAAGCTGCCGAGCGCGGCGATCTCGGCCTCGCCGCAGCCCGCCACGGCGCTGCCCGCCTTGCAGGCCGCCTCGAACAGCACCGCCGTCTTGCTGCCGATCTTGTGGTAGTACTGGGCCAGCGCCGTCTCCAGCGGCTCGAGCTGCGTCACAGGGCTTAGCTCGCCCTCCACCACCGTCTGCGCCGCGTCGGTGTAGAAGCGGATGACGCGCGGGTCCGGCTCGTCGGCCAGTTCGTGCGCCGCCAGGGCGAAGAAGTAGTCGCCCAACATCAGCGCCACGTCCCGGTCCCAGTGGGCGTGGACGGTGGCCCGCCCGCGGCGTTGGCCGGCGTTGTCCACCAGGTCGTCATGCACCAGCGAGGCGGCGTGCAGCAACTCGATGGCGATGGCCGGGTGCGCGGCCCGCGCCGCGTCGTAGCGCCCGAGCCGCGCCGCAAGCAGCACCAGCGCCGCCCGCAACCGTTTGCCCCCGGCAGCCACGATGTGGGCGCCCGCCTCGGCCAGCAGCCGCGCACGCGACTCAGTGCGGGCCAGCAACTCCCGCTCCAGTGCCGCCATGTCGTCGAGCAGGTCCGCGCGCCGCAGGATGTCGCCCAGGCTCACGGGCAGCAGCCGGGCCGCCGTCATCGGCTCGACCTGCCGCTGCGCCGACAGGTCGCGCTGGAGTGGAGAGAGACCCATCGTACGCCGCTTTCTCCAAGGTGAATTTCAAGCAGGGCCGCGCCCCTGAGCCGCCTGCGCCCTGACTTTGTGATGGAAAGCACGAATAGATTATACCGCATAGATGCGAAAAGTCAATCAGAGCGCCTTCTGGTTCTCGCGGGCCGTCTCCAGGCGGCCGAGGTGGCAGGCCTCGCTCAGGCTCACGAGGTAGGGCAGGTCATCACCGTATTCGATCGCGCTGATGCTGGCGTTGGTCACCCAGATGCGGTTGATGCGATCCATGTTCATCCCGAGCGCATCGGCGACCAGGATCTTCACCACCACATCGTGGGTGGAGACGAGCACATTCCCACCGGGGTACTCGAGCAGCAGGCGATCCTTGAAGTCGAGCACACGCTTGAGGACATTGCTGAAGCTCTCGCCGTTGGGCATCTGGGCGCGGGTGGGGTGCATGCGCCACTCGCGCAGCCCGTCGCCGTAGCGCTCCTTCACCTCGTCCACCAGCAGGCCCTGCCAGTCACCGTGGTGGATCTCGAGCAGGGCTGGCTCGGTGTAGAGCGGCACGTCGGGGTGGTGGCGGGCGATGGCGGCGGCGGTGCGCGCGGCGCGCTGGAGCGGGCTGGTGAAGATCGCGTGGAGCGGCTCCTTGCGCAGCCGCCCGGCCAGCGCCTCGGCCTGCCGCAGCCCCAACTCGGAGAGCGGCGCGTCCGCCTGGCCCTGGTAGCGGCCGATACGATTCCACTCGCTCTCGCCGTGCCGGATGATGATCAGTCGCATGCGGTGCACCATTGTTCAGCGGGCGCGCCGGCGTGGGCCGCAGGGCGCCGGGGACGTATGTTCAGGCGGTGTGCCGCGCGCATTATACCCGATGCTGTGGTACCATTGAGGGCACGCCTGCGGCGCAGCGGGAAAGGGGTGGGTTTCAGGGAGGGCTGTGCCCTCCCTGACTCTCCCTGGGTTCATCTCAGCCGTCCATGCGCTGTGCGACCCCGCCAGATGAACACCGGGTGGAGCTTCAGGGAGGGCTGCGCCCGCCCTGCCATTCCCGCAGGGATGTTCACGTTAGAATGTTCAGTTTGACGCCATGAAACGCTCTATCGAGCCCAATATCTCGACACAGAGCCAGCTTGCGCAGCTGCGCGCGTTGCTGGACGACACCGAGCGGCGCATCGTCGAGATGCACAAGGAGCCGGCGGGCGCGCGCGACGTGATCCGCAGCGTGGACGAGATCGAGCGCCGGCTGGCGGCGGCGCGCGAGGCCGGGCTGGATGTGCGCGCCGAGGAGGGCCGGGCGGACTTCCTGCGCCGCAGGCTCACCGGCGGCGCGTCGGGCGTGGTGCGCCTGGTGCAGGCCGCTGACCTGGCCGACTCGCTGGCGGGCAGCCCGACCTGGCAGGCAGTGCTGGCGGCGCGCGAGGCCGAGAGCGCGCGGCGGGTGCGCCGGCTGCTGACCTTCGGGCTGCCGCTGCTGGTGGTGCTGCTGGGCATCATCGTGCTCACGTTGCTCTTCCCGCCGCCGCCGCAGGCCAATCTGAACAGCGTGCGCTCGCTGGCACAGCAGGGCCAGGTGGCGGAGGCGCTTGCGGCGGCCCAAGCCGAGGCCGCGCGCGTCCCCTCGGACCCGCACGCGCACCTGTGGGTCGGCGCGCTCCAACTCGTGCGCGGGGACCGGGCCGCGGCGGAGGCGGCGTGGGCGGAGGCGCAGCGGCTGTTCGGGGACGACGCGCGCTTCTTCTTCGAGCGCGGCTCGACGCTGGCGGAGATCGGGCGGTTCGACGAGGCCGAGGCGGACGCGCAGCATCTGATCGCGGACCCGCGCACGGCGGCGCCAGGCTACCTGCTGCTGGGGGGCATCGAGGAGGGGCGCGGGCGAGTTCCAGAGGCGGTGGCCGCCTTCGAGCGCGCTGCCGACATCGCCCACGAGGCCGGCAACGCGCAGCTCGAGGCGATCGCCAAGGCGCGGCTGGGCATCCTCATGCAGAGCGGCGCCGGGGCCTTCCCCACCCCTACCTCGGAGCGCTGAGGCGCTGAGGCGGGTGAGGACCCTGAGGCGGATGCGCCGCGCCCTTGTCCATCGCGACGCACGGGGTGAGGCGGCCTCGTCCCGTGCACGGTACGGGACTGAAGGGAGATTCAGCGCACTCACCCCTCAGCGCTTCAGTGTTCACTCGGGGAACAGCTCCTCGATCGCCGCGCGCACCTGCTTGCGGCCCGGGGCGTCTGTGGCGTCCAGGCGGCCCACGGCGCGGTAGAAGGCCGCGTCGTAGGCGCGGGTGCGCACCACCACCGGCATCGGCGCCGCGTGGCCCAGCACCAGCGCCTGCTGGCGCGTGTCCAGGCTCGCCAGCACCGCCCGCAGGCTGGCGGCCCCGCTCACCCCGGTGAACACCGCGTCGATGTCCTTGTCGTCGTTGAGCAGCGCCGTCACGCGCGTGCCGAGCTGGCTCATCACCTCGGAGGCGATCGAGGACGGCCGCTGGTCCACCACCAGCAGCGTCACACTATACTTGCGCAACTCGCGGGCGATGGTGCCGAAGATCGTCTGGCCGGAGGCCGAGGCGCTGAGAAACTTGTGCGCCTCCTCGATGGTGATCATCAACTGGCGCGGCCTATCGGCCGGGTTCTTGCTACGCAGGTAGGCCTCGGTCTGCTCGATCCAGCGGCGGTGGATGCGGCGCGTGATGATGTTGGCCGTGAGCATGTAGGAGAGCGCGTCGCTGTAGCGGCCGAACTCCAGCACCACGTGGCGGCCGGCGGCCAGCGCCTCGATCATGCCGTCGATCACGCGGCTGGGAGCCGTCTCGCGCACGAACCCCTTGCGCGCCACCTGCTCCAGCTTGCGCTTGAGCGCGCTGATCGCCCCGGCGTGCCCGCCGGCCTCCTCGGCGAAGGCGCGCAGATCGTCGGCGCTCATACGCAGGAGCGCCTTCAGCCAGCCCTCCTTGTAGCGGTCCACCAGCAGGTAGGCCGACTCGGCCGCCGTGGGGTTGAGGTTCAGCTCCTCCTTGAGCAACTCCACGTCGCCGACCTCGATCTGGTCCAGGCCGATCACCACCTCCTCGTCCACCTGCACGCCGCGGTTGCGCGAGGAGGCCGGGTCGAGCGAGTAGACCAACACCTGTGGCCCGAAGAGTTGACGCAGCCCCTTGACGAAGGTGCCGTCCTCGGAGGTGGCGTCGTGGCCGTACTCGCTGTGCATGTCGAAGATCAGGTTCGCGGCCACGCCGCTCCTGATGGTGCCGCACAGCAGCAGGCGCGTCAGAAAGCTCTTGCCGGTGCCGCTCTTGCCGAAGATGCCGTTCGAGCGCTCCACCAAGCGCGCCAGATCCAGACAGACCGGCACGTCCATATCGAGCGGCCGCCCGATCTCGAAGTGCGTCGCGTCCTCACCGCCGAACACCCGCCGGAAGTCCTGCTCGCTGGCCTCCTGCACCGGCGCGAAATGGCGCGGCACCGTCTTAGGGGGCCGCAGCCCCTCGTTCAGGTCACGCGGCAGCATCAGCATCGGCTTGAGCGCGATCGTCCCGTAGGTGCTCGTGCCGGCCAGCACCTCGTGGAAGAACAGGTCCCCGTTGGGCGGGTCCACCAGCACCTTCTGGTTGGTGGCCTCCAGCACCACATCGGTGATCATGCAAAAGAACTCGTGCTTCTCGCCCTGCACCACCACGAACTGCCCAACGCGCAGGTCCTCCACGCTCTCGCGGCCCTCGAGGCGCGCGCGCAGGCCCTCTACCAGCGAGCCGCTGGTGATCACGCCGAGGCGCGCCGGGATGTTGGAGGTTGGGTTTTGGAGATTGGATTGCACCGGCAGTTTGATAGGCAGGTTTCAGGGGGAGCTTCACCCTCCCTGGCCCTCCCCGCACCAGACGGGTACTAGCACAAATATACCACCTGGTGGCGGCCTGTCAAGCGACACTCGTTCGTAGGCAGGGCGTATGCGTTCTCACCACGCCCGGCGGGTCAACCCGCGGGCTACCGATTGCCAAGCCCGCCTGTGCGGGCTGCCTTCAGGCCGCGCAGGCGGCCTTCGCGAAGGATAGCCCGTGCGTACCCTGCGGGAACGCCTGCGGCGTGTACGCGCCGGGCGTGGTGCATGGCCCAGAACGCATACGCCCTACGTTCGTGGGCGGGCGGGCGCTTCCACCCCGGCCCGGTTCGCTGTATACTTATGTCCAGCGCTGGCGCGGCTTCTGATCTACCCTGGCATCCGGAAGCCCGGGATTATGGGTGGGGTTTGCGGGGAGGGCTTAGCCCTCGCCGCGCCCGCTCCTCACATGCCATGAGCGCCCGTGTCACAGACTGGTCCCTGGCCCTCGTGGTGGCCGTGGCCTTCGGCAGCGGCCTGCTGAGCCTGGTGAGCGGCCGGCCGGAGGACTGGTGGGTCTTCGTGCTGCACGGCGTGGCCGGGCTGTGGCTGCTGCCGCTCACGACCTGGAAGCTGTGGCGCGTCTGGCCGCGGCTCATCCGCCCGGCCGCCTGGGACCGCCGCACGCCGCTGGGCGTGGTGGCGCTGCTGGTGGTACTGCTGACGCTCGGCAGCGGCATCTGGTGGGCCAGCGGCGGCGAGTTAGTGCTGGCCGGGTACAACCTGCTGAACTGGCACATCATCTTCGGCGTGCTACTCACCGCCGCCGTCTCGGCCCATATGGTGGCGCGCGCCCGGCCGCTGGCCCGCCGGCACCTGCGCGGCCGGCGGCAGGCGCTGCGCTGGGGCGGGCTGCT
>DATMBA010000432.1:0-8271 GCA_035559635.1 Roseiflexaceae bacterium
CCGCCGCAGCCGCCGCAGCCGCCTGCCACCGGCGTGACGATCAAGATGGGCGCGCCACCCGCCGCAGCCGAGCCGGCGGTAGCGGAGGCGGAGCCGCCGAGCGCGGGCGCCGCCCCAGCGGAGGCCCAGGGCGGTCAGCAGACCACCCCGGACGAGCGGCGCGCCGCGATCCTGCGCATGGTGGCCGAGGGGCGCATCACGCCGGAGGAGGGGGACCTGCTGCTGGAGGCGCTGGGGTAGGCCGAACGCTGAACGCTGAACCACATAGGGCACGATCGAAACGGTACCGCTTCGATCGTGCCCCGACTCTTTCAGCCTTCAGCGTTCCGTCAGGGTTTCTCACATCGGATCACAACCCCAGACGTGTCGGTGTGGTACGTGTAGGGCTGCCCCTGGGCGGAGAGCTCGATCTGGTAGCCGGGCGTGATCACCTGCAGGTAGGAGGCGTCCGGCTGCGGACAGCCCAGGCTGCTGTCGTTCCACTCCACCGGCTCGGCGCGGATGACCGTGATCTCCTGCACGTCGATCTCCAGCAGCCGCGCGAGATCCTGCTTGGCTTTCTCCACCATCGCCTGGCCGGTGGCATCGAGCGCCGGCGCCAGGCGCGGCGCCGAGAGATCCACTGGTCGCCCGCCGTCGCAGAAGACCATCGGCTCGCCAGGGAGCGCCTGCAGCCCGGTGTGCACCGCGTAGGTCCGCTGGCCGTCGCTGAACTCCAGCAGGTAGCCCGGCACGACGTACTGGGCGTAGGTGGTATCGGGGGCCGGGCAGCCGAGTGAGGCGTCCGGCCACTCCTGGCGCGTCTCGCCGGAGAGTGTGAGGGCGTCCGGCGCCACGCCCAGGTGCTGCGCCAGGCGCGCCTGCGCCTCGCGCACCAACTCGTCGTGCGTGGCCTCGCCGCTGCCGACGCCGGGCGCCGGACTGGGGTTCGGGTAGGGCGTGCCGGCGGCGGGCTGCGCCGGGGCCGGGTAGTCCGTCGGCCGCGGCGGCGGGGCCGTGGCATCCGGCGGCGGGGTGGGCGCGGTGACCGGCGCCGCGGTCGGCTCGCCGGCCGGCGCGGCTGGCGATGCCTGCCCGCCGCAGCCAGCCAGCAACAGCGCCGCCGGCAGGATCAGTGGGATCAGTAGTGTGCGCATCAGGTGCTCCCTCTCGAATAAGGGCCGCTCGGCCCCCCGGTCAACTCCAGGGCGCCGTCAACGTCTCCGGCTCGCACCACGCCCAGCGGGCACTCCGCGGCGGGCTATCGCGTGCTAAGCCCGCGCGTACCCTGCGGCATGCACCGCCGGGCGTGGGACGCTACCTACGGACGTTGACGGCACCCTGGATCCAATTCGTTTCAAATCCGCGGGCGCTGCCCGCGGCGTGGGGTGCGGGAGCCTGTGGCCCCCGCGAACCCCTTCCTGGTGGGGGACAGATGCGCCGCCCCTCACCGGGGAGGAAGTGGAGGGCGAAACCCTCCACTTGATTCCAACGTTCGTCCGTCCGCAGGTGTTCCGCCTGCGCGGGCATAGCCCGCGCAGGCCTCCCGATGAGTGCAGCACGTCTCGTGCCGCCTTTCCTGTACCCAGGGCTAATAAACTTTGCCTATTGATACGGGTCTGCAGGCGCGGCACCACGCCCGGCCCGTGAACGGGCGGGCTCTCCTTTCCGCAGGCCGCCGGCGCGGGCTGTCCCGCAGGCCAGGCCGGGCGGGGGAGGGCGCCACGGACCGGTTGAGCACAGCAAAGTTCATAAGCCCCGCGCGATCTGGTACAATGCGGGGAGGCAAGATAACACCTATGGGCGCAGCCCTTCCACATCCCCCTCTTCGAGAGGGTATCTCGCCCATCGGCCCTCCTCTGAGGGGGAACTCCAGGGAGACCTATGCTAGACTTCGCCGCGGGCCTGGCCCGACGGGCCGGTGCGCTGCTGCTGGACGGGCTGGCGCGCGACCGCGCCGTGGCGCTCAAGAGCGCCTTCGAGGTCGTCACCGATGTGGACCGCGCCAGCGAAGCGCTGATCGTCGCCGCGATCGCCGAGCGCTTCCCGCATCATACCATCGTCGCCGAGGAGGGCGGCGGCATCGAACGCGGCTCACCGGAGCGCTGGGTGATCGACCCGCTGGACGGGACGAACAACTACGCCCACGGCTTCCCGTTCTTCTCGGTCTCGATCGGGCTGCTGCGCGGCGAAGAACTGGCGCTGGGGGTGGTCTACGACCCACTGCGCGACGAACTGTTCGCGGCGGAGCGTGGCCGCGGAGCGTTCTGCAACGGCCGCACCATCCGCGTCTCCGCGACCCCCACGCTCGCGGCGTCGCTCCTCTCCACCGGCTTCCCGTACGACTACGCCGCCGGCGGGGCCAACAACTGGCGCGAGTTCGACCGCATGCAGGCGCGCTCGCAGGGGGTGCGGCGCGCCGGGGCGGCCTCGCTGGACCTGGCCTACGTGGCCATGGGCCGGCTCGACGCCCACTGGGAGCTGCGCCTGCAGCCCTGGGACTCGGCCGCCGGGGCGCTGCTGGTGCTGGAGGCCGGCGGCCGCCTCTCGGACTGGCGCGGCGGCCCCTGGAACCCCTGGAGCGACCGCCTGATCGCCTCAAACGGCCGCATCCACGACGAGATCATCCACGTGCTGAGTGCTGAGGGCATGGGCAGGTCAGGCAGGGCATAGCCCTCCCTACAACCCACCCCTCTTCCTTATCATCGTATGGCTTATTACATCGAAGACCGCCTCGGCGGCCCGGCGATCGGGCAGCGCCGTCCCACGATCAACGAGTACTTCCTCTCATCGTACACCATGGGGGTGTACGACGGATGCGAGTTCGGCTGCCCTTACTGCGACGGCTGGGCCTACCGCCTGCGCCCATTCAACGAGACGGTGCGCGTGGCGGTGGACCTGCCGGACCGGGTGGTGGACGAACTGCGAGCGATCGACCGCGGCGACCTGGTGGGGATCACGGCCTTCAGCGACCCCTACCAGCCGGCGGAGGGCGCCTACCGTCTCACCCGCCACGTGCTGCGCATCTTCGCGGATGTGGGCCAGCCCTGCCTGGTGCTGACCAAGTCCCACACCGTGCTGGAGGACCTGGCGCTGCTGGAGCGCATCCACGAGCGCAGCCTGGCGGTGGTGGTCTTCACGCTGCTCACGATCGACCCGTACCTCTCGGAGAAGCTGGAGGACAAGGCGCCGGCGCCGGCGCTGCGCCTGAACGCGATCGCCGAGTTGAGGCGCGCCGGTATTCCGGTGGGGGTGGCGCTGCTCCCGGTGGCGCCGTATGTGAACGACACCGACCTGCTGCTGAACGCCACGCTGCGGGCGGTGGCAGACGCCGGAGCCGACTTCGTGCTGTGGGACTACCTCCACATCCCGGACGAGCGCCACCGGGCGCGGGTGAGCGAGATGCTGGCGCGCATCGGCGCCTACCCGCCGGGCTACTACCGGGACCTGTACCGCGGCCAGCCGACGCCGGACCCGCTCTACCGCGCGGAGCGCGACCGCGAACTGCTGGCGCTGTGCGACACCCTCAACCTGGCGGTGCGCGCGCCGCACCGCCTGTACGCCGGCCGCCTCCGGCCGCACAACGAGGCGGCGCTGCTGCTCAAGCACACCGCCTTCCGCGATGCGGTGCAGGGCCGCACGCACCTGGCGCGCGAGGGGCGCGGCCTGGCGGATCTGGTGTTCCGCGGCGAGGCCACCGAGGCCCAGCTGCGCGCCAGCCCACTCTACTCGCAGCTGCGCGAGATCCTGGGAGGGGCAGGGAGGGCAAGCCCTTCCTGAAAACCCCTTCATCCATGCCTCCCCGCCGGGGTGCGGGGAGATGCTCCACTCAGCGCGTCCCCAGCTCGATCACGACCCGCCCGCGCACCCGCCCGGCGACGATCTCACGGCTGAGGTCCGGCACCTCCTCCAGCGTCGCCGTGCGGATCATCCCCTCCAGCAGATCGCGCGGCAGGTCGCGCGTCAGGCGGGCCCAGGCTGTACGCCGCCGGTCCTGCGGACAGAGCACCGACTCGACGCCGATCAGCCGCACGCCGCGCAGGATGAAGGGGAACACTGTGGTGGTGAGCGTGGCGCCGCCGGCGTTGCCGCAGGCCGCGATCGCGCCGTAGTAGGCTGCGGAGCGGATCACACCGGCCAGCGTGTCGCCGCCCACCGTGTCCACCGCACCGGCCCAGCGCTCGCTCTCCATCGGGCGGCCCGGCCGGGTCAACTCCTCGCGAGCCAGGATCTGGCGCGCCCCCAGGTGGCGCAGGTAGTCGTGGTGCTCGGGGCGGCCGGTGGAGGCGGTGACGTTGTAGCCCAGGCGGGACAGGACGGCCACGGCGATGCTCCCCACACCGCCGCTGGCGCCGGTCACCAGCACCTCGCGCTGGCCGGGACGCACGCCGGCCTCTTCCAACTCCATCACCGCCAGCATGGCGGTGAAGCCTGCCGTGCCGATCCCCATCGCCTGGCGCAGCGTCAGGCCCTCGGGCAGCGGCACCAGCCACTCCGAGCGCACCCGCGCCAGCGTGGCGAAGCCGCCCCAGTGCCGCTCGCCGATGCCCCAGCCGGTGAGCACCACCGCCTTGCCAGGGGTGTAGTGCGGCGAGCGCGACTCGACCACCGTGCCCGCCAGGTCGATCCCTGGGACCATCGGGAAGGAGCGCGCCACCCTGCCCTGGCCGGTGACGCACAGCCCGTCCTTGTAGTTCAGGCTCGAATAGGCCACCGCGATCGTCACGTCGCCATCGGGGAGCGCCTCGGCCGGCAACTCCCGGATCTCGGCGGTGTATGCGCCGTCCCGCTGGTCCACCACCAGCGCCCGGAACGTCTTCGGCAGCACGGTGCTCATAAGATCCTCCTCTTGCCCGGTGGGGTGTGGGGGGCCTTGCCGCTCCCACACCCCACCGGGGAGGGATGTGGCGAGCTGCGCCCTCCACGCCGCCCCTGGCGGCGCACGAGGGGGTGGGATGTGGCGGGCTGCGCCCTCCACGCCGCCCCTCCAGGCCGCCCCACACGGGGGTTCGGGGGCCACAGGCCCCCGAACGGAACCTCAGGTTTGAACAGGAGTGGCCCTACTCGAGCTTGCTGGCCTTGATGCGGTGTACCAACTCCGGCACGTAGCGCGTCGTGATGTCCCCGCGGCGGAACGGCGGGTCGTCCAACATGATCAGCTTGAACGGGATGCTCGTCTGCAGGCCGGTGATGACATACTCCTGCAGCGCGCGGCGCAGGCGCACGATCGCCTCATCGCGGTCCTGGCCCCAGCAGATCACCTTGGCGAGCAGCGAGTCGTAGGCGCCGGGGGGCGCGTAGCCGGAGTAGAGGTGCGAGTCCACCCGCACACCGGGGCCGCCGGGGGGCAGGTAGTACTCCACCTCGCCGGCCGAGGGCATGAAGTCGCGCTCGGGGTCCTCGGCGTTGACGCGCGCCTCGATCGCGTGGCCGCGCAGCACCACGTCCTCCTGCTGCACCGTCAGGCGCTCGCCGGCGGCGATGCGCAGCTGCCACTTCACCAGGTCCAGCCCGGTGATCATCTCGGTGACCGGGTGTTCCACCTGGATGCGGGTGTTCATCTCGATAAAGTAGAAATTCCCGGAGGGGTCGAGCAGGAACTCCATCGTGCCGGCGTTGACGTAGCCGATGGCGCGCACGCCAGCCAGCGCCGCCGCGCCCATGCGGGCCCGCAGCTCGGGTGAGACCGCCGGCGAGGGCGCCTCCTCAATGATCTTCTGGTGGCGGCGCTGCGAGGAGCAATCCCGCTCGCCGAGGTGGATGGCGTGCCCGTGCCCGTCCGCCAGCACCTGGATCTCGACGTGGCGCACCTGCGGCAGGTACTTCTCCAGCAGCAGCGCACCGTTGCCGAAGGAGGCCTCGGCCTCGGCGCGCGCGGTGGGGTAGGCCCGCACTAGCTCGGCCTCGTCGCCGGCCACGCGCATGCCGCGCCCGCCCCCGCCCCCCGAGGGCTTGAGCAGCACCGGGTAGCCGATCTGCCGCGCCACCTCCACTGCCTCCTCCACGTTGCGCAGCTCGCCCTCCGAGCCAGGCACGGTGGGCACCCCGGCCGCGCGCATCGTCCGCCGGCCCGCCGCCTTGTCGCCCATCAGCCGGATGGCGTCAGCCTCGGGGCCGACGAACTGGAGCTGGTACTGCGCGCAGATCTCCGCGAAGTACGCGTTCTCCGAGAGGAAGCCGTAGCCGGGGTGGACGGCGTCGCAGCCGCTGATCAACGCGGCGCTGATCAGCGCCGAGGGGTTGAGGTAGGAGCGGGAGGCGGCGGCCGGGCCGATGCAGACGGCCTCGTCGGCGAGGCGCACCGCCAGCGAGTAGCGGTCTGCCTCGGAGTAGGCCACCACGGCGCGGATACCCAACTCGTGGCAGGCGCGCACGATGCGCACGGCGATCTCGCCGCGGTTGGCGATCAGGACTTTGTTGAACATGCGCGATTCAGCATCCAGTCTCAGTGGCCAGCGTGGTTCGGCAGTGCGCGCCTATCATACCAAACTTTTACGGGCCGGCCGTCGCTACGTCCGGTTCGGTGGATGGGAAGCAGGGGGGGTTCGCGGGGGCTGCGCCCCCACACCCCCGCTCCGCACCACGCCCGGCGGGTCAACCCGCAGGCTATCTGTTACGAAGGTCGCCGCTTCAGTGGCCGGGCGTGGGAGGGCGCCACAGCCCCGTTTACTATGGCGCCCCACGCGCCGGGCGTGGGATGCTACCAATGGACGTGACGGAGCCCTACCGATGCTATTGACAGCGGGAGCCGGTCCTCTACCATACGGAACAGGCAGGCGATGGTCTCATCTCATAGCATACCGTCCTCGTGATGATGGTGTGGCGCGCACGCCCATCATGGCGCGCGCGATTTTGCTTGCCGCCGCTGGAGCACATCCGTTCATCGAGGCCCCTGGTCCCTGGCGCCCTCGTGAGGAGATCCGACGCCATGCGTGCGATCGTCAGGCCATTCCTTGCCTCGCCCGTCTTCGCCGATGAGGATCAGGGCCGCGCCGCTCGCCTGCTGCACGTCATCGTGCTGACGGTCACCGTGGGCGCCGCGATCGCTGCCGTCATCCTCCTCCTCATGGCGCCCGACCCACTGCCCCACCTGGATCCGATCGCTGCGCTGTTCCCCCTGAGCTGGAGGTGCTCGTTCTGATGCGCCGTGGCCGTGTACGACTCGCCGGTCTTAGGTGCAGGGACGGGCTACTCGTACACGAACACATTTCACGCCCGGCCACTGATGAAGTTTTACCAACGCATCGGGTGCGTGGCGCGCTGCCACACCCGGCCGCTGAAGGGGAGATGCGTGAGGGTGAAACCCCTCACGCTATTTTCAGACAGGTGCTCAGCGCGGCGCGCTATAATAGCCTGGAACAGACGTTGCGACGTATCGATACAACGTTTGTGGTGGGGGAGGTCGGCCATGACCGAAGGGCGTGGATGGACGAGCGAGCTCGAGCTGCTGCTCGACACGCTGCCGCCCGACCTGCGGCAGGCGCTGCCGCAGGCCGGCGGGCGGCTGGACAGCCTGCTGGAGCTGGTGTTGGACCTCGGGCGGCGCCCGGAGGCGCGCTACCCCGCCGCCGCCGAGTACCTCAGCGAGCGCGAGGTCACCCGCGAGGACCTCGACTACGTGGCCCACCGCGTCGGCGCCTTCGGCGAGGACAACCGGGCCGGCATCCCGCGCACGCTGCACCGCATCTCGGCCATCCGCAACCGCGCCGGGGCGATCGTCGGCCTCACCTGCCGCGTCGGGCGCGCCGTCTTCGGCACCATCGCCATCCTGCGCGACCTGCTCGAGTCCGGCAAGAGCGTGCTGCTGCTCGGGCGCCCCGGCGTGGGCAAGACCACCATGCTGCGCGAGGCGGCCCGTGTGCTGGCCGAGGACCTGCGCAAGCGCGTCGTGATCGTCGACACCTCCAACGAGATCGCCGGCGACGGCGACATCCCGCACCCGGGCATCGGGCGGGCGCGCCGCATGCAGGTGCCGCGCCCGGCCTTTCAGCACGCGGTGATGATCGAGGCGGTGGAGAACCACATGCCGGAGGTGATCGTGATCGACGAGATCGGCACCGAGCTAGAGGCGCTGGCGGCGCGTACAATCGCCGAGCGCGGGGTGCAACTGATCGGGACGGCGCACGGGCAGACGCTGGAGAACCTGCTCGCCAACCCGACCCTCTCGGACCTGGTGGGGGGCATCCAGGCGGTGACGCTGGGGGACGAGGAGGCACGGCGGCGGGGGACGCAGAAGACGGTGCTGGAGCGCAAGGCCCCGCCCACCTTCGATATCCTGGTGGAGATCCAGAG
>DATMBA010000433.1:0-6275 GCA_035559635.1 Roseiflexaceae bacterium
TGATCTCAGTCTGTTCTCGCTGGGCTTGCGGCTGCTGGCGTATTGTTTGCGTCATCGACGGACCATCCCACCTGGATTACCAATACAGCTGATCCCGGCACTACAGCACCCGCTCAAAAGTTCTGTACGGTAGTCAATTACAGATCACGGATTACGTTTGCTACACCGCCTCGTCCATCCGGCGGCGGAACTCGCCCCGCTCGCCGGTACGCGGCACCATGATCGGGTGGCCGCGGCGCTCCACCACCTCGCTGTTCACGATGCAGCGGCCGATATGCTCCTGCGAGGGGATCTCGTACATCACGTCGAGCAGCATCTCCTCGACGATCGTGCGCAGTGCGCGCGCGCCGGTGCGGGCCCGGAGTGCACGCTCGGCGATCGCCTCGAGGGCGTCGGCGGTCACCTCCAGCTCGACGTGGTCTAGCGCCAGCATTTTCTGGTACTGCTTGATGATCGCGTTGCGCGGCTCGGTAAGGATGCGCACCATGGCCGTCTTGTCGAGCGGCTCCAGGGCGGCCACCACCGGCAGGCGCCCGATGAACTCGGGGATGAAGCCGAAGCGCAGCAGGTCGTCCGGGATGCACTGGCTGAGCAGGTTGGCCGCCTCGCGCTCGGCGTCCTCGGCCCGCCCGAAGCCGATGGTGCGCCGGGCGCCAACCCGCTGGGCGATGACCTTGTCCAGCCCTTCGAAGGCGCCGCCGCAGATGAACAGGACGTGGGTGGTGTCGAAGGGGATGAACTCCTGCTGCGGGTGCTTGCGACCCGGCATCGGCGGCACGTGGGCCACGCACCCCTCGAGGATCTTCAGCAGCGCCTGCTGGACCCCCTCACCCGACACATCGCGCGTGATCGAGGGGTTGTCGCTCTTGCGGGCGATCTTGTCGATCTCGTCGATATAGATGATGCCGGTCTGGGCGCGCTCGAGGTCGCCGTCGGCGGCCTGGATGAGGCGCAGCAGGATGTTCTCCACGTCCTCGCCGACGTAGCCGGCCTCGGTGAGCGCCGTGGCGTCCGCGATGGCGAAGGGCACATCCAGGATGCGCGCCAGCGTCTGGGCCAGCAGCGTCTTACCGCTACCGGTGGGGCCGATCAGCAGGATGTTGCTCTTGCCGATCTCCACGTCGTCTACGCTCTGGCCGACGCGCAGGCGCTTGTAGTGATTGTACACCGCCACCGAGAGCACGACCTTGGCGCGGTCCTGCCCGATCACATACTGGTCGAGCCATTCGCGCAGGCGGCGCGGCACGGGGAGGCGCGCGGGGCCGGAGGGGGGCGCGCGGCGGACGGTGCCAGGGCGGGCGCCGGACTCTTCGGCGATGATCGCGCTGCACAGCGCGACGCACTCATCGCAGATGAAGACGGTGCCGGGGCCGGCGATGAGGCGCTGCACCTCATCCTGGCCGCGCCCGCAGAACGAGCACAGGTACGTTCCTCGGCCGGCGTTGCTACCCCGTGTGCGTGACATGTGATGCTCCAGATTGCAGATTACAGATTACAGATCGCAGATTGCGAATTTGCAATCTGCGATCTGCAATCTGCAATGCCGGTTTAGCGACGTTCGCTGAGGTTGTTCATATCCTCGCGGCTGAGGATCTCGTCGATGATGCCATACTCCTTAGCCTGCTCGGGGTTCATGAACAGATCGCGGTCGAAGTCCCGCGCGATGCGCTCGAGCGGCTGGCCGGTGTCCTTGGCGAGCAGTTCGCGGATGAGTTGCTGCTCGCGCAGCAGTTCGCGGGCCATGATCTCCACATCGGGCGCGTAGCCGCGGGCGCCGCCGCCGGCCGGGTGCATGTGGATCGTGGAGTGCGGCAGGCTGTAGCGCTTGCCCTTCGCGCCGCCGGCCAGGATCGGGGTGGCCATGCTGCCGGCCATGCCGACGCAGACGGTAGCGATCTGCGGGCGGATCACCTGCATGGTATCGTAGATCGCCAGGCCGGCGGTGATCGAGCCGCCGGGGCTGTTGATGTAGAGCCAGATGTCGCGCTCGGGGTCCTCGTGCTCGAGGAACAGCAGTTGAGCGACGATCAGGTTAGCGATCTGATCCTCGATCGGCGTGCCGAGCAGGATGATGCGCTCCTTCAGGAGGCGCGAGTAGATATCGAAGGCGCGCTCGCCGCGGTTCGTGCTCTCGACGACCATCGGGATGAGCGCCTCAGGCCGCCGCGACAGCCACTCGATCGACGGTGGCGAACTCCAGTTCATCGTAGCTCTCCATTCCTAACTGCTTGCAGGCCAGGACTGCGGGGCTGGAACGAGGGTTTCAGGGAGGGCGTACCCCTCCTGACCCTCCCGTGCTGCATGCGCTCCTCGGAAGGGTTTAGCGGGGTAATTCCAGGTGGGACGCCCGCTCGCCGTCCTCAGCGCCCGGCGCAGCCCCGGCCACCACCGGCTGCGTCTCACCCCCCGCGTCGGCGGCCTGCTCCTCCGCGCCGCCCTCTGGCGCGGGCTGCCCCGCGCCGCTCGTCTCACTGGCCGCGGCAGGCTCGGGCTGCGGTGGCTCGGCGCCCGTGGCGATCGCCAGCAGCCGGTCACGCAGCTTCTTGTCCAGCACGTTGCTTGCCACGCTGGACCGCAGCTCGGTGCTGAGGATCTGCCGTGCCCGCTCGCGCTGCTGCTCCTCGTAGTCCTGCACCATGCGGTCGACCTCGCGGTCGATCTCCGCGTCCTCGATCTGCAGGTTCTCGGCGCGCACCACCTCGCGCAGCGCCAGGGTGATCTTCAGCCGCTCCTCGCCCTGCGGCAGCATCTCCTGGAGAATGTCCTCCCGCTTGCGGTTCTGCAGCTGGTAGACCTGCTCGGCCTTGACGCCGTAGCGCTCGTACTGGGAGTACTCCTGGTTGTGCAGCAGGCGGTCGGCCTCGCGCTCGATCAGCACGTCCGGGATATCGAACGTGCTCTGCTCGACCAGCCGTTCGATGTAGGTGTCGATCACCTGGCGCTCGGCGCTGGTGCGGGCGGCTTCGGCCAGTTCGGCGCGGGTCTTCTCGCGCAGCTCATCGAGCGTGCCCTCGAATTCCTCCAGGGTGGTCAGCTCATCCCACTCGGGGAGCAGGCGCTCCTGGATCTTGTTGACCTTGACGACGAACTGGACCGCTTTGCCGGCCACCCGCTCGTTGTGGTGGTCTGCGGGCATCTGCGAGATCACGGCGACCGTCTGCCCGACCACCGCGCCGAGCAGGCCGTCGTACAGGCCGGGGGCCAGGCGCTCCCGGTCCATCACCAGGGCGGTGGGCGGCGGCGGCGTGCCCGGCTCGCGCTCGTCCAGCGGCTTCCCGTCGACGATCACATCGAGCTCGACGGTCAGTTGGTCGCCGTCCTGCACCGGGCGCTCCTCCTCCAGGTCCCGCAGCACCACGTGGCGCTCGCGGCGCTCGTTCATGGCCTCCTCGACCATCTCATCGGTGATCGTGGGAATCTCAAGAGGCACGCGGATCGCGCGGTAGTCCGCCAGCTGCACGGTGGGCGAGAGCGGCACGGTGACGCGGAAGTGGAACGGCTCGGCGTCCAGGTTGACGTGCTCGAGGTGCGCGGGGCCGACCGGCTCGATCTGCTCCTGCTCGAGCGCGGCGCGGAAGGCCTTGTTGAGCAGGTCGTCGGAGGCCTCATCGAGCAGGGCGGCGCGGCCGACGTAGTTCTCCACAATAAAGCGCGGGGCCTTGCCCTTGCGAAAGCCAGGGATGTTGTACTTTTGCGAGATCCGCCGCGCGGCGCGGTCGAGGCCCTTCTCGACCTGCTCGCGGTCCAGCTCGATGTCGAGCGCCAGCAGGCTCTTCGGCAGCTTTTCGGTCGTAACCTTCACCGATCAAACTCCAGTCTTACACAGGGGCCGTCTTTCAGCCATATCAGGAATCGCTGCGTATTATAGCATGGCCGCACCTTTCGCGTAAACGCGGGGTCGCCAGCGGCGGACGTTCGCCCAGGGTTTCCGCGTACGCTTATGAACGTTGCGTATTTAATCGGTATCCTGGCTTCGCACCACGCCCGGCCCGTGAACGGGCGGGCTATCGCTTGCGAAGGCAGCCGGCGCGGCCTGCAGGACAGCCCGCGCGGCGGGATTTGCCGTGTTTAGCCCGCCGCGGGGTGCCCTCTGGGCCCGGCCGGGCGTGGGCGGGCGCCACGGATCCGATTATGCGTGGCTGCGCCCCGCCAAAGAACTTTTGATGAGGATATTTTGGGGGGGTGCGCCCCCAAGCCTCCGCAAACGCAGGTTGCGGATACCCCCTAGTGGAGGGGCAGCGCCCCCACGCGCCCGCGGGATCGGAGATTGCAGAACAAGGCAAGGCAGTCTACAATCTATCACCTGCGATCTGCAATTGTGCGGGGGGCGCTCATGCGCTATCTCGATCACCTGCGGCAGTTCACGGACGAGCGCGGCCAGCTGAACGACTTCCTGGCGCTGCGCGGCGGCCGGCTGATCTTCGGCGGGGTGGTGGACCTGCTGGAGTTGGCCGGGCGCCATGGCGCGCCACTCGAGGTGGCGCTCTGCCCGCAGATCACCCGCCGCGTCCGAGAGATGCGGGCGGCGTTCGCGCAGGCGGCGGGACGCACCGGCTACCGCGGCGGCTTCGTCTACGCCTACGCCACCAAGGCCAACTTCGCCAGGGAGGCCACCGCCACCGCCGTGGTGGCCGGGGCGCACTACGAGACCTCCTCGGCCTTCGATGTGCGCATCGCCCGGCGGCTGTGGCAGGAGGGCCTCCTCCCGCCGGAGCGTCTGGTGCTCTGCAACGGCTCGAAGGAGCCGCCCTACCTGGAGGCCATTCTGGAGCTGCGCACAGCCGGCTTCGCCAACGTGGTGCCGGTGCTGGACGACCCGCAGGAATTTGAGGCGCTCGCCGCCTGCCCGGCGCCGCTGCAACTCGGCGTGCGCGAGCGCAAGGACGAGGGGGACCTGGTGGCCGGCGCCACCTACGGCTACGACCGCTTCGGCATGCTCCCCGAGGAGTTGGTGGCGCTAGCGCGGCGCGTGGCCGAAACACACCACCGCATCGTCCTGTACCACTCGATGGTGGGCAGCCAGCTGGACGACAGCGCGCTGTTCGTGCGCGAGATCCTCGAGTCGCTAGCTGGCTTCGCGCTGCTAAAGCCTCACGCGCCGGACATGACTTATTTCGATTTCGGCGGCGGGGTACCCACCGGCGCCTACAGTCTCAACTTCGCCTTCGACTACGCCGGCTTCGCCGAGGAGTTGCAGCGCATGGTGGGCGAGGCGTGCGACGCGCGCGGCATCCCGCACCCGCACCTGGTGGGTGAGTTCGGCCGCTACACCGTGGCGGACCATGGCGCGCACGTCTTCCGGCTCGGGCGCATCAAGCGCGGCCACCCCGGCGCGCCACCTTGGTACCTGCTGGACGGCAGCCTGATGGTGGCGCTGCCGGACATCCTGATCGTCAAGGGGCAGCAGTTCATCTGCCTGGCGCTCAACCACCTGGATGCCGTGGCCGGGCCGGTGACGCTCGGCGGGCGGCGCACCTGCGACTCGGACGACTTCTATCCGCGCACCGGCGCCCCGCCGCTAGTGTTGCCGCTGCTGGACGAGGGCGCCAACGCCGCCGAGCCGCTGCTGCTGGCCTTCTTCGGCACCGGCGCCTACCAGTCCATGCTGAGCGGCGAGGGCGGCGCGCACCACTGCCTGGCTCCCGAGGCGCCCAAGCTGGTGATCGAGGAGCGCGCCGGCGCGTTGGTGACGCATGTGACCCCCGAGCAGACCTACACGGACGTGCTGGCCGAGCTGGGGTATGGCGATGGATAGGCACGGATGGAACGGAGATATCAACGCATCGAGGAGCGGAGCGAGCGGAGGACGCAGGAGCGGAGCGAGTGGAGGGCGCGGGAGCGGAGCGAGTGGAGGACGCAGGAGTGGCGCGAGCGGAGGGCGCGGGAGCGGAGCGAGCGGAGGGCGCGGGAGCGGAGCGAGTGGAGGACGCGGGAGTGGCGCGAGCGGAGGGCGCGGGAGTGGCGCGAGCGGAGGACGCGGGAGTGGCGCGAGCGGAGGGCGCGGGAGCGGAGCGCACCGTCCTCCGTTCCCTCCGCTCCTAACTCTGTTCCCTCCGCTCCCAACTCCGTTGACAAGGCTCCGTTCCCGTCCGTCGCCACATAACTTATGGCTGAAGTGAGGGATGCTATGCGCCAACGAACCGGCTCCGCCGCGCTGTACCTCCTCCTCGCCCTCGCGCTCGCCGCCTGCGGCCCGCTGAGCGGCCTGCAGCCCACGCCGCAGCCGATCATCCTGATCGTCAAGGGGCAGCAGTTCATCTGCCTGGCGCTCAACC
>DATMBA010000434.1:0-10163 GCA_035559635.1 Roseiflexaceae bacterium
GCCCAGGCGCAAGATGGGGGCGGCGTGGGCCGGGCGCGCCGGCAGCGCCCCGATGCAGAGGGCCAGGAGCGTGAGGGCGAGCGTGGGCAAGCCGGCGCGGACCCGCACGCGGCGGGCGAGGACGTGGCGCATGGCGACCTCGGCAGTCTAATATCGTACATCGTACGAGGGACGTGTTGGGATTATAGCATGGCGAGGGTCAAAGGGGAAGAGCGAGGGGTGATCTTCTCGTGGGGGGACGCGCCACCGCCGTACGCAGCGCAGGGACGACGGCCGGGCGATAGGTCATCCCGCCTTCCGCGCCTGGACTTCGTGCGGCAGCCACGTCTCGTGGACGTGGAGCCAGGCCAGGCCGCCTGGGGCGTCGGGTTGAGCGCGGAACACCACCGTGCTCAGCCGCCCGCTGATGGCGCCATCGGCGTGGCGCTGCCACTCCTCGTAGGTGGCGATCGTGAGGCCACCCTGGGCGAAGCGCAGCTGGGGCCGCTCGATCCACATCCGCCACCCGGGCCGGCTGCCGTGGGCCGTGCGCAGCTGGGCCAGAAGCGGCTCCCGCGCGAGCAACTCACCGCCCGGCGTGATCAGCGCGAACTCCGGCGCCAGCGCGTCCACCAGGCGGGCGTAGGCGGCCTCGGTCGCCGGCAGCGCTCCACCCAGCCAGCCCTGAAAGAAGTCGTGCAGCTCGACGATCTCCGTGTGCCAGGGTGGGAGGTTCATGACACTGCTCCATCGCTCGCAACCGTATCGACCACCGTCACGAGCCGTAGCGCCGGCAGCTCGAGCACGACGAACGACGGCAGCCCCAGGCGCTGCCAGAGTGGGAACGGCGCGAGGCCGCAGTGGCGGCTGGCGAAGAGTGAGATGACGGTGCCGTGCGCGACGACGATATGCGTCTCGTGCGGCGCCGCGGCGATCAGCTGGCCGACAGCGGTGTCGAAGCGGTGATAGGCCGCGTCGGCTGTCTCCTCGCCGAAGATCAGCCGGTCGGGCGCGGCGAAGAAAGCGGCCATCGTCCGCTGGAATGCTTCCTGCCCAAGGAAGGCGGCCGTCGCGCGGTGATGCTCCTCGAGCCCACCTACCACATGCGGGACGAGGCCGAGTGACGCGCCGGCGAGCGCCGCCGTCTCGGCCGCCTTCGGCTCGGGGCTGCACGCGAGGCGCGCCGGCAGGTATGCGGCCAGGTGCGCCGCCAGGGCCGCACAGCGCCGCCGGCCCTCGGGCGCGAGGTGCCAGGAATGCGCCGGCCGCGCCGGGTCGATCGCGGGCAGGGAGTGCTTGACCAGGACCAGGTGTGCCATCGCCGCCTCCTGTGGCAGGTGGGTCTGAAGTATACTCCCGCCGCGTCGATGTGCGCCAGCCGCGGGTTGAAGTTGAAGTGGATCTTGACATCAAGAAAGTTTAGTACTAAACTGTCGCTATGGCAACGACACGTCGACCGCCGCGACCCGGCCTCCGCCAGCCAGCCGTGCTCGCGTGGCTCCGGCTGGCGCGGGTGTTCCAGAAGATCGAGGCGCGCTCGGAGCGCTTCTTCCGGGCGCACGGGCTTACCACCGCCCAGTTCGACGTGCTGGCGAAGGTCGGCGCAACCAGCGGGATGACGCAGCAGGAGCTGGCGGACGCGCTGCTAGTGACGAAGGGAAATATCTCGCAGCTGCTGCACAAGATGGAGCAGGACGGCCTGATCATGCGCCGCCAGGAGGGCCGGACGAACTGCCTCTTTCTCACCGAGCGGGGCCAGCAGCTGTACGCGCTGGTGGTGCCGCAGCAGGAAGCGCAGATCGCCCGGCTGCTCGCAGTGCTCTCGGACGAGGAGCAGCGTGATCTGCTGCGGCTGCTGCGCACGCTCGACCGCGCCATCGCCTAAATGCTTTCCGGTGGGCCCACCGGGGTACGGGGGCGCGGCTCCCGCGCCGCGGGGGGACGGGAGCCTGTGGCCCCGAACTGAATCCTCGAGGGGGCTTGTGGAGGGGTCAAGCCCCTCCACGCCTCTCCACCGGGCTACGGGGGCGCGGCCTCCGCGTACATCTTGGAGATGAGGAGCACATGGACCTGATCGGTATTCATCATCTGACGGCGGTCTCGGCGCAGATCCGCCAGAACCACCGCTTCTACACACAGACGCTGGGCATGCGGCTGGTGAAGCGCAGCGTGAACCAGGACGACGTGAGCGCCTACCACCTGTTCTACGCCGACGCCAAGGGCAGCCCAGGGAGCGATCTGACGTTCTTCGACTGGCCGGTGCCACGCGAGCGGCGTGGCACGCACGCCATCACCCGCACCCACCTGCGCGTCGCCGGGCGCGAGACGCTCGAGTGGTGGCAGCAGCGCCTGCGCGAGCGCGGCGTCACCGCCGGCGAGATCGTCGAGCGCGACGGCCGCCTGACGCTGGACTTCGAGGACCCCGAGGGGCAGCGCCTGGCGCTCGTAGATGATGGCGGCGCAGGCGCGGCCTACCCGTGGGAGCGCAGCCCCGTGCCGGCGCCCTACCAGATCCGCGGCCTCGGCCCGATCGTCATGAGCGTGCCGGATCTGCGCCCGACCGACATCATCCTGCAACGCGCGCTCGGCATGCGTCCGGCGCGCACCTACCCGCACCCCGACAACCCGCGCCACACAGTCCACGTCTACGAGATGGGGCCAGGCGGGCCGCACGCCGAGCTGCACGTGGCCGTGCAACCGGGGCTGCCGGTCACACAGCCGGGCGCAGGGGGCGTGCACCACGTCGCCTTCCGCACACCGACCTTCGCGGAGTACGACGCCTGGGCGGAGCGGCTGAACAGCCTGGGGATCCCGAACAGTGGCAAGGTGGACCGCTACTGGTTCCGCAGCCTGTACTTCCGCGAGCCGAACGGCATCCTGTTCGAGATCGCCACGGACGGGCCGGGGTTCGCGGTGGACGAGGACGAGGCGACGCTCGGCGAGAAGGTCGTGCTGGCGCCGTTCCTCGAGCCGCAGCGCGCGGCGATCCTGGCGAACCTCAAGCCGATCGACTGAGCACCACGGGAGGCGCCCGATGCCCGACTACGGCCAGCCGATCCGGTTCGGCTACTTCCTCATCCCGAACGCCGACGCTCCCCTGCTCGCGCTCGCCCAGGAGGCCGAGCGCCGCGGGCTGGACTACGTCGCCGTCCAGGACCACCCGTACCAGCGCCGCTTCGTCGACACCTGGACGCTGCTGAGCATGATCGCCGCGACGACCTCGCGCATCAGGCTGTTCCCCGACGTGGCGAACCTGCCGCTGCGGCCGCCAGCGGTGCTCGCCAAGGCCGCCGCCACCCTGGACCTCCTGAGCGGTGGGCGCTTTGAATTGGGGCTTGGCGCGGGCGCCTTCTGGGACGCCATCGAGGCCTACGGCGGCCCGCGGCGTACCCCCGGCGCGGCGCTCGCGGCGCTGGCCGAGGCGATCGTGGTGATCCGCAAAGTGTGGAGCGGCGAGCGCAACCTGCAGTTCCAGGGCGAACACTACCACCTGCGCGGCGCCCAGTCCGGCCCCATCCCTGCGCACCCGATCGGAATCTGGCTAGGGGTGTACGGCCCGCGCGCGCTCCGCCTGGCCGGGCAGGTGGCCGACGGCTGGGTGCCTTCCTTCCGCGGCGACCTGCGGCCGATCGCCGAGATGGCCGCCCGGCTCGACGAGGCCGCCGCCGAGGCGGGGCGCGACCCGGCTAGCCTGCGTCGCATCCTGAACGTCAATGGGGCGATCACAGGCGGCCCCTCGCAGGGTGCCCTGCGCGGCCCGGTGAACCAGTGGGTGGAAGAACTGACGGGCCTCGCCGTCACGCACGGCTTCGACACCTTCGTGCTCTGGGCGGAGGGCGAGGACCAGCTGGCGCGCTTTGCCGAGGAGGTGGCGCCGGCGGTGCGCGCCCAGGTGGCCGCCGAGCGTGGGCGATAAGCTCCCTTGCGCATCGTTGCACAGCCGTGCTGTCCACCCTACACCCAAAACGTTTCAAATACAGGACGTACGCGGTGGCACCGCACCCGCACCCCCACGGGGCGGTGGGGAGGGACTGCGCCCCTCCCCAAAGAACCCTTGAGGGGTTTTTCGGGCCTGCGGCCCCCGGAGCCCCTGCGTGGGGCACCGACCGCGTACGTCCTGTCACATATGGGAGGTGGGGAGGGCGAAGCCCTCCCCGCCTCCCCCGCAACCCACGCCGAGAGAGGCTGTTTAGCGTTCAGCGTTCAGCGCTTCGCCTTGTCCCCGCCCACCAGGGAATTCGGGCAGCCCGAGGATCTTCGCCGTCTGCACCAGGTGGTGCTGCTCGTGAATGACGATGATGCGAAAGGCGTCGAGCAGGCTGTAGGTCACGAAGGACAGCGCCGGCGAGGTGATGATGACGCGCCCGGCGTCCAGACCCGCGCAGGCCCGCATCAGCTCCACCAGGCGGCGCTGCTGCTGCGCGAAGGCCGGCAGGATCTGCTGGTCGACGGCGCTCTGCGTCGGCTCGAAGACCCTGGCCGTCCGCACCCGCCGTCGCTGGTTGGGGTGCAGCGAGTAGATCAGCAGGCGGCCGAACAGCGCCGGGGCGAGGGGCAGGCGCTCCCAGAAGGTCGTGACGTGCTGGCCGGCCAGCAGGCGCTCCAGGGGCCCGAAGTAGGACGTGTTCGCGGTGATCAGGTGGTCGAGGCACTGGCCAAGGCTCCACTCCGCGGGGTTGGGCTTCCAGTTGAGCTGCGCCGCGCTCAGGCCGCGGAGCTGCGCTTCGACCTGGGATGAGAGCTGCTCGACGAGCGGGATCAGCTGCGGGATGGTCGCCGTACGAACATCGGCGTGCATAGACACTCCTCTCACACGCTCCCCTCCGAAAGGTTTTTCAAACGCGCTCTCAGAGCAGGGCGGGGTTGGCGCCCGCAAACCGCTTCGCCACACCCGCCGGATCATCCGCCGCGCTCCGCGGGCGCCAACAGCGCGGTGGCGTCCGCGAGCAACTCCGGCGGGACCGACGGATCGGCCCGCAGCGCTGCCAGCAGATCCGCGGAGGTGATCAGGGCCTGCCCCCCGGACCAGCAGCGGTGGGCCAGGTGCGCGGTGACGGCCCGCATCACCTCCGGCGCGCGGCCGCCGAGCGCGCGCAGCTCGCCGGCGCGCGCCTCAAGCTCGGGGGACAGGATCGAGGCGGTCACACACCGGTGGGCCGCCGCGAAGCCCGCCTCCAGGTCCACCTGCGGCTCGAACCGCTCTCCCGGCGCGGCAAGGTCGACATGGGTGACGGACACCGCGCCGCCGTCTCCCACGCACAGCATCGCGACGCTACGCAGCACCTGCCGGCTGGCCACGTTGGGCGGGGCGATGGCCCCGGGGTTCACCAGGAGCATCCCATCGTACCGGCAGGCCATCGGAATGTGGGTGTGGCCAAAGACTACCACCTGCGCGGCGGCGTGGCGCCCCATCGCCGCCCGCCGCGCCAGCTTCGGCCCCCAGGCATCATCCGCCCGTGAGGCCAGTTCCTCGGCGCGATCCGGGTAGTGGGCGTGCGTCAGCAGGATGCGCACGCCGGCCACGGTGAGCACCTGCTGGTAGGGCAGCTCCCGCCGGGCGTCGGCGGTCTCATCGTTGCCGTGGACTGCGACGACCGGAGCGATGGCGCTGAGGCGGTCGAGCACCCACAGCTCACCGACATCGCCGGCGTGCAGCAGCAGCTCGACCCCGCGCAATACCTCGAACAGCGCCGCGGGAAGCGCCGCGCAGCGGGCCGGCATGTGCGTGTCGGCGATGAGTCCAATACGGATCATACTGGTGCCACGTACTGATCGGGCCGCGCCAGGAACAGGTCGCGGCAGGCGGGCGAGCAGAAGCGGTAGAGCTGGCCGGCGTGCTCGGCGCCGAGCGCGTCTGGCCCCACGGCCATGCCGCACACCGGGTCGCGCCCGCCCACGCCGGGGTAAGGGATGTGGACCTCGATGCGTGTGCCCTCACCGGGCCGGCTGGTGACGTACAGCCGGCCGCCGGCCAGCTCAGCGCGCTCGCGCATCCCGCGCAGGCCCCAGTGTCCGGAGGGCGCGCCGCGATCCGGCAGCGTGAAGCCCACCCCATCATCCGCGATCGTCGCCACCAGGCCGCCGGGGGTGTAGCTGAGGGTCACTTCGGCGTGGCGCGCCTGCGCGTGGCGCAGGATGTTGCTCCAGGCCTCCTGCACGATGCGGAACAGTGCCAGCTCGCTCTGCGGCGAAAGGCGCCGTGGCTCGCCCTGCACGGCGAGCCGGGTCTCTGGGCAACCCTCGGCGCCGCGGCGCAGCAGCAGCTCGAGCGCCGGCAGCAGCCCCAGCTCCGCCAGCGCCGGTGGGCGCAGCGCGCCGATGATCGTCCGCAGCTCGTCCACCAGCGCCGTGATGCTGGCCCGCATCGCGTGCAGCCGCTCCGCGGCCTGCGGCGGGTCACGCTCCAGCAGGCGCTGCACGCGGTCCACCCCGTGGCCGAGCGCGATCAGCTGCTGCACCACCTCGTCGTGCAGCTCGCGCGCCAGGCGGCCGCGCTCCGCCTCCTGGGCGGTGCTGAGCGCGGCGATATAGGCGTGCTGCTGGCGCAGCCCCTCGGCGGTGTGCGCGCCGAGCACGTCGATCGCGCGGCGTAGCTCCTCCACCGCCGGAATATCGCCCAGCGGCTGGCCTGGTGCGCCCATCTCCCCGCGTGCCAGCGCCTCGGCCCGCGCGCGCAGCGCGCGCAGCACCGCCTCGTCAAGTGTGATCGTGGCCAATAGTGTCCCTCCGGGAAACCGCTCAACGCCGAACGCTGACCGCTGAACAGGCGGGGCATCAGAACGCCGTCGGCGGACCCTTACGCCCATCGACCTGGCGCTAAACCCCTGTACTGAAAGCGCACCAGGGTCTATCCGCAAAGGCAGTTTGCGGATAGACCCTAGCTCAGCTGGATCAGGTTGCGCTGGAGGGCGGCGGTGACGGCCTCGGTGCGTGAGGCCACGCCCAGCTTGGCGTAGATGTTCGCCAGGTGGTGCTGCACCGTGCGGTCGCTGATCGCCAGCTCGGCGCCGATCTGCTTGTTCGTGAGGCCGCGCGCCGCTAGGCGCAACACCTCCAGCTCGCGCTCGCTGAGCGTGTCGCCGTGGCCGGCGGGCTGCGTGAGGCGGGCGATCAGCCGCGGGGCGACGGCCGGGTCCAGCGCGGCCTGGCCGGCGGCGGTGCTTCTCACCGCACGCACGATCTCGCGCCCCTCGGCGGTCTTGAGGATATAGCCGCTGGCCCCGGCGTCCAGCAGCCCGTAGAGGTAGGGGTCGTCGGCGTAGGCCGTGAGCACCAGGACACACACCTGCGGCACCTGGGCGCGGATCTGGCGGGTGGCCTCGACGCCGGAGAGCTCCGGCATGTTGATGTCCATCACCACCACATCCGGGCGGAGGGCGAGCGCGAGGTCGATGGCCTCCTGGCCGGTGCGCGCTTCGCCCACCACCATGATGTCCCCCTCGTCGGAGAGCAACTCCGTGATGCCCTTGCGGACGACGGTGTGATCGTCTGCGATCACGACGCGAATGGCCATGGCGTTCCTCTCGCTCCCCCGTCAGCGAGCACCATCATAACACGGCGCGGGGTGGGCCGGCGCCGTCAGCCGCAACGCTCTTGGCCCCAGGAGCAGGGGGCGCCGCCGGATGCAGCACATCGTTTTGCACGGCAGTTGCCCAATGTTGGGCACACAGCCAAGCATGGCGATCAGCGACCTGCGCTGAAAGCGCCCTAAGACAAGGTTCGCGCGTACTGTACCGTTCGCGCGAACACGCATGGGGATGTGAGGGCCTCTGGCCCCCACACCAACGCTTTTCGGAGGGGCTCCCCCCCTCCGAGCCTCCCCAGAATGGAAAGCTGGAGGCCGCGCAGCGAAACCATATCTAAGCTCCCATGTGCTGGCGGAAGAACTCCAGCGTGCGGCGCAGGTAGAGGCGCTCCTGGGCACCGCGCAGGGTGTGGCCGCCGCCCTGGTACAGGTGCAGCGTCACATCCTTCCCGGCCTCGCCGAGAGCGCGGGCGATGTCCTCGCTGATGCTGGCGGCCACCGTGCGGTCAGCGGTGCCGTGGTGCAGCATCACCGGCGCGGACACGGCGTCGAAGTACGTGATCGGCGAGACACGCACGTAGGCGGCGGGGTCCTGCTGCGGCGGGAAGGGCCAGGTATCGCTGTTCGGGCGATTGCTGCCTTGGCGGCGGCGGCGCTCGTAGTCCTGCGCCAGGTCAGCGGGGGCGGGGGCATAGATCACCGCGGCGGCAATTTGGTCGCTAAGGGTGATGGCGGCGGTGGTGATCGATCCACCGCGGCTGTGGCCCCACATGCCCACCTTGCCGGGCCGGGCCATCGGCAGCTTCTGCGCGAGTGCGATCAGGTTCAGGGTGTCGACGATGTAGCCGGTGTAGAACGGATTCGGCCCGGCGTCGCCCCCGCCGTAGCCGCGGTAGTCCGGGGCCACCACCAGGAAGCCGTTGCGCACCATGAAGTCGGCGAAGGCGCGGCTGTCCATGCCGGGCTGGTAGCGCTCTGGCGCGATGTGGCCACGGTTGGCGATGATCACCGGGAAGGGCCCCGTGCCCCTGGGCACGTGCAGCAGCCCGGTGAGGCGCAGGCCGTCCGAGGGGTAGGTGATGCGGTAGGTGGTGTAGGTGCGCGCCCGGATCCACACCCGGCCGATGGCGATCTCGCCCTCGCCGGTGGCACGCGCCCGCAGCTCGGGCAGCGCCGGGGCCACGCGCGCCGGATCCGCCTCTTGTGCGCGGGCCGATGCGGCGAGCGCGGCCAGCGCCAGGAGCAGGAGAAGTGCCTGCGGCAGCCGTTGACGCATAGCCCTACCCCCATACTGTTCGCAGAACAGCCGTAACGCGGAGCGGAGCTACTTCACCCGCTCGAGGTACTCGCCGGTGCGCGTGTCCACCTTGACGAGATCCCCCTGGTTGACGAAGGCCGGCACCTGGATCACCGCGCCGGTCTCGAGCGTGGCCGGCTTGTTGACGCTAGTGGCGGTGTCGCCGCGCACGGCCACGCCGGTCTCCACCACCTCGAGCGTCACGTGCGGCGGGAGCTCGACGCCCAGGATCTTAGTCTCGTCGTAGAACAGGACGTCGGCCATCTCGTTCTCCTTGAGGAACCTGGCGCCCTCGCCCACGGCCTCCTCGGAGATCTCGATCTGCTCGAACGTCTCGGTGTCCATGAAGTGCAGGCGATCGCCCTCGCGGTAGAGATACTGCATGGGGCGCTTGTCCACACGCACGATCTCGATCTCGGAGCCGGCGCGCACCCGCTCCTCGATCGTCTTGCCGGTGTTCATGTTCTTGAGCTTCATGATCACCATGGCGCGCCAATTGCCGGGGGCATGGTGGTAGAACTCGGTGACGCGGTGCAGCTGCCCATTCCAACGGATAATAATGCCGGTGCGCAGATCCGAGGTGGTTGCCATAGCGGTGCTCTCTCCACAAGAAGCGCCGCCCAGCAATGATGAGCGGCGCGACAAAGCCGGTTACGGTTAACCGCCGCCATTATAGCAGATCGGGCAGCGGTGCGTCAAAGTACCCCCAAGGGCACGATCTGCGCGATCTGCGCGCGGCGGAAGGCGATAGCCATGTGTGCATCACCGTAGGTGTGGGCGCCCGGCGCCAGCAATGCCCCGTCGTACCCCTGGCGGTCGAGCCACCACTCAACCACCGCGTCGCTCTCCATGTCCAGCCCTAGCCCGCTGGCCTCCTCCTGCGCCTGGCCACGCACCTCCTCGAGCCGCAGCGCGTCGCACACCAGCGGGCGCAGGAACTGGACGCGGTAGCGCTGCTGGAGGAAGCGGCCCAGCAGGCCGCCGCCCGGCGCCAGCTCCACCAGGCGCAACCCGCGGCCGAGCGGCGTGCGCTGCTGGGCGAGGTCGATCAGCCGGAAGACGCCGTGCACCGCGCCGGCGCGCGCCCACTCGTGGGCGGCACGCGGCCCCATGCGCCGGATCTCCTCCCGCAGATCCGAGACGCGCGCCACGCGCGGCGGCGCCATGAGCTGGATCTGGGGTGCGGGCACCTCGCGACGCTCGTTCCCCTCCACGTCCAGCCAGCAGGCGTCCAGCACCTCCATCGGCGGATCACGGCCGATCCCGTAGCGGAAGCCGAGCCGGGCGCGCCCCTCCTCGGCGAGCGAGGATGCCCCAACGCGCACACGCAGGCGCAGCCCCGCGCCAGCGCCATCCGCGGGG
>DATMBA010000435.1:0-6268 GCA_035559635.1 Roseiflexaceae bacterium
CGCCGCGCACGCCCGCCGGAGGCGCCGCCCTACGTGCCGCCGCCCGGCGCGGAGTCCCGCCCGGCTCTGCGCCCCCCCGAGCGGCCGCAGGCCCCGCCGGACGAGGACATCGTCCCGACGCCGATCGCCGAACGGCCCACCCGCGCCAGCCTGTTCAAGCGCGGCGAGCTACCGCAGCCGCCGGCCGCGGGGGGGAAGAGCACTTCCCCAACCTCCAGCCCGAAGACGCCCGACGCCGTGCTCAGCGAGCTGCTGGCCGCGCCAGCCGGCGGGTCGGCCCAGGCGCCGGCCGAGGTGGTGCAGGAGCCGCTGGACGGCTTCGAGGTCCAGGCGGTGCACCGCGCCTGGCCGCTGCCGGGCCTCGACCTGCTGGAGAGCTACGCCGAGGGGGCCATCACCGACGAGGAGCGGCGCGTCAAGTCGCGCCTGATCGAAGAGACCCTGGCGAGCTTCAAGGTCGAGGCACAGGTGGTGGGCGTCAACACCGGCCCGGCGGTGACGCAGTTCGAGCTCGAGCCGGCGGTGGGCGTCAAGGTCAGCAAGATCACCGCGCTGGAGAAGGACCTGATGCTGGCGCTGGCCGCCTCCTCGCTGCGGCTCGAGGCGCCCATCCCCGGCAAGAAGTACATCGGCATCGAGATCCCCAACTCGGCGATCTCGCTCGTCGGGCTGCGCGAGATCATCGAGAGCGAGGAGTTCGAGCACGCCAAGGGCAAGCTGAAGGTCGGCCTCGGCAAGGACGTCTCCGGTATGCCGGTGGTGGCCGGGTTGGAGCGCATGCCGCACCTGCTGATGGCCGGCGCCACCGGCAGCGGCAAAAGCGCCGGCATCAACTCGATCATCTGCGCGCTGCTGCTCAAGCACACCCCGGACGACCTGAAGTTCATCATGGTCGACCCGAAGATGGTGGAACTGATCGTCTACAACCACATCCCGCATATGCTCTCGCCGGTGGTGACCGAGCTGGAGCGGGTGGTGCCGACGCTCAAGTGGGCCACGCGCGAGATGGAGCGGCGCTACAAGGTCTTCGCCAAGTACGGCTTCCGCAACATCGACAGCTACAAGGTGGCCTCCCGCCGCCGGGCGGACCTGGAGCCGCTGCCCTACATCGTGATCATCATCGACGAACTGGCCGACCTGATGATGATGGCGGCGGACGAGGCGGAGACGTTGATCTGCCGCCTGGCGCAGATGGCGCGCGCTACCGGCATCCACCTGATCCTCGCCACCCAGCGCCCCTCGGTGGATGTGGTGACGGGCCTGATCAAGGCCAACTTCCCCTCGCGCATCGCCTTCGCCGTCACCTCGCAGATCGACTCGCGCGTGATCCTGGATATGAACGGCGCCGAACAATTGCTGGGCCGCGGCGACATGCTCTACATGGCCGCAGACGCCGCCCGCCCGGTGCGCATCCAGGGCACCTGGGTCTCGGACGCCGAGGTCGAGCGGATCGTCAACTTCTGGCGCAACGCGCACCCGCCGGAGACGACCAACGACCAACGACCACCGGCCAACGGCCAACGGGCATTGGCGGCCCGGGAAGGTACCGCACCTGCCGCCAGCACGCCTTCGTCGTTGGTCGTTGGTCGTTCGTCAGAAATGAAGGGGCCTGGGGAGTTCCTGAGTGTGGATGAGCAGGACGAGCTGCTGCCGGAGGCGATCAAACTGGTGCAGCAGCACAAGCGCGCCTCGGCCTCGCTGCTGCAGCGCCGCCTGCGCATCGGCTACAGCAAGGCCGCCCAGCTGATCGACCTGCTGGAGCAGCAGGGGATCGTCGGCCCCGCCGAGGAGGGCCGCTCGCGCGAGGTGCTGAGAGATGAGGACTGAGGGCTGACTGCCCTCAGTCCTCAATACGGGAGGATGTGGAGGACTTCGCCCTCCACGCCTCCCGTAATTGAAACAGATTGGTCCTAGACGCAATACTTTTCGAATAAGCGGGCGCTGCCCGCAGCGTGGGGGTGCGGGGGCCGCAGGCCCCCACCGGGGGAGGATGTGGAGGACTTCGCCCTCCACGCCCCCCGTATTTGAAACAGATTGGTCCTAGACGATCTCGATGTCGCGCCCAAAGGCCTTGCGGAACAACCCTGCGCCGCGGTTGGCGTCCCAGATCTCCACCGTCGCGTCGCCCACGGTGCGTGTCTCCAGCCGCACCCGCTCCCCAAGCTCGATCCGGAGGCTCTGGACCACCTGGGACTTGCGCCGCTCCAGGTACTCGGCGATGCGCAGCAGGGCCGCCAGGCGCGCCACGCGCTCCTCGTCATCGGGCGCCAGCAGGGGGCGGTACTGCTCGATCGCCACATCCCCCTTGCGGTGGAAGCGCACCAGCAGCGCCATGATCGCGATCTCGCGATGGCTGAAGCCCTGCAGTGCGGCGTTGACCAGCAGATACGCGCCGTGCTTGTGGTGGTCGTAGTAGCTCACCGCCAGGCCGATATCGTGCAGGGTGGCAGCGTAGCCGAGCAGGGCGCGCTCCCACTCCCCCATGCCGTGCAGCGGCCGCAGCTGGTCGAACATCGAGAGCGACAGTTCGCGCACCTTGGCGGCGTGCAGCGCCTCGTAGTTGTAGATGCGGGCCACGTTCTGCACGCTGAAGCCGCGCATATCGCTGAACAGCGGCGGCGTCTCGTCCACCAGGAAGCGCTCGTAGAACAGCCCCTCGCGCAGGCCCTGCCCGCTCACCGTGATCTCGTCGAAGCCGCCCTGGCGCATGAGCTGGCAAAGGATCATCGCCCCTGGCAGGATGAGATCCGCCCGGTCCTTGCTGACGCCCGGCAGGTCCTCGCGCTGGCGCTGGGTGAGGCCGCGCAGCTGCTCCACCAGCGCCTCCAGCCGCTCGCGCGCGAAGCTGTAGCCGTGGACGCGCTCGAGCGGGTAGGAGCGCATCTTCATGTCCATCTCGGCCAGGGTGCGGATGGTGCCACCGATGCCGGCCAGCGTCGCTACGCCGCTGGTCGGCAGCATGCCGCGGCTCTGCAGCCAGTCCAGCCCGGCGAAGGCCTCGGCTGCGCCGGCCTCGAGCGCCTTGAACTCCTTGCCGCTGATCGGGTCGGAGCGCACATAGCGGTCGGCGAAGCGCACCACGCCCACCGGCCGGCTGAAGGTGCGCACCAGACCGCGGCCGCGCACCATCGTCACCTGGGTGCTGCCGCCGCCGATGTCGATCAGGAAGAAGTCGCTGATGTCCAGCGTGTTGACCACGCCGAGGTAGCCGTAGTAGGCCTCCTCCTCGGCAGTGAGCACGCGGAACCGCAGGCCGGCCTCGCGCTCGACGCGCGCCAGGAACTCGGCCTGGTTGCTGGCCTCGCGCACGGCGCTGGTGGCCACCGGCACGATCGTCTCGACGCCGCTCGACTTGCACAGGCTATGGAACAGCCGCATCGTCGCCACGCCGCGCTCCATCGGCTTCGGCTGCAGCCGGCCGTCCTCGCCCACGCCCTCAACCAGCCGCACACTCTCGCGCACCTCATCGAGCAGGCGGAACGAGTGGTGCGGCGTATATCCCATGACGATCAGACGGGTGGTGTTCGAACCCAGGTCGATGACACCGATGCGCTCTCGCATGGGCTAGCGCTCCTGATGACCTATGCTGGCTGCGATTCGATCCAGGCGCATCGCCGCGTCCCGGTACATGTCGCCGCGCATCTGTGCCGCCCGCAGCCGCTGGTGCAGGCTCACGATCCACAGCGCCAGCCCGGCCACCACGCCGATCCAAAAGAGTATGCGCATCCCCTGCTCTCCCGTGTGGAAGAAGGCTTCGCCAGCCGGCATTCTACCGCATACCGGAGCGAGCCACAAGTACACAACCTGTGATAGAATGAACGATCGAGGTAGACGATGCTGAACGCACTCTTTACTGGCCGCGGGCTGGTGGCGACGCTGGTGGTGCTGGCCGGGGTGGCGGTGCTGTGCCGCCTCGGCCTGTGGCAGCTGGACCGCCACAGCCAGCGCATGGCCCAGAACCGGCTGATCGCCGAGCGGATGGCGCTCCCGCCCGCACCGCTCGACCCCGCGCTCCCGCCCGAGGAGCTGGACTACCGGCGCGTCGTGCTGCGCGGTGTGTTCGACCCGTCCCAGGAGGTGCTGCTGCGCAACCGCGAATACCAGGGCGCCACCGGCTACCACCTCATCACGCCGCTGCGCCTCCCCGGCAGGAGCGGGGCGGTGCTGGTGGACCGCGGTTGGGTGCCGCTAGGCGCCGAGGACCCGGAGCAGCGCCGGCGCTACGCCCCGCCGCCGGGCGAGGTGACCGTCGAGGGAGTGGCGCGCCGCTCGCAGCGCTACGAGGGCGGCCCGGAGGACCCACCCACTGGCCCGCTCAAGCCGCGGCTGGACGCCTGGTTCCGCGTGGACATCGAGCGGATCGAGCGGCAGACCGGCTACCCGCTGCTGCCGGTGTTCGTCCAGCAGCAGCCCGGCCCCGAGCCGCCCGCCGAGCCGCCCTTCCCGGCCAGAACCACCGACCTGGGCCTCGGCTCGCACCTTGGCTACGCCATCCAATGGTTCGCCTTCGCGGCGATCCTGGCAGTGGGGTACGTGGTGGTGACATACCGGCGGCTGCACGCCCCAACGCATCAGGGAAGGCCAGCGAAGGCGTAGCCCTCCCTCACACCTCTGCTGAGAAGTGGTTCGCAGGGGCCGCATGCCCCCGCACCCTCTACGCGCGTGCGCGCGAACTGTCAAGTGAATGCGCACCATGTCGAACGTTCAACGTTCGACGTGCCAACGTTCAACGATCGGCAGCAGCTCCGGCAGCGCTGCGATCACCGCGTCCGGGCGGACGTCGCCGAGCGGGAACTCGCGGCTGCGCATCCACACCGCCCGCATCCCCACGCCTTGGGCGCCGAGAATATCCTCGTGCGGGCTGTCGCCGACGAAGATCGCCTCCTCCGGGCGGGTGCCGAGCAACTCCAGCATGTGGTGGAAGACCTCGGGGCGCGGCTTCCAGACCCCGAAGTCGCCGGAGAAGATCAGGTGCTCCAGGTGCGGCAGCAGGCCTAGCGCGGCCAGGTCCTCGATGTGCAGCTCGCCGGGCCAGATAGTGTTGGAGATCATGCCGGTGCGCAGACCGCGGGCGCGCAGCTCTGCCAGCGTCTCAGCGGCGCCGGGGGTCTCCACCACGCCCTCGGCCAGCGCTCGCGCGTAGCGGCGCGTGGCCTCCAGCAGCGCCGCCTCGTCCAGCGTCAGGTTGTGGTGGGCTGCGCTGGCGGCGATCCAGTCCACCGCGCGCAGGTTGATGTGGCCGCCGGTGGCCTGCTGCCAGCCCTCGGCCAGCCGCGCGAACATCGCCTCGACGAACTCGTCCTCGTGCGAGGGGATCGGGTGGCCCTGCTCCACCAGGTAGCGGTAGATGCCGCGGATGCCGGGGGTCTCGAACGCCCGCCAGCTGCCGTCGCCCGGGCGGTGGTAGCGGAGCAGCGTGCCGCCCATGTCAAACAACACAGCGCGTATCATGAAGTCCTCTTGCTGGCGGCCACGATGATCCGCTGCAGGTACTCCTGCCAGGCCTCGCGGTTCTCGATCACGATGCGCCGCACCCGCTCCAGGTCCCCGCTCTGCGCCGCGTCGTGCGAGCGCGCCAGCGTCTCCTGGAAGGCGCGCGCCATCTCCGCTACCGCGGCGCGCATCTCGGCGTTGAGCGCGCGCTGCCGCTCCAACTCCTGTTTCAGGTAGGCCACCAGGCGCAAGGCCTCGTCGTGGCTCAAGGTCTCGTCTGCGTCCATACCGATCTCCCGCTCACGCCACCCCGCGCCGCCAGAGGGTGTAGAGCGGCGGGATGTAGCGGCGGTCGAAGGCGGGCAGGTAGCGCACCACCTGGCCGCCGAAGCCCTTCTTGAAGCGGTACACACCGATCAGTGGGTCATCCTGGGCGGCGGCCTCGAGCCGGGCGCGCTCGGACTCGTCGGCGGCGGACGCGGCCCGCCCGAGCGCATCCGGGATACCCCAGAAGTCGTAGCGCCGGCAGCCGCACTCCCGCGCCCACTGGAGCGCCTCCCACTGCAGGGCGTGGTTAGCGCCCGCCCGCAGCCCCTCGTCCGTCGATCCGCCGTACAGGTACAGCCCGGCGCCGGCCCAGGCGAACACGATGCAAGCCGCCACCGGCCGGCCGGCGCGCTCCGCGAGCAGCAGGCGCGCGTGCCCGCTTGCGCCAAACAGCCGCCAGGCGTCGTGGTAGTACGCCCGGGTGTGGATGGCGAAGCCCGCCCGCCGGCTGGTCTCGACCATGAGAGTGTAGAAGGCGTCGAGATCTGCATCGGCGGCGCCGGCGCGC
>DATMBA010000436.1:0-1972 GCA_035559635.1 Roseiflexaceae bacterium
CCGGCGGTCGGGCGACCGCCGGGTCGATCTCCACCGCAACGGCCAGGCCGGACTCGCCGGCGAGGCGCGCCGCCAACTCGCGCAGCGCCTCGCCGAGCGACTGGCGCTCCAGCGGGCCGGCGCGCAGATCCAGCACCGAGCGGCGCGCCTCGGCCAGGCTCTCGCGGGTGCGCGCCAGCGCCTGCCGCACCCGCGCCCGCGCCTGCTCCGGCGCCACCCCCAGCAGCGCGTCGGCGGCCTCGAGCTGCAGCGCGATGCCGGCCAACTCCTGCGCCAGCGTGTCATGCACCTCGCGCGCCAGGCGGTTGCGCTCCTCCACCAGCGCCACACGAGTGGCCTGCTCGGCCAGCCGGATGCGCTCGACGGTGGCGGCGATCTGGTAGCCCACGGCCGAGATCACCTGCAGATCCTGCGGCGTGAAGGTGTCCCAGTCCGAGGTGGCGACGTTCATAATCCCCAGCAACTCGTCACCCTTCATGAGCGGCGCGCTGGCATGGTAGGCCAGGCCCTGGCGGTCCCCGCTGGCGTCGCGCAGGCGGCTGCACTCCACCACCTGCGCCGCGCCGGCCAGTGTGCCGTCGCGCGCGGAGGTCTGGCAGTTGCAGCCGCCGCACCACGGTGCGCCGGGGTAGGCCAGCGCCGGGGGGAGGTTGTGGCACGAGGCCACCTCGAAGGCGCCGGCCTCGTCGCGCAGGAAGAGCCAGCCGGTGTGCAGCCCGAGCAACTCCACCACCAGCGGCAGCGTGGTGTCCAGCGTGGCGCGCAAGCTGGCGCCGCGGTTGAGCGTCTCGGCGATCTCCTTCAGCACCCGCAGGGTGCCGGTGGCGTTGTAGCGTGGGCGCATAGCTCCATTGTACTCCGTTTGCGGGTGGGGTACACGGGGGTAGTGGCAGCGTAGGGCGTCTGCGTTCTTTGCTCCCTCCCACGCCCGGCCCGTGAACGGGCGGGCTATCCCTTGCGAAGGCCGCCGGCGCGGCCTGAGCCACAGCCCGCGCCGGCGGGCTTTGCCGTGTTTAGCCCGCCGCTTCAGCGGCCGGGCGTGGGACGGCGCCCGCTGCCCACGGCGTGCGGACCCGTGCAGCACCGGCCGGGCGCTGCCGGGCGTGGCGCGAACGCATAAACCCTAAGCCATGGGTTCGCTGCGCGGCCTCTAGCTTGACCGTCTGGGAGGCTCGGAGGGGCTTCGCCCCTCCGAAAAAGATGTTCTGTGGGGGCCTATGGCCCCCACACCCCCATGCGTGTGCGCGCGGACGGTCACGGACGCGCGCACCTTGTCTAAGTAGCAGCGCCGGATGCGCTGCCGCGCGGGGGGGCAGCGGTGCAACGCGTGGAGGGGCGAGGCTTGTGCCCGCCCGCGCGACATACCATAAGGGGGAGCGGCGCGCTGCACGGTGGGATGGCCACAAAGGGTCGCCCCGACACAGCCTGTGCTGGAGGCGCGCTCCCAGCGCAGGCGATAGGCTACAGGCGACGGACATCGGGCTTCAGCGCTCCCTATCGCCTATAACATTGGCCTCTCACCTCTCGCTTGACAGCCCCATGCAAACATGATACGCTTTACACACATGGCCCGATCGATCCTATCGCAGCGCACGATTCCACGCTAATCGCGTCGGCTGCACCCTGTGGGCGGTGCGATCCTCTGACGTAACCATGGGAGGGGGCAGGAAGGATGGCGCGCCCTCTGGGATCCTCCCCGAGACCCACCTCGTTTCCGTAGGCGGTGCGCGCTGCGCGTGGGAGGGGCAGGGGCTCCGCTAAGAGCCGTACTGTATCGCCGACGTGCTCGCGCCGCGCGTGGGAGGGGTAGGGAGGGCACGCCCTCCCGGAAAATCCCCTTCCTTAATGACGCAGGCATGGCCTGCAAGCATCTGGTATGCCGGAGAAGTACTACCAGGAGTACGGGCCGATCCGCCGCCGCCGCGCCGAGGGGCGCCTGGCGCTGGACGAGCCGCCCGCGCCGGATGAGCCG
>DATMBA010000437.1:0-10737 GCA_035559635.1 Roseiflexaceae bacterium
GGGCGGCCACTGCGCGGCCGCGCCGCCGCCGGGCTGAGCGCCCCTGTCAGGGTCGCCTTCCCGGAGGGCGAGCGCGTGCGCCTGCTGGAAGGCCCCGTCGAGGCCGACGGCTACACCTGGTGGCGGGTGGAGGGGCCCTCCGGCGCCGGATGGAGCGCCGAGCGCTCGCCCGAGGGGGTGGTGTGGCTGACGCCGGTCGAAGGGTGAACGGTGCACGGTGTACGTTCGGAGGCCCCTGGTGCGATCACGCCCGGAACCGGCAACTGGCAATCAGCGCCGGCGAGAGAAAGGTGTGCGATGCGCTCTCGGAACGTCGTGCTCCTGAGCGTCAGCCAGGCGCTCGGCAGCGCCGGTATCACCCTCATGGTGCTGCTCGGAGGGATCATCGGGGCGGATATCGCGCCCGCGCCGACGCTCGCGACCCTCCCGATCTCCATCCAGATCCTGGGGGTGGCCGTCTCCACCGTCCCCGCGGCGTTCCTGATGCGCCGCTACGGCCGGCGCGGGGGGTTCGTCGGCTCCGCGCTCCTGGCGGCGCTCGCCGCGCTGCTGGCGGCCTACGCCGTCGCGCGGGGCAGCTTCGCGCTGTTCTGCGCCGCCACCTTCTTCACCGGCATGAACGGCGCGTTCGTGCAGCAGTACCGCTTCGCCGCGAGCGAGAGCGTCGAGCCGCGCGACGCCGGCCGGGCCGTGTCGCTGGTGCTGGTGGGCGGGATCTTCGCCGGGGTGCTCGGGCCGGAGCTGGCCAGGCGCACCAAGGACCTGCTTCCGATGGGCCTGTATACCGGCTCGTTCGTCAGCTTGGCGTTGCTCTACACCCTCTCGGCAGCGCTCCTGGTGCTCCTGAAGGACATCCGGCCGCCGGCGCGGGCGGCGCTGGGGGACGAGCGCCCGGTGGGCCGCGTCGTGGCCCAGCCGGTCTATCTGGTGGCGCTCATCAGCGGGGTGGTGGCCTACGGGGTGATGAGCTTCACCATGACCGCCACGCCCATCCAGCTCAACCGCATCAGCGGGTTCACGCTCGACCAGACGGCGTGGGTCATCCAGAGCCACGTCGTCGCCATGTTCCTGCCCTCGCTCTTCACCGGCTCCATCATGGACCGGCTGGGCGTGCTGCGGGTGATGTTCGCCGGCGTGCTGCTGCTGGGGCTATGCGTGCTGCTTGGCCTGGTCAGCCACCACCTGCTGCACTTCTGGGGAGCGTTGGTGCTGCTGGGGGTGGGCTGGAACTTCCTGTACGTCGGGGCCACGGTGCTGCTGACGCAGAGCTACCGGCCAGCCGAGCGCTTCAAGGCGCAGGCGATCAACGACTTCACGATCTTCGGCGTGCAGGCGCTGGCCTCACTCTCGGCCGGCACCATCATCTTCTCCGCCGGCTGGGTGATCTTGAACCTCATCACCCTCCCGTTTCTCATCGTCACCCTCGGCGCGCTGCTGCTCCTGCGAGCGCACGGGAGGCTCGCGGGGCGGGCTGCGCCCGCCCTTGATAACTCAGCCACCGTACCAGGGGAGGGGCCGAGGGAGGGCAAAGCCCTCCCTTGAAAGCTATCGCAAACCTATGTGATGGGTCAACGCGCGCCAGCCCAAGGCGGGGGTGCGAGGGCCGCGCCCCCGCGCAAGCTTTTGCCCTCACGTTCCATATCCGATAGGACTGCGCTATGGGCATCGCCGCAGACATCGCCATCATCCTGGTGGCCGCGCTCCTGGGCGGGTTCGTCGCGCAGCGCCTCGGCCAGCCGCTGATCCTGGGCTACATCGTGGCCGGCATCCTCGTTGGCCCCTACACTGGCGGCGTCACGGTCACCGAGATCCACGACATCGAGCTGCTGGCCGAGATCGGCGTCGCGCTGCTGCTGTTCGCTCTGGGGCTGGAGTTCAACTTCAAGAAGCTCGAGCGGGTGCGCACGATCGCCTTCTTCGGCACGCCCATCCAATTGCTCGTGACCGGCGCGCTGGGGTACGGCGTGGGTCTGCTGCTCGGCTGGACGCCCTACCAGTCGCTGTGGTTCGGCGCGCTGATCTCGCTCTCCAGCACCATGGTCATCCTGAAGACCCTCATGGCGCAGGGCACGCTCGGCACGCTCGCCAGCCGCATCATGATCGGCATGCTGATCGTGCAGGACCTCGCGGTGGTGCCGATGCTGATCATCCTGCCGGAGCTGCATGACCTGGAGCAGGGGTTGGCGACGCTCGGCGTGGCAGTGCTGCGGGCGGCGGTGTTCCTCGTGGCAATGGTGGTGGGCGGCACGCGCCTGATCCCGGCGGTGCTGAAGCGCATCGCCGGCTGGAACTCGCGCGAGCTGTTTCTGCTGGCGGTGGTGGCGTTGGGCCTCGGCGTCGGCTACGCCACCTACCTGGTCGGCCTGTCGTTCGCCTTCGGCGCGTTCGTGGCCGGGATGGTGTTGAGCGAGTCCGAGTACAGCCACCAGGCGCTGAGCGACATCGTCCCGCTGCGCGATGTGTTCGGGCTGCTGTTCTTCGTCTCGATCGGGATGCTGCTCAACCCCGCCTTCCTGGTGGCCAATCTCGGCACGGTGCTGCTGGTGGTGGCGCTGGTGGGCGGGGGCAAGGCACTCACGTTCTTTGTGCTGACGCGGGCCTTCGGCTACACCGGCGCCACACCCGTCGCGGTGGGGCTTGGGTTGTTCCAGATCGGTGAGTTCGCCTTCGTGCTGGCGCGCGCCGGTCTGGCGGAGGGGGCGATCAGCCAGGATATCTTCGCGCTGGTGCTGGCCACGGCGGTGACAACGATGGTGCTGACGCCGTTCGCCACCCGCGCGGCGGAGCCGCTCGCCCGCTGGCTGCAGCGCGGGCGGCCGGCGGCGCCGGCCCTGGAGACGGACCTCCCCGAGGAGACACGAGTCGGCCACATCATCATCGTGGGCTACGGCCGGGTGGGACGCTACACGGCCGAAGTGCTGCACCAACTCAATCTGCCGTGCGTGGTGATCGACATCGACCAGCAGGCGGTGGAGCGGGCCAGGGCGGCCGGCATCCCGGCGATCTACGGGGACGCCAGCAGCCCGGTGGTGCTCGAGGCGGCCGGGCTGCACGCCGCCAGACTGGTGCTGGTGGTCGTCTCAGCCGCGCTGGACGTCGAGCTGATCGTGCGGCAGGTGCGGCGGATGGACCCGGATGTGCATATCGTCGCGCGCGCGGCGCGGCTGGCGCAGATCGAGGTGCTGCGCCAGTTCGGCATCCACGAGATCGTCCAGCCGGAGTTCGAGGCCGGCCTGGAGTTGGTGCGCCAGACGCTGCTGCACTTCGATGTCCCGGCGCCGGAGATCGAGCGGCTGAGCGACAGCGTGCGGCACGAGCGCTACCGGCCGTTCCAGACGCTGCACACCGACGCGCGGCTCCTCAACCGGCTGCGCGGCATCCGGCGGGCGCTGGAGATCGAGTGGGTCGACCTGCGCGCGGGCTCGCCCTGCGCCGGGCGCAGCATCCGCGAGTGCAGCATCCGCCAGCGCACCGGCGCATCGGTGGTGGCGGTGCTGCGCGGCGACGAACTGCTCAGCAACCCCACGCCGGACCTGGTGCTGCGCGCCGGCGATATGGTCGCCATCCTCGGCACGGCCGAGCAGCGCGCGGCCTTCCGCACGCAGTTCGGCCCGGTGCTCGAGGAGGCGCTGGAGCGAGCAACAGAAGAGATCTGAGCAGGGCACAGAGCGGGGCGAGCAGGGGCTCACCCCGCTCTGTGTCCTCCTACTCCACCAGCACCCGGTCCGCGCCGAGGAGTCCGCTGAGCTGGCCCACCAGCGCCGGGCTGGCGCTCACGCCGCTGCGCGGCTTCAGCAGCACCACGCTGTCGTCCCTGGGCAACTGGATGATCACTGCGTCCTCGCCGCTGCTCTGGCGCAGCAACTCATACACCTGCTGCATCAACTGGACGCCGGCGTCGAAGTCGCGCGCGCGTGGCAGGCACAGGCGCAGCGAGCGGCGCGGCCCGCCATTCGGCGCCGGGGCGCCGTTGCCCTGCTCGTCGCTCCCAGAGCCGTTGTTGCGCTGAGGCCCGGCCTGCTGCACCCTTCCTTTGGGCTTGATGATCGACACCGGCTCGGCGATGGGGGGCGGTGAGGCGTTTTGCATTTTGCGTTTTGCATCTTGCGTTTCGAGCGCTGGCGGCGCGACCGCACTATCGGACGTAAGCCCGCCCTGCGCGCGGTCGCCGGTCGCCGGTCGCCGGTCGTCAGCCGGAGGCGGCTCGGCCTCGGCGATCCCCTCGAGGTCCATGGCCGTGGGCAGCGCGGCCCCGGGCGGCGTGGCCGCAGCCGGGTCCAGTTGGGAGACACTCTCCAACACCAGCTGGATACCCTCGTTGCGCCGGTCCACCTTGGCCGTCACCCGCACCAGCGCGTCTTCCTGCAGCACCTCGCGGTACTTCTCGAAGCTCTTGGGGAACGCCACCACCTCCACCGTCTCCTCGGCCTCGTCCTCCAGCGCCGCCACCAGCATGCTGTCGCCCTTCTTGGTGCTGATGCGCCGCACCTGGGTGAGCAGGCCGGCGAAGCTATGCACCTTACCCACCAACTCCTCGGCCCGCTCGGCGTCCTTCAGGTCCGAGAGCGGCGTCAGGCCGGCCCTGTCCATCGTCTCGAGCGCCTGCTTGCGCGGGTCGCTGGAGAAGGTCACACCGAGCAACTCCTTCTCCCAGGCCAGCTGCTCCTTGCGGTCCTCGGTGCTCTCGGTGATAGCGGGCAGCGGGATGGCGGCCACCGCGCTGTCGCCAGCGTCGGCGAAGCCGCCGAACATATCGATCTGGCCGGTCTCGCGGTTCTTCTGCGCACGAATCCCGGCCTCCATCGCCTGGTCCAGGATCGCCAGCTTCTGGCGGCGCGTGCCGGGCAGGCTGTCCATCGCACCGGACTTCACCAGGCTCTCCAGCACACGCCGGTTGAGCGCGTGGCGGTCCACCCGGTCGCAGAACTCCTCCAGGCTCTTGAACGGGCCGCCGCGCTCGCGCTCGGCGATCAGCGTCTCCATCGGGCCCGCGCCCACCCCTTTGATCGCCGAGAGGCCGAACAGGATGCCGCGCTTCACCTGGCCGTCGTCCTTATCGCGGTACTGACAGATGGTGAAGTCCAGCGCGCTGGTGTTCACATCTGGCGGGATCACCGCCACGCCGCGGGCACGGCACTCGTTCACCGCCTTGGTGATATCCTCGGTCACGCCGCCGGCGCCCTTGAGCACCGCCGCCAGGTACTCCACCGGGTAGTTCACCTTGAGCCAGGCCGTCTGGTAGCTAAGCAGCCCGTAGAGCGTCGAATGCGGGCGGTTGAACGAGTAGCCGGCGAAGGGCAGGATCAGCTCCCAGAGCTGGTTGGCCTGCTCCTGCGTCAGGCCCTTGCGCAGGCAGCCCTCCTTGAACTTCACCTCGTTCTCGGCCATCAGCTTCTTGTCCTTCTTGCTGATGGCCTTGATCACAATGTACGCCTGGCCGAGCGTGTAGTCCGCGATGTCCTGGAGCAGCTGCATGATCTGCTCCTGGTAGACGATCACGCCGTAGGTGTCCTCGAGGATCGGCTTGAGGATCGGGTGCAGGTAGCGGATCTCGCGCGGGTGGTTCTTGTTGTAGATATAGACCGGGATCTGCTCCAGCGGGCCGGGGCGGTAGAGCGCCACCATGGCGTACAGGTCCTCCACGCGGGTGGGCTTCAACTCGCGGAGGTACTTGGTCATACCGGCCGACTCAAACTGGAACACATTGGTGGTCTCGCCGCGGCTGAGCGCCTCGAACACCTTACGATCGTCCAGTGGGATGTCGGCAAGCTCCATCTTCCGCCCGGTGGTCTCCGAGATATACTGCAGCGCCTCGGCCACCACCGAGAGGTTGGTGAGGCCGAGGATATCCATCTTCAAAAGGCCGATCTTCGCCAGCGTCGGCCCCTCGAAGGCCGCCATCACGGCGCTCTCGTCCTTGGTGGTGCGCTGCAGCGGCACCACATTGTCCAGCGGGCTGCGGCTCACCACCACGCCGCAGGCGTGGGTGCCGACGCTCTTCATGCGCCCCTCGACCTTCTGAGCCCAGTCGATCACGTTGCGCAGCTCGGGGTTGCTCTCGTAGATCGCCTTCAGCTCCGGCACCCGCTCCAGCGCCTGCGCGATCGTGATGCCCACCGGCAGGCCGGGGATGAGCTTGGCGACCTTGTCCACCTCGCTGAGCGGCACGTCCAGCACGCGCCCGATGTCGCGCAGCGCCGCCTTGGCGCCCAGCGTGCCGTAGGTGATGATCTGGGCGGTGTTCTCGCGGCCGTACTTGCCGGCGATGTAGTCCAGCACCTCCTGGCGGCGCGAGTCGGCGAAGTCGATGTCGATATCCGGCATCTCCAGGCGCTCGGGGCTGAGGAAGCGCTCGAACAGCAGCTTGTTCGCCACCGGGTCCACGTCGGTGATGCCCAGGCAGTACAGGATCAGCGAGGCGCCGGCCGAGCCGCGCGGCAGGCACGGGATGCCACGCGAGCGCGCGTACTTGACGTAGTCCCAGACGATCAGCATGTAGTCCGGGAAGCCGGTCTGGTTGATGACGTCCAGCTCGTAGCGCAGCCGGTCGACGTAGTGCTGCGGCGGGTTGCCACCAAAGCGCCGCATCAGCCCCTCCTCGCACACGAAGCGCAGGTAGGAGGCGGCATCGTGCCCCGCGGGTAGCTCGAAGGCCGGCAGCTGCACCCGCCCGAACTCCAGCTTCAGGTTGCACTGCTCGGCGATGCGGCGCGTGTTCTCCAGCGGCGCCGTGCCGTAGCGCTTGAAGCGCTGCCACATCTCCTCGCCGGACATGATGTGGTAGCTCTCGTCCATCACGTAGCCCTTGGCGCAGAACTCCTTATAGGTCATATTGAACCCCATGGCCATGACCATCTTCTGCGCCTCGAGGTCCTCGCGCCGGACGAAGTGGGTGTCATTCGTCACTACCAGCGGGATGCCGAGCTCCTGCGAGATCCGCAGCAACTCCTCGTTGATGCCCTCCAGCTCCGGAGTGTTCTCGTGCAGCTGCAGCTCCAGGTAATAGCGCTCGGGGCCGAACAGGTCACGGTATCTGGCGGCCGTCTCGCGCGCCCGCTGCTTCTGCTGCTCGGTTAGATGCTGGATCACCTCACCGGCGATGCACGAGGAGGTGGCGATCAGCCCCTCGTGGTGCTCGGCGAGCAGTTCCCAGTCGATCCGTGGCCGCGCGAACACCCCCTTGCTCACGCCGTCCAGGTGGGCGCGGGTGGTGAGCTTCACCAGGTTGCGGTAGCCGGTCTCGTCCTTCGCCAGCAGCAGCAGGTGGTAGTAGTTCTTGCCGCCGCGCGTGATCGGCTCCGCGCGCGTGCCGGGCGCCATGTAGGCTTCCATGCCGATGATCGGCTTGACGCCCGCCTTCTTGGCGTTGGCGTAGAACTCCATCGCGCCGTACATCACGCCGTGGTCCGTCAGCGCGATGCTGTCCATCCCTAGCTCGGCCGCCCGCGCGGTGATGGCCCCCGTGGCCGCGTAGCCGTCCAGCAGGCTGTACTCCGAGTGGACGTGCAGATGGACGAAGTCGTTCATGCTCTGCTCCCGCAGCGGTCGCTTATGTCACCAGGAAGACCATGGGAGGGTCAAGGAGGGCTTCGCCCTTCCTGACCCTCCCCGTTGGAGGATGAAATCGCTTTACACTTTCACTGTGGTTGCCGGCCGCCGATGACTCTGCCATGGGGTGGAGCCACCGCCGCCGCCTGAGAGGTGTCAGCCCATATCGCGTCACGATGCGATCTATCGACATAACGAACTGCGCAGCATACCAGGCTCACACGATCTACGCGCATTATAGCACAGCCATGCGACATGATTCTAGTGGATAACCTGTGGATCTGTAAGGAATTTTGTGGAAAAGCGGTGGACAGAAAGGGCAGTCTGAGGGGACGGGCACGTGACATGCCGCCCGCAGGCTTTAGGAGGGCGCTGTCAACGTCCCTCGGCGCGCCACCACGCGCGGGTTGATGAACGTTTCCTTGTCATACCAGCGTGGGGCTTTCAGCCCCCACCATGGTGGATCGCCCACCGCCGTTGACGGAGCCCTGCAGACTTCGGGCGTAGCTCTCCCTCAGACCTCCGCCGGTGGCACACTCGAGCTCAGCGCGCTATACTAGAGCGAACAAACGTTCAACTCTTCGTGCCCTCGTGCCTTCGTGGTAAAGGAGGAGCCTATGTGCGGCGGTGTGCGCTTCATGTACGACCCGGCGCTCGAGTCGGCGTTGGCCGAGGTCTATACCCCTGAGCAACTCGCGCGCGCCAGGGCGAGCGGCGTGGTGGAGTCGGTCTTCTGGCAGGCGCGGCCGGTGCTGCCGGCGCTGCTGGACGGCGAGCTGCGCCTGTTGGACTGGGGCAACCGCGAGGAACAGCTCAAGCTGCCCAAGACCGGCTGGGTGCGGATCGAGAGCCTGCAGGCCGGCAAGTGGAACTACCTGCGGCCCAGGGAGGTGGTCATTCCAGCCATCCAGGGGGTGGAGAAGAAGGTCTGGTTCGGCATCGACCACGGCATCCGCGGCTTCCTGGTGACGCGTGGGGACGTCGCCCGCCTCTACATGCTCACGCTGCCGCCCACCCCCGAGTACCAGGCCCTCACCGGCCACAACCGTATGCCGGCCCTGATCGACCAGGAGCTGGTTGTGCCCTTAGCCGCCTAGTCCATGGCGGCGGACGTCCGCCCAGGGTTTTCGCAGGGCTTGAGCCCGCTCGAAAGCGGCGCGCCTCGCGCACCAACCGACGCTTCAGCGTACTAGCGCTCAAGCGCCCCGGACACGATCACCCCTGCCAGGCCGGCGCCGAGCATCATCGCGGCGACCGCGGCCTTGGCCCGCCACCAGTACGTAGCCAGCAGCGCCGCCAGGAGGATCAGCAGGCGCGGGGCGTCGCCGGCCGCCTGCGGCAGCAGTTGCAGAGTCGTAGCGCCGATCAGCCCCACCACGCCGGCGGTGACGCCCTCCAGGATCGTGTGGAGCGCGGTGTGCTCGATCGCGCGCTCTAGCACATCGTGGCCGATGAGCGTGAAGGCGAAGGCCGGCAGGTACATCCCGGCCGTCATCGCCAGCGCGCCGAGCGGGCCACCGCCCAGGTAGCCGACGAAGGTGACGAAGATGACCAACGGCGCCGGCAGCACCCCCGAGATCGCCAGGCCGTCCAGGAACTGAGCGTTCGTCATCCATCCGCCCACCTCCACGGCGTCCCGTCGGACGAACGGGATGGCGGTGTAGGCGCCGCCGAAGGTGAGGAGGCCGGCGCGCAGCCCGGCGACGAACAGGCCCGCGAGCGTCGCCCCCGTGCCCGGCGCAGCCTCCGGCGCCACGTCGGCCCGTGCCGGGCCCGCAAGCGCCGGCGAGACGAGCGCCGCGCCGGCCAGGAACGCCAGCCCCAGCGCCGCGGCCAGCAGGTAGTGGCGGCGCCGGCACAACACGGCGGCCAGCGCCGCCAGGCTCAGCGTGACAGCGAACGGCGCGCCCAGCAACTGACCGGCGCCCGCCGCGAGCGCGATCCCCCACAGCCCGCGATCCGTGAGCGCGTGCGCGCCGATGCGGTGCACCGCCCGCACGATCAGCGCGGCCACCGCCGGCTGGCAACCGTAGAACACAGCGGCCACCAGCGGCGAGCCGATGCCGTAGGTGGCGTAGGCCCACGAGAGCGCGAACATGAGCACGAAGCCGGGCAACACGAAGCCCAGCCCGGCCAGCAGCCCGCCGAGCCGCCCGCGCGAGAGCATCCCGAAGTAGACGCACAGCTCGCTCGCCTCGGGGCCGGGCAGCACCTGATAGACCGCAAGCGCGCGGTTGAAGCGCTCGCGTGAGACCCAGTGCGCCTCCTCCACCAATTCCTGCCGGATCATGGCGATCTGCGCCACCGGCCCGCCGAACGCCAGCAGGCCGAAGCGCAGGAAGCGGAGAAACAGCCGGCCATATGGCTCACGCGGCACGGACTCGCCGGCGATCGGTTCGGTCATAATCGTAGGGGCACAGCAGCATAACATCGCCACCGGGCTGTGGGCCACCCGCGCTACGCACCCAGCCGCGCGCCGCAGTTGGGGCAGAACACCGCCGTGGCCGGCATTTGGAAGCTGCAGTGTGGGCAGACCTTGGTGCCGGGTGCAGCGCCGGGGTGCGCGGGCGGCGGGGCCGGGCGCGCCGGCTCGACGCTGATCGGCACCTCCTGGGCGGCTGGCGGCGCGTGCTGCGGGGGCTCCACGTAGCTCTGCGCCTGTGCCTGCTTCAGCTCCTCCTCCTTCAACGTGATGCTGACCTGCACCTGCTCCATCGCCCGCATGATCTCACCCAGCGTGGGCGACTGGATCTTGCCGGCCTTGTACAGCTCGAGCGCACGGTCGCCGAACTCCATCCGCCGCGCGTCCAGCTGCCGCCGCAGCTCGCCCAGCTCGTTCTGCAGGCCGATCACCCGCTGCAGCTTCTCGGCCTCAAACTTCGCCCGCTCCACGCCCTCGGTGATCTTCTTCGATATATTGTCCAGGAAGCTCATATTGCCCTCCGGTGCGCCGTCTCCTCCCTATCTGACGCTGCGGAGCTCACCCAAGGTGCAGCTATTGTACCGCCTCTTTATCGCTTGCGCGAAAGCGATGCCGTGCCCGCATGCCTGCCCTCTCAAACCCCCACCCTGCCCGTTCAGCGTGCCGCACGCGAACGTAGCCCCCCGCCAGAGACGGTGGGTGCCCCTAAATGCAATACTTTTCAAATAAGCGGGCGCTGCCCGCAGCGTGGGGGTGCGGGGGCCGCA
>DATMBA010000438.1:0-14447 GCA_035559635.1 Roseiflexaceae bacterium
TGTGATCTCAGTCTGTTCTCGCTGGGCTTGCGGCTGCTGGCGTATTGTTTGCGTCATCGACGGACCATCCCACCTGGATTACCAATACAGCTGATCCCGGCACTACAGCACCCGCTCAAAAGTTCTGTACGGTAGTCAAACTCCGAAAACGGAAGCCGATGTGTGGACGATGTTCGATACCATCACAGCCATCATCCAGCTGGGCGACGAGATTATCTTGGACGTGACACTGTCGTTCCGCTCGATCCCGATCCTGGCGCTGATCGCTGGGACCTACCTGCGTGTGGCCCGGCAGGCAAAGCTCAAGTTGCTCACCTACGCCGAGGTCACGGCGGGCGCGTACGATGCACCTCTACGGGACTTGACAGGGTTCATGAACTTGTTGGACTGGACGAGCGCTGCAGATAGCTTCGTGCGCCATGGTCGTTTCAGCGAGGTCAACCTGCTGCTTGAGTCCCACGGTGCGGATCGCCCGCTGCTCGTCACCGCAGCAGAGCACATGTCGCTGCTCGCGCGCGCACTGCTCATGACACGCCCAGTCCTGACGATGCAGACGGCGCATGCTCTGACCGAGACGATTCGCCGCCTCGCGGCCGAGACACCCAACAATTCAGGGCCATTTGATGTTCTGCTCGCGCATATCAAGAAGGAGTATGATCCCCTTGCGCTGGAACAACCATTGGCGCAAGATCAAGCGACGAGGCGCGAGGTTCTCGACCGCACGCTGCGCATGGTGAAGTGGTATCTGGACAAAGACTTACCGATTAATGCGATGACGCTTGCTCGTGAGTGGCTCGTCTCTATCGTGGTGTATTATCAGAATGGCGATCTGTTCGATGACCGGCGCTCGTTCGGCAGGGGAGCACCGGGAGCACGCGAACGGGCTGAGGAGCTCATCAACCGCGGTACTCCCGCCACGCTCCCCAGAGACGACCCGCTCTATCAGATGCTCCCAAAGATCCAGAGCCTCTGGAAACGAGTCGCGGAGGACCCGACGTTCCAACAGGCGGCCGATCTCCGCAATGACCTGGCGCACGCCGGGATGCGGCGCCAGGCACGTCATCCGGATGCGATCGCGGAGGCGGTGCGAGGTATCTGCCACCAACTTGAGGACTTTCTGCGGCCCCCGCCCGAGGAGTAGCCCCATGCCCCGCACCCACGGCGGCGACAAGCGCAGCTCCTGGCTCACCTTCCAGCGCCGGCTGTTCATCGTGCGGCGCCTCATCTGCGCGCCGAGCACGTCGCAGGAGTTGATCGACGACGCGCGCCTGGCGCTCGGCGAGGAGGTCTACCCCTCCGGCGCATCCGCCGCGCTGCGGCACGATATCGCCGCGCTGCGGAGCGAGTTCGGCTGCCTGATCCGCCTGGACCGCGAGCGGGGCTATGTGCTCGAATCGCCCGGCGAGCTCGCGCTGCTCGACGTACCGGACGAGGAGCTCGACGCGCTGGCCTTTCTGCTGAACAACGTCGCGGCCAGCGCCCTGCCGAACGCCCCCCACGTCGCCACGCTGCTGGGGCGCGTCGTGTCGCTCCTGCCGGAGGAGCGAAGGCGCGCCCTGGAGCTCGGCGGCGCCTGGCCGCTCCTGGATCGGCCGCAGCCGCTCCAGGACCACGACGCGCGCCTCCTCCGCCGCCTGGCCGCCGCCCTCGGCCGCCAGCAGATCGCCTTCACCTACCTCTCGCCGCTCAACCCCGGCCCGAGCGCGCACCGCGTCGCGCCCTACGAGCTGACCTACCGCGACGGCTTCACCTACCTGGAGGCGTTCTGCCTGGAGTGCCACAACGAGACGGCGCAGCTCGAGCAGCGCTACGTCTTCTACCGGCTCGACCGCATCCAGCCAGAGACGCTGCGGCGGCTCTCGCAGCGCCTGCCCCCGGGCCGGCCGCCGCGCCGCATCTACCGGGTGCGCTACCGGCTCTCCCCGCAGCTCGCCCGCCGGCGCGACATCGCGCTGTGGTTCGCCGAGAGCCGCGTGCGCTTCGAGGACGACGGCGCCGCGCTCGTCGAGGGGCAGACGACCGACCTGTGGCTCGCGCGGCAGATCCTCCTGCGCTACCGCGAACACTGCCAGGTGCTCGAGCCGGCCGAGCTGGTGCGCCTGATGCGCGAGAGCATCGCGCCGCTCTGGCAGTTCTACAGCCAACATCCGCTCGTCACCGCCCCTCAGGAGGCGCACCATGCGGCCGCTGCGCTGGAGTGATCTGTTCGCGCTCTTCTTCGACCCGCGGGTACCCCTGGCGTTCCTCGTCGGCTCGCTGGCGCTCGGCGTGGCGGGGTCCGCAGCCTATGCGCTGCTGACGGACCTCCTCGGTGTGAGCCGCCAGGCGCAGGGCGGGATCGTTCTGGGAGCGGTATTGGTCCTGCTGTTCGCCACCGGGCTGCTGCGGCAAGCGGTGCTGCTGTGGGTGGCCCGCCGCACGCCTGGCCAGCTGCGCGTGCCGCCGGCGGAGCAGGTGGTTCCGCAGCGGGCGCTGGTGCTGCCGGTGGGACTCAACGACCCAGGGCCGGAGCGCCGCATCCTGGAGCATCATGTGCGCAATGCCACCCTGCGGCACTGCTGGCTGGTGGTATCGGCTGAGGTGCAGGGGAGCGCGAAGCTGAGCAACCTGCGGCAGTGGCTGGCTGAACAAAACGTCGATGCTCACACGCTGAAGATCAGCGATCCCTTCTCGCTGGCCGAGAGCTACGACGCCGCGAGCGAGGCGATCCGGGCGGCGGGCGTGCTGCGCGACGCGCTGCCGGTGGCGGTGGATATCACCGGCGGTACCGCGGTGATGAGCGTGGGACTCGCGCTCGCGGCACGCGAACACGGGGTGGAGATCCACTACTACCCGGCCATCTACTCGAGAAGCGGGGCGCTGAAGCCCGGCAGCGCCGATGCGCCAATGGTCGCGGCCTATGTGGCGCCGAAAGGGAAGGGGCCATGATCCTGCTGAACTACGCTCACCCGCTCACTGCAGGCCAACTCGCGCAGATCGCCGCGCTGATAGGCGAGACGCCGGAGGTGCGCAGCATCTCCGTGCATATCGACCGCGCCCGCCCAGGCGCCGAGAGCGCGGTCGAACTGGCCGACGCCGCCGGGCTTGCGCCGGACGAGTGGCAGACGACGCCGCTCATCCTCAACCCGCCGGGGCTGGCGCCCCTGGCGCTGGCGCTGATCGCCGAGATCCACGGGCGCTGCGGATACTTTCCGCCGATCCTGAACATCCGTCCGGTTGAGGGGGCGCTGCCGCCGCGCTACGAGGTCGCCGAGGTGATAAACCTGCAGCTGCTGCGCGATGCGGCGCGGAGACGGAGAGTCACCTCATAGTGCCACGCTGAGCACCACCGTAGCGCCCCAGTCGATCCGCCGATCCTCCAAACCTCCGATCAGCACTGACTTTTCTCGAGTACATCTTGACTTCTTCCGCCTGCTCGGCCTATAATCAGGCTAGGTTTTGCCTCCTTCTTCGAACACAGCGGCGCGGAGCGCCGAAATCGAGAAAAGGCGAACGGCAGTCACGGCAGGCCAGCGTGGCGCAGCGACCCCGGGAGGGTGTGAGCCGGGGCGAAACGACCCTGCCGACCCGCTGCCGGTGCCGCCAGGAGAAGCCGGTGCGCCGGTGAACCTGGCCGGAGGGCGCACGTTACGCGCCTTCAAGTGAACGGCGGCCGCGTCTGTCGCCGTTAAGCGGGGTGGTACCGCGGGTCCGTTGGCCCGTCCCGGCGTCGAGTGTTCGCACGCCCGGACGGGCTTCGATATTGTTGATGAGGGATGCTCCTATGATCGCAGGACCGCACGATCAGGGGGAGGCCAATGGCCGCAGCCAGGCGCTTCGCCGGGAAAGCGCGGGGCAGGACGGGAAGAGCACGGTGGAGGAGGATGTCGACCAGATCATCGAGCAGCTGGATCGCGTGGCGCGCACCTGGCGCGAGACCTTCACTGTCAGCATCGGCCGCGCAAGCGTGATGACGGGCCTGAAGGAGCATGAGATCCGCTACTTCGAGGAACTGAAGGCGCTCCGGCCAGAGAAGAGCACGGGCCAGGGCGGGGCGACACGGCTGTTCAGCCTGCTGGAGCTGCGCCGGCTCTACACCCTCGCCCGGCTCCGCCACCTCGGCTACCGCCCGTCTGATGCGGCGGAGATCGTCCGCACGTATCAGGACCGGATCGACCGCGGCATCCACTCCTCGCTCGCCTCGCTGATCCGGCACGAGGGCAGCGCGATCACCGACGGCTTCCTGCTGGCGCGTCTGATGAGCCAGTTGCTCGACGCGGCCCAGATCGCGCTCACTGAGGTCGCCCCCCCGGCCGGGGTGAAGCAGCTGCGCGTGTTTGGCGCGCTCGTGCCGATGCGGCCGCTCGTGCGTGACCCCGCATCCCTGACCGAGCCGGAGGTGCGGCAGATCGGGCGGAGGCTCGCGTGGGCCGCGGAAGATACGCTGATCGCGCTCGCGCGCGACGCCGTCGTCCCCCTTGAACCAACCAGGGTGCCGCAGACGCTCGTCGATAGCGGCCGCAATGAGACGACTATCCTGTTCTATAGCCCGGAGGCGTGGGAGATCCCCGGCTGGGCGTCGTGCCGCTACTGTGTCTATATGCCGGACGGACGGCCGGAGCTCGCCCTCTGGCTCATGGTCGATGTCGACGGCGACACGCCGCTGCCGCCGGTGCTCCATCCGCTCCCGCAGGCACGGGCGGTGCTCTTCGATCACACGCTGCAGCTGTGCGCCCGCGTGTTCCATGAGTTCCGCAGCACGACCCTGATCAAGCAGTATCGCTACCGCTCCGACGGCTTTCAGATCGAGCACACCCGCACGACCTACAGCGACATGCTCAAGACGGTCTGCGAGCTGATCTTCCCCGATGATCCGGACAGCATGGCGGTGCTGCTGATCCCAAACAGCCTCGATGACCCGAAGGTGCTCGCGATCCTGGCGCACCACGGCTACGACGACGAGCTGGCGTATCGCGCGAAGCTCTCGCTCGACGGCGGGGGGCAGGGGCTGTGCGGGCGCGCCTACACGCTGCGCGAGCCGTTCCTCTCGCTTGCTGCCAGGGTCGATCCGCGCGTCGCGTATGGCGTCGAGGAGGGCTGCCGCGTGGCCTTCGCGGCGCCGCTGATGGCGAGCTGGGGCCTGGCGCCGTTCGGCGTGCTCTACCTGGCGTCGAAAAAGGAGGACGCGACGCTGAGCAGCGAGGTATGCTACGTCGCGCTGGTGCTCGGCAGCATCCTGGGCGAGCTGCTCGGCCGCTGGTGGCTGACGCGCCTGCGCCGAACGCAGGATGTGCTCCTGCACGAGCGGGCGGCCGACCTGGTGCGCTGGCTCGATAGCCTCGACGAGCACGGCGCCGATTTCCAGCGCGCCCTCGACTGGCTCGAGCGGCTCTGGCAGCGCATCCATCGGGAGGAGGTGGCGGCAGGCACGTCCCTGGCGCTGGCGGTGCTCGATGTGGACCAGTACCGTGCGCGCGTGCAGGTCCAGAGCAACGAGCCGCTCCCGCTCGCCACCCAGAACTACGTCTGTGCGGCGATCCAGAAGATCCTTCCCGAGGTGCCGGTCTACTGGTGTAAGAACGACCACGCCATCCTGCTGCTCGAGGATTATGAACGCGACCGCGCGCTGGCCGTGATCAGGCGGGTGCTGAGCCAGGTGGCGGTCAGGCCGCTCCCGGTGAACGGCGCCGACGGGCGCCCGCTCAGGGTGAGCGTCAGCGCGGCGGTCAAGGTCATGACGTACCAGGATCTCTACGATCTCGACCGTGAGGGAGGCAAGGCCTTCCGGTGTGATGCCGGGAAGATCATCGATGAGCTGCGCGCCCAGACCTCGCTCGCCGATCCCGGCACGGTACGCCTGCTCAGCGCCCAAGGGTGGGTGACGGTCTGAGATGCACTTCCCGGCCACCGGTACACCGGTCGTGGCGGCGGATGCCGGAGGATATCCGCCGCCACGGAGGAGGCACCTGTGGACTATATCTCCCGCGACGTCGTGGCGGCGGATGCCGGAGGATATCCGCCGCCACTCTGTGTTTTCTAAACTTATAGTTGAATTTTCTTTCATCCGTGATATTATCTCCACAAGCGCGCCAGCGCAGTGGTCTGAGACGCCGGCTGGACCAGAAGGAGGCAGACCATGACCGCTGTTCACCCCTACCCTCCAGCATATCTCCTGGAGCGGCCGGGCGTACTCTTCACGACGCTCGGCGGGTTCGAGGCCTATGTGAACGCGCGACCGGCCGTGTGGGAGAGCGGCGGCACCGGAACCTGGCAGCTCAGGCGCAGCGTGGCGTTCCTGATCGCCAGGCGGGGCCGCTATGTGCGCGAGAGCCAGTTGATGGCCGCCGCTGGCGGGCATCATGCGAGCACGCGCAGCCACGTGTGGAATGGGCTGGTGCGGCTGCTCACCGGCTGGAAGATGGGTGGGGCGCTGAAGCGCCTGCGCCGCGCCCTGATGCTGCAGCGCCACCCCAGCTGGCACACCGATTTTGATGCCCTCGAGCAGCTGAAAGCGCAGGCCGGCGCAGCAAGCGCCGCCGGCGATGCCGCTCTGGCGGTGGAGCTGCTTGAGAAGGCGGCCGTGCTCTGCCGTGGCGAGTTCCTGCCGATCTTCGATGACCCCGCTCATCAACTCGTCGGTGAAGGTGGGCACTGGCTCAACGTTCAGAAGAAGGTGCTGTGCGCGCTGGTCCGCGCCCACTGGCAGTTGCCCGGCGAGGACCATCAGGATCGTGCCCTCTCCGTCGCCGGGCTGGCGCTGGAGTTCGACAGCGCCAGCCCACCGCTCTATCGCCTCGCGGAAGAGGCAGCCCGCCGGGCCAGCAACATGGAGCTGGCGCAGCGCTATGCCGACCGCGCGCGCCAACTGGAGCAGTGACCTGCTCTGCACCATTTGGCATATTACCTCAAACCGGTAGGTGAAAACCTACCGGTTTTTCATTTCTCTAAAAAATCATCCGCCGTTCTGCGCGCATTTCTCGCGCTCGCAGGGTACATAGGAGGCGTACCACCAACGTGGCCCGGCTCCTACCGGCCCATCAACTCCGAGGAGGAACGGCTATGACCCTCGACTTCCGCAACCTGCGGCGCTTCGACCCGCACGCGTCGCAGCAGGCCGCGCGCGACGGCGCCGACCCATCCCGCCCGCCCCTCGACCGCGATATCGCGCTGATCGGCGTGGGCAACTCCGGCGAGGCGGTCACGCTGCGCTGCCAGGCGATCGCCATGAACGACGGCGTCACCTGGCCGGCCGTCGGTCTGAACAACGACCGCCTGGCGCCCCGGCCGCTCGTGGCACGCCGCGCCGACGGGACCCCGCAGCCGTTGGGGCTCACCGACCGCCTGGTGCTGGGGGGCGAGCACCCTCGCGAGCGCATGCAGGACTATCCGCTGCTGCGCGAGCGCTACCGGCGCCTGCTGCGCGGTATTTCCGTCTTCGAGACCCACCCGCGCGCCGGCGACGGTGGCCACGGCTACCCGCAGATCGCCGCACTCGACATTGACCTGCACATCAACGAGGTGTTGCGCCTGCTGCGGCGCGTGCTCCGCCCGGCCGCCGAGGAGTCCGCCGTGGGGCGCAGCGAGCTGCAACAGCTGCTCGCCCGCCGCCAGCGTGGCCAGGAGGCGCCGCGCGAGAAGCGGATCGTGATCGTCGGCGGCGCGTGCGGGGCGATGGGCAACGCCGCTCACCACCTGCTGCCGTATCTCTGCCGCCACCTACTGGCCGAGCAGCACGTCACCAGCTACCAGCTGATCGGCGTGCTCCTCGGGCCGCGAATCTTCACCGGTCTCACGCCGTTTGTGCGCTACAACGGCCGGGCGCTGCTCCAGGCGATCGAGCACATGAGCCGCGATGGCCAGCAGCGCGCCTATATCAACGATCTCACGATCGACAGCCAGCAGCCGCCCTATGACCGCGTCTTCCTGATCGATGACCCGACCCTGCCGGGCGGCGGTGAGCGTCCCACCGAGGCCGAGCTGGAGCGCTTCCTGGACCGCGCGGCCCTCAGCCTGGCGTTGCTCCTGCGCAGCAACGTCTGGCAGACCTTCGCCAGCCACACGGCCAACCACAGCGGCCCGCTGTGCGCCGACGGCCGCATCCGCTACCTGCACACCGTCCAGAGCGCGTTGGTTGGCGCCGACCGCGCCCACCTGGCGGATCTGCTCGCCACCACTATCGCCTGCCGGGTGTCCGAACAGGCGCTCCGCCGCCTGGAAGCGGCCTAGGGAGGAAGCTATGAACTTCACTGTGCCGAACGCCGAGCTGCGCACCGAAATGACGGCGCCCACCGCCGCCGAGGTCCTCGATGGGATGGGACTGACGACCACCTTGCCCGAACGCCTCATCCAGGATGCCACCGGGCGGGCCTACGAGCCGCTGCAGATCGATCAGGCCGGCGACCTCCTCAGTCAGCTGACGCTCCTGCTGCGCCGCGAGCCGGTGGGCGGCGGGGAGCCGCTGCTCCGGGAGAACGCGCGCCAGGTGGGTGAACTCATGGCCCCGCAGCTTAACCACGCGCTCGCGGGGCTGACAGGCGCCGTCCGTGCCTTCCTGCACGATCTGCTGCGTGAGGCGCGGGCCAGGCGCGACCAGATCGAGGCGTCGTTCGCGCTGGAGGACGAGCGCTACCGCACGGTTCACGACCGCCTGCGCCGCTGGCAGGAGCGCGCCGGTCAGCGCTCCGGCAGCCTGGGGGGCGACCTGCTGCGCTGGCTGCTCGGCGGCCCGGAGGCGCTCTCGCTGCCGGAGGCCGCGGCGCTGTGGAATGAGCGCGAGTACCTGGCCCTGCGGCGCGGCGCGCTCATGGCCGCGCTGGACTGCTTCACCACCGCGCTCGACCTGCTGGGCGGGCTGCTGCAGAACCTGGACGCGACGATCGCGCGGGGGCGGCAGGCGGCTGCGGCCCTGCAGCGCGAACTGCACGACCTGCGCCAGCCACCCGCCGTCTATGCGCCCTGGACGCTGCGGATCGACGCGCCGCTCGCCGCCGCGCGCCTGGCTGCCGCCAGCGACGACGAGGCACTCGTCACGGCGCTGCTGCGGCGGCTGGCGGCGGGAGAGACAGCGGTGGACCTGGAGGCGCACCTGCGCGCGCTCGCCGCCGGCGAGGCCAGGCGCCTGCTTGGGGCCAGCGCCATCAGCGATCTGATCGCCCTCGAGGCCGCCGACGCCGGCCCCGACGCTGATGATCCGCTGGTGCTGATAGGCCAGGGGTTGCTCGAGGCGCTGCAGCATCCCACCTGGCAGCTCGTGCGCGCCGCCCGCCCGCTGGTCGAGACGATCCAGGTCACGCCCGATGGCGCGCCGGTGTACGCGCTCGAAGGGCTGACGACCGCGGCCTACGGCGGCGACGCGGCCCGCCTGGGCTTCGTCCAGGTGCAGCTGGGGATCGCTATGGACGAGCTCCTGTTCCTGCGCGACGGCGACGATGCCTTCCAGGCGATGCTGCGCCAGCGCAATCTCTACGTCCTCGACGAACTGGCCGCCTGGCACGACGAGCCGTCCAGCGTCCCGGCCGACGATGGCGCGCCGTCCAGGCTGAACGGCCAGGAGATCGAAACGAGCGCGGCTGATTATAGCACGCTGCGCTGAAGGCTGAAGTTGGGGTGGGGTTTTCGGGGAGGGCTTCGCCCTCCCCAAGCCCCCTCTCCTTTGGAAATCAACGTAGCGCGCTATCGCACCGTTTACGAGAGGCCACTATGCCGAACACCACGATCACGGGCGCCCACCTGCTGCTTGCGGCGCTGTTCGCGAGCGCCCTCCACGGGGGGGTGTCCCTCGCGCCGCCGCCGGTGGCGCTGCTGTTGGCGCCGGCGCTGCCCGAGGCGCCCCGCGCCCCGCAGGCCCGCGGCGTCTTCTTCGTCCGATCGGCGGTCGTGTCGGTCGCCGGCCCGACCCTCGTCCTGGCGTCAACACCGGATGGGCTGGGGGAGCTGTGCACCGACGACGAGGCGCGCGTGATCGTGCGCCGTGGCGGGCAGGAGACGGTGCGCTGGGCGCACCGCTTCAGCAGCCCCGACCGGCGCTCGATCGCCTGTCTGCCGCCGCAGACGATCGACCTCCCGGGCGCGCCGGGCCGCTTCGAGATCCGCATCGAGCTGGAGGACCGCTACCCACCCACCTTCAGCACGCGCCCGTACTACGTGATCGGCGCGCAACTGACGCCGCAGCCCACCGCGATCAGCACGGCTGCGCCGGCAGGTACGCCGCCACCGCCGGCGGGCATGCCTGCCGGCGCGCCTCCAGCGCGCACGCCACCGCCAACGCCCTCGCCGCGTATGGCAACCCCTGTGTCGTCTCATCTCGCGCGCACGCCTCCAGCGCGCACCATCGCGGGCGCGACCGCCCGCGGGGCGGTCGCACCGTCGGCCGGCGCAGCGGGACAGCCCTGGGCGCCATGGCTGGCCGGCGCCATAGCGCTGCTCACCCTCGCGCTCTTGCTGATGCGAGGCAGCGCGCGCCGGCCAGCGCCCAGGAGCGGGCCGGGCGGGATCATCTTCCTCTACGACCGCGACACCCGTGAGGCGCGGACCATCGTGCTGCCGCGCGAGGGGGCGGCGCTGGCGATCCAGCGGCAGCCACTGGCAGCCGTCCCGACGCCCGGCGGCGGCGCGTGCCTGGTGGGCCGGATCGAGATCGACGCGGCGGGGCCGCGCCTGTACGGCGACGAGCGCGATCCGGGTGGCGGCACAGTGATGCGCCACGAAGGGGTCTACACCCTTGACGCCGGCGCGGTGACGCTGCGCTACCGCGCGCCCGCGGCAGCATCACCCCGCGCCGCGAGGAGACGGCGATGAGGCTGCGCGCGGCGCTGGCTACGATTCGCAGCCGGCTGCTCGGCCGGCGGGAGCCGTTCGCGCTGGCCGGCGGAGCAGCCGACATGAAAGGAGAGGACCATGACGACGACGTGGTGTCTGCTGGTGATGGCGCTCGTGACGGCGCTGGCCGGGGCGGCGGTCCTCTTCGCCCGCATGCCCCGCCCGGACCTCACGCGAGTCCGTCCAAGCCAGGCGATCCGGGGCTGCATCGCGGCGCTGTTCCTGCTGGCGGCGCTGGCCCTGGCCGGCCTGACGGCCGCCGTGGCCCTCGGCGGGCGATGAGCGCGCAGCCCCTGGTGCTGCAGGTGGACGGCACCCCCGGTGTCGAGCCGCGCGGCACGGCCGGGATCGGGATCGTCGTGCGCAGCGCGGGAGGGCAGGTGCTGCGGACGCGCTGTGTGCGCGCGCCGGCCTGGACCAACACCGAGGCCGAGTACCAGGCCGTGATCGCCGGCCTGACCTTCGTGCTGCGCGCGTTCCCCGGCGCGCCGGTGCGCTGCATGACCGACAGCCGGGTCGTGGTGGACCAGCTGAGTGGCCGGGCCGCGGTGCGCGTCGGGCCGCTGCAGCCGCTCTTCACCGAGGCCCAGGCGCTGATGCGGCAGTTCGCCGCGATCGAGCTCCTGGCGATCCCGCGCGAGCTCAACCAGCTGGCCGACGCGTTGGCCTGGGAGGCGCTGCGCGGCCGGCGGCGGATCGTGCGCTTCGGCGCGAAGCGCGATGGCGGATGACAAAGGAGGTCTGTGATGCCACTCTTTCCTGTCTACGACGGTCCGCCGCTGCTGGAGCAGGTGACGAGCCTGGAGAACATGCTCAACGCCTGGCGGCGGGTCAAGCGCAACATCCAGCTGGTACGGCAGGGGCGCAGCGCCGGGATCGACGCGGTGACGCTGAGCGACTTCGAGGCCGACCTGGCGCGCCAGCTCGACACGCTGGTGGAGGAGCTGCGCAGCGGGCGCTACCAGCCGCTGCCGCCGCGCAGGGTGGCGATCCCCAAGCCGAAGAGCGGCGGCGAGCGGGCGATCGCCATCCTCGCGGTGCGCGACCGGGTGGTCCAGCGCGCGCTGCTGCAGGTGCTGGAGCCAGTCTTCGACCCCTTCTTCGAGGAGTGCTCCTACGGCTGCCGGCCGCGCGTGGGTGTCGGCGACGCGCTCAAGCGGGTGGAGCGCTACGCCGCCCAAGGGCTGACCTGGGTGGTGGACGCCGACATCGCCGGCTACTTCGATACCCTCGACCAGCGCATCCTGCTAGGGCTGGTGCGCCAGCGCGTGCGCGAGCTGCCGGTGCTGCAGCTGATCGCGCGGCTGCTGGAGGTGGGCGCGTGCTCCACCGCCGAGACCGCCCCGCTGGCGGACGAGCGCGGTGGCTCGGCGCTGCTCCGCCGGGGTGAGCGAGCGTTCCGGCGCCTGCTGCCAGGAGACGAGGCCCCGCCGCCTCCGGCGCGCGGGATGGACGACTACGCCACAGACGTGTGGGAACACCCGGCGGCCGGCGGCTGGGGGTGGGGCCGGCGCGACGGGATGTTCGGCGGCCTGGCGCCATCCGAGCGATCACCGGCCGATATCCTCTGGTCGGTCTACCTCATGGGCCAGCCGCTCGGCGGCCTCGCCCGCCGGCTCTACCCACACCTGCGGGCGCTTGGCCCTCAGCGGCTGCTCGCGGCGGGCACGGCGGCGCTGGGCGCGGCGGTGCTCGCGGAGATCGTGCTGCGCTGGCAGCAGCGGTCGCTCCGCGGCACGGCGCAGGGAGGCGCGCTCTCGCCCCTGCTGGCCAACATCTACCTCCACCCCTTCGACGTCGCGCTGACAACGCAGGGCCTGCGGCTGGTGCGCTTCATGGACGACTTCGTTGTCCTGTGCGCCTCGCAGGAGGATGCCCGGCGGGCGCTCGAGCTGGTGGAGGCGCAGCTGGCGACGCTGCGGCTCACCCTCAACCGGGAGAAGACCCGCATCGTGCGCTACGACGACGGGCTGGAGTTCCTCGGCCAGGCGCTGGCCCCGCCGCGCCGCGGGCCGCGCCTGCTGGATGGGGTGGCGAGCTTCGCAGAGGCGCACAAGCGGCTGCGCGAAGCAGCGCGGCAGGCGCGGCGCTTGCGCCGCCGGTGATAGGGCGGCCCTCACCCCCCCGCCCAAACCTAGAGGGCACCCCCCGCTGCGGCAGGAGAGGGGGAGCAACGGGTGGGGAACGCGAGGGGCACGCCCCTCGCAAAACCCCTTTTCCCCCAGCATCGTGCGCGCAGCGCACGGAACATCCTAAAGGAGGAGAATCTATGGCGACGCTCTACGTCCAGGAGCAGGGCGCGAAAGTCCACAAGCGTGACAACCAGGTGTTGATCACCAAGAACGGCGCGACACTCGACGAAGTGCCGCTGGCCAGGGTCGACCAGGTTGTCTTGATGGGCTTGGGGGTCCAGATCTCGACGGCGGCGCTGGTGGACTTCCTGACGCGTGACATCCCGGTGCTGATCACCAACCAGCACGGCAGCAGGCTCTACGTCGCGCTCTCACGCGGCGTCTCGCGCTTCGGCGAGCTGCGCACGCAGCAGATGCACCTGGTGCACACCCCGGCGCTGGCGCTGGAGTTGGCGCGCGAGATGATCCGCGCCAAGCTGACCAACCAGCGCACGCTACTGGCATCCACCGCCTGGCCCGCCGCCAGCAGCGCGGCGCGCCTGATCGAGCAGCAGCTGGCGAACCTGGCCCGCGCCACGACGATCGACATGGTGCGCGGCTACGAGGGCGTGGCGGCGGCGGCGTACTTTGGCGCCTGGCGCGCCGCCCTGCCGAAGGCCTGGGGCTTCCAGGGGCGGGCTTTCTACCCACCGCCCGACCCGGTCAACGCGCTGCTGTCGTTCGGCTACACCCTGGCACTCAACGATGTGCTGGCCGCCGTCCAGATCACCGGGCTGGACCCCTACCTGGGCACCTTCCATGTGCCCGAGCCGGGGCGGCCGTCGCTGGCGCTCGATCTGCTCGAAGAGTTCCGCCCGCTGATCGTCGACCGGCTGGTGCTGGAGCTGCTGCGGACCAACGCGATCACGCGCGCGCAGTTCGAGCGCCCCGCCCAGAAGCCGGACGCAGTCTACCTGGACACCGCCGGGCGGGCGCTGTTCGTCGACCGCTACCAGGCGCTGATGCTGAGCCCGGCGCCGCTGCCCAGCGGCGAGCAGACCACCCTGCGCCGCGTCGTCCTGCTGCAGGCGCAGACGGTGGCGCGAGTGGTGCGCGGCGAGCAGGAGCGCTACACCGGCTACACGCCGGCCTGAGGCGGAGGCGCCATGTTCACGATCATCAGCTACGATATCGTCGAGGACCGCCGCCGCACGAAGGTCATGAAGCTGCTCAAAGGCTACGGCAGGCGCGTCCAGTACAGCGTCTTCGAGTGCGACCTGAGCAAGAAGGAGCTGGAGCAGGTGGGCCGGGAGCTGCGCGACATCATCGATCTGAACACGGACAGCGTCCGCTGCTACCTGCTGGACAAAGCGGCGGTGGCGCGCATCCAGATCCTGGGCATCGGGCAGGTGACGAACGAGCCGATCTACTACTTCGTCGCCAGGCTGAAGGGCAGAGGCGCCAGGTGATCAGCCTGGACTAGTAAGTCCGTCAGAGCTACTCTGACGGATAAGGGAGGGGCCGGGGGAGGGCAAAGCC
>DATMBA010000439.1:0-27003 GCA_035559635.1 Roseiflexaceae bacterium
CAGCGCCGCGGCCACTGCGCCGATCAGCGCGCCGTGGATCGCCAACCCGCCGCTGGCCGGGTTGAGGATCTCCAGCAGCGGCCGCCCGGCGAAGCGCGGCCACTCGAAGGCCACGTAGTACAGCCGGGCGCCGATCACGCCCAGCACCATGCCGAGCAGCAGCAGGTTCCAGACGTGCTCCGGATCCTCGCCGCGCGCCCGCGCCCGCCGGCTCGCCACGTAGCCGGCCAACATCGCGCCGCTCACGATCAGCACGCCGTACCAGCGCACCACCAATGGGATGCCCAAGATCACCGTGTTGATCAGGAAGGGGTCGTCCGGTGGGTAGAGTGCCATCCTCGTAGCTTCTTTCTGGAACGGGTGGGTTTCAGGGAGGGCTTCGCCCTCCCTGACCCTCCCCTTTTCATATCGGGCCCAATTGTATGTGCCGTGCGGCGGCGTGTCAACGCGCGCGGAAGCGGATAGTGGTACAATAGTGCGAGCGCCGGCGCCCGCCCAGCCGGCCCACGAGCATTATGGACATCTACCAGGGCTACGCCCCGTTCTACGATGGCAGCGGCCAGATCCGGTTTGCGCTGCTGATGGCGCAGTACCTCGAGGAACTGCTGCGGCGCCACCCGGCCGGCCCGCCACATCACCCGCGCCGCGCGCTCGACCTGGCCTGCGGCACGGGCACGCTCGCCGTGGCGCTCGCCGAGTCCGGCTGGCGCGTCGTCGGGCTGGACCAGTCCGCGGCTATGCTGGCCCTTGCGCGGGCAAAGGCTGAGGCCGCGGGGATCGCATCCAGTGTGACTTTCGTCCAGGGCGACATGCGTGACTTCAATGCAGCATGCACCATGCACCATGGCATCGACGACTCTGCAGGGTGCATGGTGCATGCTGCATTCGATCTCGTCACATGCACCTATGACAGCCTGAACTATCTTCTAACGGAGGATGACCTGGCGCGCTGCTTCCGGTCCGTCGCGCGCGCCCTCGCTCCAGGCGGCCTGTTCGTGGCCGACATGAACACCCGCCACTTCCTGGAGCACGACTGGCCGCCCTGCGAGGTGGACGAGCGCCCCGGCTTCGTGCAGGTGGCCCGCAGCCACTTCGATCCGGCCCGCGCCACCTCGACGCTGCAGCTCACCGGCTTCGCCGGGGACGATGAGCGCGGCTACGAGCGCTTCGACGAGCTGCACATCGAGCGCGCCTACCCGCCGGAGACCGTGGCCGCGCTGCTGGAGGCCGCCGGCCTGTGCATCGAGGCCGCCTACGACTGCTTCACGTTCCAGCCGCACCACCCCCGCAGCCAGCGTATCGCGTGGGTGGCAAGCAAACCAGGAGGGAGGACGGAGGACTGAGGGCCGAGTACCGCCGTCCTCCATCCTCCGTCCTCAATCCTTGGGGAGACCGCCCGTGCAGAAGATCGTCGTCATCACCGCCGGCGGCGGCGTGGCCACCAGGCGCGGCCCGGGAGCGGGCGCCGCCGTCCCCACCATTAAGGGCGACGACCTCGCGTCGCAGCTGCCGCGCGACATCGACCTGGCCTTCGTGGAGTTCTCCAACGTGCCGGGCAGCCACTTCACTCCGGCCCAGGGCCTCGAGCTGGCCCGCCGCGTCGAGGCCGCCCTCCAGCCGGACGAGGTGGGCGGCGTGGTGGTGGCCCACGGCGCGGATACGCTCGAGGAGACCGCCTACCTGTTGGACTTGGTGGTCGCCGCCGAGAAGCCGGTGGTGGTCACCGGCGCGGTGCGCCCGCCCACCGCCCCAGGCTACGACGGGCTGACGAACCTGGCCTCGGCCATCCGCGTGGCGGCCGCACCCGAGGCGCGCACACTGGGCGTGCTCGTGGTCTTCGCCGAGCGCATCTTCGCCGCCGCCGCCGTCCAGAGCGTCCACAGCCAGGCGCTCCAGGCCTTCGACGCACCCGGCGCCGGCCCGCTCGGGCGCGTCGAGGCCGGCCGGGTGTGGATCGGCCAGCGCCCCGCCCAGCGCCAGCACATCCCCTGCACGCGCCTCGAAGAGCGCGTGGACCTGATCGCCATCGGCCAGGGGTCCGACGACCGGCTGCTGCGCCGCGCAGTGGAGGACGGTGCGGCGGGCGTGGTGCTCGAGGCCTTCGGCGGGGGGCGCGTGCCGCCCTGGTGGCTGCCCACCATCCGCGAGGCGATCGCCCAGCGCACCGCCGTGGCCGTGGCCCCGCGCTGCGGGGCCGGCCCGCTCTACGACGAGTACGGCTACGTCGGCGCCTACCACGACCTGCAGCAACTTGGGGCGCTCTTCGCCCACCATCTCAGCGGCCCCAAGGCGCGCATCAAGCTCATGGTGGCCCTCGGCGCCGCCCGGAGGATCGAGGATGTGCGGGCCTGGTTCGCCGCCTAAGCTCTGGGAGGGGTTTCAGGGGCAGGCCCTCCCCTGGCCCCGCCCCCAAGGGATGGGTACGATCGTGCTGCCCGTGTCAGAAGCAAAAGCAGAAGAGAAAGTGATCTTCGTCGAGCGTATGTTCGCCCGCATCGCGCCCGGCTATGACCGCATGAACGCCATCATGACCTTCGGCATGGACCGCGGCTGGCGCGAGGCGGCAGTGAGGGCCGTAGCGCCGCCGGTATACAGCCGCGCGCTGGACGTGGGCACCGGCACGGGGGACTTCCTGCCCCTGCTGGCCGCCTGGGCCCGCGAGGGCCTCGCCGTCGGGGTGGACTTCACCCTGCCCATGATGCAGGCCGGCCAGGCCAAGGTCGCCGGGGCGCGCGCCGCCTTCGTGGCCGGCGACGCACTCGTGCTGCCCTTCGCGGACGAGACCTTCGATGCGATCACCACCGGCTTTATGATGCGCAACGTGGCGGACATCCGCGCCGCCTTCGCCGAGATGTGCCGCGTGGCCCGCCCCGGCGCCGTGCTGGCATGCCTGGAGGTGGCCCGCCCGCGCAACCCATTGCTGCGCCTCGGCCACCACCTCTACTTCCAGCACATCGTCCCCGGCCTCGCGCCACTCCTCGGTGCCGACGCTGCGGCCTACGCCTACCTGCCGCGCTCGGCCCGCACGTTCCCCTCGCCCGAGGCCCTGGCGCGGATTATGCAGGAAGCCGGCTGGCAGGAGGTGCGCTACCGACTGCTCGGCCTCGGCGCGGTGGCCCTGCACACGGCGCGCAAGTGATACGGCGAGGCGATAGCCACAGAGGACACAGAGGTTGAACGAGCTCACGTCCCGCCTCAGCTCCTCGCCGCCACGGCAAGCGAAGGCTCGTCGTACTACGAAGGTGTGAGGTGAGCGACAGCAGCAACGCCTCTGACCTATCGCCGCTCACCTCTACCGCTCACGTGGTTGGAGCACCACTATGGCCCGCTACGAAGACGACCCCGCCCGCGAGGACGGCGACGACCGGCCACCGCGGGAGACGCTCATCCAGCGCCGGATGCGCGCCGCGCGCGGCGAGGAGGTGGACGATCCGCTGGACGACGAGGAGGACTACCCCGCCTGGCGCGCACGGCGCGCCCATGCGCCCTACCCGCCCGCCTATCTCACCGGCGGCGGCTGCGCCCAGACGGCGCTCTACCTCACCCTCGGCGCCATCACGCTCGTGCTGCTCTTTATGCTCTTTGGCCGCCAGGTGGTGGAGAGCGTCACCGGCAGCATCGCCCAGAGCGTGCCCGAGCGCGTGCGCCAGGTGGTGGCCACGCCCACCCCCACCATTCGCGACCGCGGCGGCACCATCCAGCAGATCCGCAGCCTCAACCGCCTCGAGACCCAGCAGTACTCGGTCGAGCGCATCATCGAGGCCAACGTCGAGCGCGGCAACCTGCTAGACCTCTTCCTCGGCGAGCGCCTGCTGCTGATCGCCAGCGGCGATGTGGTGGCCGGCGTGGACCTCAGCAAGCTGCACGAGGACGACGTGCAGATCTCCGCCGACGGCGAGACGATCACGCTGCGCCTGCCGCCCTCCGAGATCCTCAGCGCCCGCCTGGACAACGACCGCACCCGCGTCTACGACCGCCAGACGCGCGTCGGGACGCAGATCCTCGGCGGGCAGGACAAGGACCTGGAGACTCAGGCGCGCCAGGAGGCCGAACGCCAGATCCTGGAGGCCGCCTGCGAGGACGGCGTGATGCAGAAGGCGGCCGACGAGGCCCGCCGCGCCATGGAGCAGTTCCTACGGCTGCTGGAGTTCGAGAACGTCACGGTGATCGCCACCCCCGGCGAGTGCGTCAAGCCGGAGGCCAGCTAACCACAAAGACACAAAGACACGAAGCCGCGAAGATGCGAAGGTGGGGAGGGGGACTCCAGCGGCGTCGATCGCCAGCCATACCGCTCGTGCCCTCGCGGCTTCGTGCCTTCGTGGTACAAGAGAGATTCACCATGGTCACGGTTTCCTTCGACCCCGATGCCCGCACGCTGTACTGGTACTTCGTCGAACTGGAGGAGGGCGCCTCTGCCGAGGAGGGCGAGTGCGCCGCAGCCCTGCTGCTGGACGGTGACGGCCAGGTGATCGGCTGCGAGCTGGAGTTGGACGAGAGCGTGGCGCGCGAGGACCTCGCGCTCGCCCTCCGCCACCCGCAGGTGCGCTACCAGGCAGAGACCTTCACCCTCACGGTGCTGCTGGCCGACGAGACGCCCGCCACCGTCCAGCCCCTGGCCGAGACCGCCATCCTGGACTTCGACGCCGCCGGCAGCCTGCTGGGATGCGAGTTGGTCACTGCGCCCGAGTTCGAGCTCGCAGAGCGCCTCCGCCGCCTCGCCCCCTTTATGGTCAGCCTGGACGAGGAGGAGGACCAGGGACCGGAGCCTGCCCTGAGTGCCAGCGAAGGGACCGGCGACCGGGGCCTGGGGATTGCAGACGATGAACTGAGGACCGAGGATCGAGAACCGGGGACGGCCGAGGCTGTCAGGCCTGAGATTCTTCAGCCTTCGGCCTTCACCCTTCAGCCTTTCAAGTCCGGCTTCGTCGCCATCATCGGCCGGCCGAACGTCGGCAAGTCCACCCTGCTCAACGCCCTGCTCGGCCAGAAGGTGGCGATCGTCTCGCGCAAGCCGCAGACCACCCGCACCGCCATCCGCGGCGTCCTCAACCGGCCGGGCGCGCAGGTGGTCTTCGTGGACACGCCGGGCATCCACCAGCCGCGCAACCGCCTCGGCAGCTTCATGGTGGAGCAGGCCCGCCGCAGCATCCCGGACGCGGACGTGATCTGCTTCATGGTGGACATCAGCGAGCCGCCCGGCAGGCTGGACCGCCGCATCGCCGCCATGGTGCGCCGCAGCCGCGCGCCGAAGCTGCTGGTGCTCAACAAGGTGGACCGGCCTACCCCGCACGGCCCGGAGCACCTTCAGGCCTACCGTGAGTTGGGGCCATGGGACATGGAGTTGGCCATCTCCGCGCTGCACGGCGAGGGCCTGGAAGCCCTGGTGGAGGAGATCGTGCGCCGGCTGCCGGAGGGCCCGCCGCTCTACCCCGAGGGCCAGGTGACGGATCAGAGCGAGCGCGAGTTGGCCGCCGAGTTGGTGCGCGAGCAGGTGCTGCGCCACACCGAGGAGGAGGTGCCCCACGGCGTGGCGGTGGAGGTGGAAGAGTGGGAGCAGCGCGAGCGCGCCCTCTACATCCGCATGACGATCTACGTCGAGAAAGAGTCTCAGAAGGGCATCCTGATCGGTGCGGGAGGCGCGATGCTCAAGAAGATCGGCAGCAACGCCCGCCATAACATCGAGCGCGCCCTCGGCCAGCCGGTGTTCCTGGACCTGTGGGTCAAGCCGCGCCCCAACTGGCGCGACGACCCCTCCTCGCTGCGTTGGCTAGGTTACCGGGAGACCTGACCGGGTGACGGGGCATATCGTTGTGGTCCGGCGCCGGGCCGGCGCACGCGGCGCGATACGGTGCGGACGGCGCCGGCGGCGATGCGCCGCACCCCAATGCCACGCCGTGCGATCGTGGGGGCGCGGCAGCAGGCGCCCTGCACACGCACATCACGTTGTCGGGAACCGCGCCTGCTGCCGCGCCCCTACGGCATCGCCCACGCCATCCCACCCGCGGCACGGCGCCCCCGCGCCCCGCCATCGCCCCCCACGCCATCCCACCCGCGGCACGGCGTCCCATCCCCGTCCCTGGTCCCGCGGCCCATCGCCCCGAACGCGCACCAGTTGCCTCCTTCCTGCGGTATACTGCCCCTCTACCTGAAGAAGCGGATGGGGGATGGATCGTGTCGCACGTCACTGATCAGAACCACAGATGGTGGGCGCTCGCCGCGGTGGGCAGCGGCGTCTTCATGGCGACCGTGGACGGCAGCATTGTCAACATCGCGCTGAAGACCCTGCAGGACCACTTCGGCGCCGGGCTGCACGAGGTGGAGTGGGTGGTGCTCGCCTACCTGCTGGCGATCACCTGCCTGCTGCCGAGCATGGGCCGCCTAGGGGACATGGTCGGCAAACGCCGGGTCTACCTGGCCGGGTTCGTGGTTTTCACCGTGGGGTCTGCGCTGTGCGGGCTGGCCTGGAGTGTCGAGGCATTGGTGGCCTTTCGGGTGCTGCAGGCGGTGGGTGCAGCCATGCTGCAGGCCCTCGGCCCGGCGCTGCTGGTCACCGCCTTCCCCCCCCAGCAGCGCGGCCAGGCGCTCGGCTACATCGGCACCGTGGTGGCGGCCGGCATCCTTACCGGCCCGGTGCTCGGCGGCTTGCTGCTGCGCAGCGTCGGCTGGCCGTCGATCTTCTACGTGAACATCCCTCTCGGCGCGCTGGCCATCCTGATCTCGCTGCGCGCCCTCCCGGACGACCGGCAGCGCAGCGAGCAGCGCTTCGACCTGGCCGGCGCGGGGTTACTGGCCGGCGGGCTGCTGCTGGCGCTGCTGGCCCTCACCGAAGGCCAGGTGTGGGGTTTCTCCGACTGGCGCACGCTCGCGGCGCTGGCGGCCGGCCTGCTGGGGCTGGCGGGCTTCGTGCTCTGGGAGCGCCGCGCGCCCGCGCCGATGATCAGCCTCGGCCTGTTCGCCAACCCCACCTTCAGCCTCAGCCTGCTGGCGGCGTTCACATCCTTCCTGGCCGCGGCCTTCAACTTCCTCCTGCTGCCCTTCTACCTGCAGAACGTGCTCGGCTTCGACCCGCAGCGCACTGGGCTGACGCTGATCGCCACACCCGCCGCGCTCTCGCTCATCTCCCCGCTCAGCGGGCGCCTCTCGGACCGCTTTGGCGCGCGCTGGCTAGGAGTGATCGGGCTGGCGCTCACGGCGCTCGCCCTGGCGAGCTTCGCCACGCTCACCACCGCCAGCACGCAGCTCGACGTGGTCCTGCGGCTGCTGCTGATGGGCGCCGGCTTCGGCCTGTTCCAGAGCCCGAACAACAGCACGATCATGGGCAGCGCACCGCGCAGCGCCTTGGGGGTGGCCGGCAGCCTGCTGGCGGTGATGCGCACGCTCGGGCAGACGGCCGGCGTGGCGCTTGCGGGCGCGGTGTGGGCGGCACAGGTCACGGCGGCGGCCGGACGCGCCTATGAGCCGGTGACATCCGCGCCGCCGCAGGCGCTGGTGGCCGGCCTGCACAGCGCGATGCTGGTGGCGGCCGCACTGGCGGCCCTCGGCATCGTGCCGGCGGCCATGCGCAGCCGCCCGGCCCCCAGCGAGCAGCCCGCCCGCCGGCCCGCGACGTGATCCGGGCGATGGGCGATGGGCGATGGGCGATGCCGAAGCCTATCGCCCATCGCACGCGCACCAATCCGTCTCAGTACTGAGATCTTTTCGGAACTTTCGCCGATAGACGCCCCGGTGCGCCGCTGCTATACTGCCACCAGAGTGTATCCGCTTCGCGGGGAGTTGGAGGGGTGCAGCCCCTCCGGAGAAAGAGGCTCAGATGTCCATCCTGCTCCTGATCGCCGCCGCTGCGCTCCTCGCCGCGCTCGCCGCCGCCCTGCCGGTCCGCCCGGCCCCCGCCCGCGTCCCCGTGCGCGCTACCCACCAGCGCAGAACGCGAAGCGCGAAACGCTAAGATCCCCTCGTGCGGCTGGTGCAGTTCCGCACCCGGCTGCGCAGCGTCGAGCGTTGAGCATTTTGCTCTACTGGCCCGCATCAGCCTCGGACGTGCGCGGGCGGAGCAGCTGCTGCACCGCGGCCAGCAGCGATTCGATCGAGAAGGGCTTCGCCAGGACCACCGCGCCGTACTGCGCCAGCTCGCTCGCGCGCCGCTGCACCCGTCCGGCGTCCTCGGCGTAGACGATCGCCGGGATGTGCGCCGTCTGCTCGTGGGAGCGCATCTCACGCAGCACATCCAGGCCTGCCTCCTCGTCGAAGAGGATCAGGTCGAGGATGGCCAGGTCGGGTAAGAGCCGCCGCAGCAACTCGTAGGCCTGTGTCCCGCCAGAGGCGCAGACCACATCGTAGCCCGCCGCGGTGAGGGCCGCGTCCACCGCTTCGCGCACGGCGAGGGTGTCTTCCGCCAGCAGGATGAGCGGGCGCGCTGCCATACCCCCTCCCCATCAGTGTGCCCGGCAACCGGCGACACGTCTCCGCTGGCGGGAGTGGATGCAAAGACTATGCCGCTACGCACGGCGCGTCCCGGCGCCGCCTGCCTGCGGGCCGACTCGCGCCTGCTCGTAGCTCCGCATGCGCGGCGTGTCGTCGTAGCGCCGGCCCTGCTCCGCGGCCCCGAGCGAGTCGCCCGCCAAGGGGATGCCCCGCGCGGGCGCGCAGAACGAGACGGGCTGCGGAGTGTGGCCGGGGGTTGCGATACCCTGCAATGTGCTCCTACACCGCCTCGGCGCTCTTCCTCCGGCGTCCGCGCCCATTCGTCGCTGGCGCGCCGCTCGTGCGTCCCGCCAAGCGCCCACGCTTTTTCGGGGCCGCTTCGGGCGCCGATTCTGCCGCTGCGGCGCCATTCCCCCTGCTTTCGCCCGCCTCGACGCGGAAGCGCAGGACATTCCCGCGGGTGCGCTGAAAGACCAGCGCGAGCGGCGGATCGTGGCGGCTGGCCGCCGCTTTCAGGCGGTTGCGCACCGTCAGGCGCTTCTCATCCGGGTACAGGCCAACTTCACCGTAGTCCCCCGGCACGAAGTCGGCCAGGTAGCGGTCGTACTCCACCTCGGTGGCCTTGCGCGTCCCCAGCGTTTTCCGCTCGATGGCGCGAACTTCTTCCTCGGTGAGCTTGCGAACTGTTGGCATCGTGATCTCCTGTGATGATCAGTCGTGATATGAAAACTGCATTTACAGAATAACACGTCCTCAATGTATCTGCAAGCCCGAAGAGAGATATTTATCGAAACACCGGTCCATGACCGGTGTTTCGAGCCATCCGCCCGCAGGCGATAGAGCAGTCCTATCGAATTCTCGGGAACTGTCCGCACCCCCGCTTTGCGTCGGCGCGCGTTTACGGTTTACACAGGTTTGCTATCGCTTCGCGGGTAAGATAGTTGATACGCATGGTTTCACTGCGCGGCCGCCACTGACCGACAGGACGCACGCAGTCGGCGTTTTCAGCGGGGATGCGGGCGCCAGTAGATGATCTCCTTCCACACCGGCGTGATGTTGTCGGCGAACACCACCACCAACTCGCGCGGTTGGGCCAGGTCGAGCGCGTAGCGCACCGCCTCGCGCTCGTCCGGCACTGTCACGATCTGCTCGGCGCGCATCCCGGCCTCTAGGGCCGCCTCGCGCAGCAGCGCCGGCACCGCACCCACCTCCCGCCCGCGCCGGTCGTCGTCCTCCTTGATCACCAGCAGGTCGAACATCGCGGCCGCGATCTGCCCATCCTCGCGGATGTCCGCGTCGCGCCGATCCCCCGGCGCGCTCAGCACTCCGATCACCCGCGGGTGGTTCGGCCGCAGCCGCGCCACCAGCTCGCGCATGGCGCGGAAGGCCGCCGGGTTGTGGGCGTAGTCCACGATCACCCGGAAGGGATGCTCGTCGAAGACGTTCAGCCGCCCTGGCGCCTGGTAGAAGCTGGTGGTGAAGGTCCGCAGCCCCTGGCGGATGTTCTCCACGCTCACCCCGTGGGCGTAGGCCATGGCCGTGGCGGCCAGCGCGTTCGCTACGTTGTGCAGCGCCTTGCCCTCCAGGGTCGCCGGGATCAGGTGCGTCCAGAGCAGCGGGATGTATTGCTCGTCGTCGTAGATCGCGATCATGTCGCCGCGCATGCCGGGCTGCAGCACCACCGCGCACCCGCCACGCCCGATGTGCTCGCGCAGCATCTCGCTCGCGCCTTCACCACCGTGCATGCTGAAGTACACCACCCGCCCGCCCGCCTCTGGCGCCATCGCCGCCACCAGCGGGTCGTCGGCGTTCAGGACGCTTGCGCCCTCCTTGCGCACCACCTCCACCACCACCTGCTTCACCCAGGCGATGTCCTCCAGTGTGTTGACGCCCCGCTGCCCCAGGTGATCGTTGCTCACGTTCAGCACCGCCCCCACGTCGCAGCGCTCGAAGCCTAGCCCCTCGCGCAGGATGCCGCCGCGCGCCGTCTCCAGCACCGCCGCCTCCACCGTCGGGTCGCGCAGGACCATGCGCGCGCTCCACGGCCCGGTCATGTCGCCGCGCATGTAGAGCTGCCCGTCGATGTAGATCCCGTCGGTGGTGGTCATGCCCACCCGCTTGCCGGCCATCTTCAGGATGTGGGCCACCATGCGGGTGGTGGTGGTCTTGCCGTTCGTCCCGGTGATGGCGAGGATCGGCACACGCGCGGGCGCGCCGGGCGGGAAGAGCAGGTCGATCACGTGCTTCGCCACATTGCGCGGCTGCCCCTCGCTCGGCTGCAGGTGCATGCGAAAGCCCGGCCCGGCGTTCACCTCCACCACCCCGCCGCCCACCTCGCGCAGGCTCTGGCTGATGTCCGGCGTGACGATGTCGATCCCGGCCACGTCCAGCCCGATCACCAGCGCCGCCCGCCGCGCCAGCTCGCGCGTCTCGTAGTGGATCTCGTGGGTGCGGTCGATCGCGGTGCCGCCGGTGCTGAGGTTGGCGGTGCTGGCCAGGAAGAAGACCTCGCCCAGCGGCAGCACGGTGTCCAGGGTGTAGCCGGCGCGCTCCAGCAGCAACTCGCTCTGGTGCGTCAGGCGGATCTTCGTCAGCACCTTCTCGTGCCCGAAGCCGCGCCGTGGGTCGCGGTTGACGATCTCGATCAGCTCGGCGATGGTGTGCTGCCCGTCCCCCACCACATGGGCCGGCACCCGCTCGGCCACCGCCACCACCTCGCCGCCGATCACCAGCACCCGGTAGTCCTTGCCGGGCAAGAAGGTCTCCACCAGCACGCTGCTGGTGTACTCGCGCGCCACCTCGAAACCGCGCCGCACCTCCTCCAGCGTGCGCAGGTTGAGCGAGATCCCCCGCCCATGGCTCACATCCAGCGGCTTGGTCACCAGCGGGAAGCCGAGCTCCTCGGCCGCCGCAGCCGCCTCGTCGGCGCTGCGCACCAGCCGGTGGCGCGGCGTGGGGATGCCCACGTCGCTCAGCAGGCGAATGGTCAACTCCTTGTCGCTCGCGGTCTCCACCGCGATGTTGCTGGTCTTGCTGGTGACGCTGGCGCGGATGCGCTGCTGGTACCGGCCGTACCCCAGCTGCACCAGGCTGTGCTCGTCCAGCCGGATGGCCGGGATGTCGCGCTTACGGGCCTCGGCCACCAGGGCGGCGGTGGTGGGACCTAGCACGATGTCCTGCGCGCGGGCGATCAGCGCGTCCCGCTCGCGGGCGAAATCGAAGGCCGCCAACTCCGCGGGCGGCAGGGCGCTCGGCAGCTCGGGCGGCAGCAGCGAGCGCACCAGCTTCATCGCCAGCTCGCCCGCCTCCAGCCCCACCCGCTCCTCCTCGAAGGAGTAGACCACGTGATACACTCCCGGCTGCCCCTCCACCGAGCGCGTCTTGCCGTAGGTCACGCGGGTGCCCGCCAGGCACTGGATCTCCAGCGCCAGGTGCTCGATCACGTGCCCCATCCAGGTGCCGCGCGTCCCGTCGCGGTTCTCGTCCGAGAGCCGCCGTACGAACCCGCCCGGCACGCCGTATGAGCAGCCGTGATCCTGCAGCGTCGGCACCTGCTCCAGCAGCCGCTCGTTGAAGCCCGGGATGCGCGCCGAGGGCCACTCCTCCAGGTCCTCCAGGTCCAGCGTGATGCGGATCACCGGCCGGTAGCCGTACGGGCTCGGGCCGCGGTACACCCGGGTCTCGACGACACGCATGGGGTTCTCCTGACAATGCGTCATGCGTCATGTGGGATGCGGGATCTGCAATCTGCAATCAGATCCCTTCGCCACCCACATACCCCGTCTCCGGCGGGGGCGGGTGCTCGGTGGGCAAGTGCGGCGCGCGGGTGGGGATGTCGTAGCAGTAGCCGCTGGAGAGCACGTGCACCCGCATGTCGAAGATCGTCAGCGGCGCCTGGTCCGGCACATTGTGGATGTCGGTGTAGGTCATGCCGGCGCCGTCCACGATGATCACCGAGCCGTGGCCGAGCACCGTGAGCCACCCGGCGGCGTCGATCTCCACCGCGGTGTCCTCATCCAGCCCGATGCCGAGCAGCTCCGGGTTGTGCGCCACGGCGGTCATGAGGCGGCCAGCGCGGCCGCGCGCGCCGAAGTGCTGGTCCACCACCACGCCGCGCACCAGCCCCAGCCCCGGCCCGAAGTGCATCATGGCCTTGCGCGGCGGGATGCCGCTGGCGCCGTAGGCCATCATGTGCTCGGCGGCCGCGGAGGCGCCGGCGCTGGTGCCGCCCACCGCCACCCCGGCCCGGTGCCGCTGGCGGATCATCTCGGCCGCCCGCGTCCCGCCTAGCACCGCCGTCAGCTTGAGTTGGTCGCCGCCGGTCAGGAAGATCCCACTGGCGCCGGCCAGCTGCACGAGCGGCTCGTCCTGCTGCGCGTGGGTGCGGTCGTGCACCCGCAGCATCTCCACATGGGGCGCGCCGAGCGCCGTGAACAGCGCCACGTAGCGCTGCCCCACCAGGTCCTGGAAGGCAGAGGCCGTGGCCACCACCACGATGCGCGCCGCGTCGCCGCCGGCCAGTTGCACGAAGCGGCTCAGGATCACCCGCCCGCCGACCTTGTCCTCTGCGCCGCCGATCAGCAGCAGCGGTCCGGGGTTGCTACTCACAAACGTCGCCTGTCGATCTTCATACCGGGCGATAGACGATAGGGGTGCTGAAGCCACCCATCGCCTCTGACCTGCGCAGAAAGCACCAGGCGCTACAAAGCGAGGGCATAGCCCTCCCTGAACCCCTCCACACCATTCCGGGAGTGCATTATACACCAGCGCGATGCGCGGCCACGCTACCCGCCGCACTCGCTTGACGCCGCCCCGCCCGCCCGCTACAATACCCCCGCCTACGATACGAGGTCGCACCTGGGACCCCCAGCGAGATGCCACTCGCCGCAGAGGACACAGCGGACGCCGGGCTACGAACACATGCACTCCACCTCTGTGGCTGACATCTCGTCGCGCCCGATCCGCACCAGCGAGAACAGACGCCATACCATGGGAGCCACCGCCGGCCAGGGAGCCGCCGCCACGCCGCAGACCGCCGGGACGCTCGGCGGCGCCGCGCTGCGCCCTGCGGCCGCGCAAGATTCATCGATCGGTAACCGGCCAATCACCGCCCTCTCAGCGGGCCGTCAGGAACCGATCCTATAATCGCCCTAGAGCGTATCCGCACAGCGGGAGGTTTGGAGGGGTGCAGCCCCTCCAAAAGAACCTCTGCGAAGATTGTTTGGGGGCTGTGCGCCCAAGCCCCCGCAAACGCAGTGTGCGGAGAGACCCGAGAGCGTGTCATGCAGGTATAGGTTATAGGTTATAGGGGATGTTGAAGCTTATCACCTATCACCTATCACCCACCGCCCGCGTAAGGAGCCCACGTATGCGCAAGCGCACCCTGTCCACCGTCGCCCTGGTGCTTGTGACGCTCGCCGGCCTGGTGGCCTGGCCGCAGTACACCCGCGCGGCGGCGCGCAGCCCGGAGGAGGTGCCGGCCACCCAGCCGCCCTTCACCCAGCGGCTGTTCCCCGAGACCGGCCACTACGCGCTCAACTCGTTTCAGCTCTTCTGGGAGCGCACGCCCAACGCGCTGTTCAACCTGGGCTACCCGATCTCTCAGCCGTTCATCGAGGAGAGCTTCACCAACCCCGGCGAGTATTACCGCGTCCAATACTTCGAGCGCGCGGTGCTGGAGGAGCACCCCGAGAACTACGGCACGCCCTACTACATCCTTGGTCGCCTGCTCGGCACGGAGCTGGTGAAGGACCGCCAGGGGCAGCAGCCGTTCCAGGATGTGCCCAACCCCGGCGACGGGACCTGGGATGAATTCACGAAGCAGACCCTGCGCGACTCGCCGGCGCCCTTCCGCAGCTTCTGGCTCAACAACGGCGGCCTCCCCGTATTCGGCCGGCCGCTCTCCGAACAGTTTCAGGAGGTCAACTCACAGGACGGCAAGATCTACTGGGTGCAGTACTTCGAGCGCCAGCGCATGGAGTGGCATCCCGACGAGCCGGACCCACGCTACCGCGTGCTGCTCGGACTGCTCGGCAACGAGTACCGCGACGCCAACCACCAGGGCAACCCGGCCTTCCAGCCCGGCCAGCCGCCCGCGCCCGCGCCGCCGCCCCCGCCCTCCGGCGACTTCGTCTACGGCTTCAACGCCATCCTGTACGGCCAGGGCACCCCGTGGCAGGACCGCAACCGCGCCCTTGGCCTGGTGAAGGACGCCGGCTTCGGCTGGGTGCGCCAGCAGGTGCGCTGGATGGACCTGCACGACCGCTCGGGCGCGATCTACTGGGGCGAGTTGGACCACATCGTCGAGGACAGCCACCGCGCCGGGGTGAAGCTGCTGCTGAGCGTGGTGGCCGCGCCCAGCTGGGCCACGCCGGACGGGCGCAACGGCCTGCCATCCCGCGAGCACTTCGGCACCTTCGCCCACTTCATGGGCGAGATGGCCAAGCGCTACCGCGGCAAGGTCCAAGCCTACGAGATCTGGAATGAGCAGAACCTGGCCCACGAGAACGGCGGCCGCGTCACCAGCGCCGCGTACTACATGGACATGCTGGTGACCGCCTCACAGGCCATCAAGGCCAGCGACCCCAGCGCGATCGTGGTCTCCGGCGCGCCCTCCTCCACCGAGACGAACGTCTCCACCATCGCACTGAGCGACATCACCTTCCTGCGCCAGATGTTCGCCGACCCGCGCTTCCGCGCCAACGTGGACATCGTGGGCGTCCACCCCGGCGGCGCCTCCAACCCGCCAGACACCTTCTGGCCGGACAACCCCGGCCCCGGCCCCGGTTGGGTGAACAGCCGCGAGTTCTACTTCCGCCGCGTGGAGGATGTGCGCGCGCTGATGGTGCAGGCCGGCCTGGGCGACATGAAGATGTGGGTCACCGAGTTCGGCTGGGCCACGCGCAACAATACGCCTGGCTACGGCTTCGGCAACAACATCTCGTACCAGGAGCAGGCCCAGTGGATCGTGCGCGCTTACGAGATGGCCCGCACCAACTATCATCCCTGGATGGGGGGCATGTTCCTCTGGCAGCTGAACTTCGCCGTGCCGTGGAAGTACAACGGCAACGAGCTGCACGAGCAGGCCTCCTACGGCGTGATCAACGGGGATTGGAGCCCGCGCCCGTCCTACATCGCGCTCCAGCAGATGCCGAAGTAGACTAGCGGTGGAAGGTGATAGGTGATAGGTCATAGGGGGCTTCGTTCCCATCACCTATCACCTATCATCTGATCTCCTCAGCTTCCCCTCATCCCCGCCCAATACCACCGGCCATAAAATCTCGGGTACAATAGGGCCGCCTGAATGGCGCGCCGGCGGGCGTACGCCGCGCCGGCGGACGGATTCCTCGAAGGAGCTACGACGTGAAGGCATCTCTTCTCACGATACGTGCGGCGGCGGGCCTGCTGCTGGCTGCGCTGCTGTTGCCGCTGCTGGCGGCCTGCGCCGCGCCCGGCTCGCCGGCGCCTACCGAGCCGCCGCTGCCCACCGCATCCATCCCCCGGCCGACGGCGACCCCCGCGGCGACGGCAGCGCCCACCACCGACCCTCCCGCCGCTACCGAGGTACCGGCGGCCACCGAGGTCCCCGCCGCCACCCAGGAGCCGGCCGCGGTCGGGTCCCCGGTCAAGCTGCCGAAGCTGGCTTTCGGTGTGGTGAGCCACCTGTATTACACCGACCGTGAGCGCGTGCTCACCCTCACCGACATCGCCGGCTTCACCTGGGTGCGCCAGCAGATCCAGTGGAAGGACATCGAAGGCCCCGAGCCGAAGGATTACAAGTGGGGCGAGCTGGACAACATCGTCAACGATGTGTCGGCCCGCAACATCAAGCTGCTGATCAGTATCGTCAAGTCGCCCAGCTTCTACAACCCCACCAACGGCCTGCCGGAGAACCCGGCCGATATGGGCGACTTCGTCGAGGCGCTGGTGAAGCGCTACGGCACGAAGATCAGCGCGATCGAGATCTGGAACGAGCAGAACCTGGCCGTCGAGAATGGCGGCCGCGTCACCGAGGAGGACGCCGGCCGCTACGTCGAGATCCTGGCCGAGAGCTACCGGCGCATCAAGGCGCTCGAGCCCGCCATCATTGTGCTGGCCGGCGCGCCCTCCTCCAGCGGCGTGAACGACCCGGCCATCGCGCTCTCGGACGAGAACTACTACCGCGCGATGTATAGCTACAAGGGTGGGATGATCAAGGACTTCTTCGACGCCCAGGCGGTGCATCCTGGCGGCGCCGCCAACCCGCCGGACACGCTCTGGCCGGACAACCCGAGCTTCATCGAGGGCTGCCTGCCCGCGCCGGATCGCTGCTGGAACGACCATCCGACCCACTACTTCCGCCACGTGGAGAACGTGCGCAAGTTCATGGTGGAGGAGGGTGTGGGCGACCACCAGATCTGGATCACCGAGTACGGCTGGGCCACGCCCAACAACACCCCCGGCTACGAGTTCGGCAACTACGTCTCCCTGGAGCAGCAGCGCGACTACATCCTGGGCGCGATGCGCCGCGCTCAGGAGGAGTACCGCTACGAGGACGGATCGCCTTGGATCGGGGTGATGTTCCTCTGGAACATGAACTTCGCGGTGCTGTGGGGCGCCCAGGGTAACCCGGACCACGAGCAGGCCTCGTTCGGCATCCTCAACCCGGATTGGAGCCCGCGCCCGTCCTTCCTCGGCATCCAGAGCTATCTGGCCGAATTGAAGCGCATGGACCCGTAGCAGGTAGTGGTCGGCCACACTGATGGTGACGGATGCCGGGGGAGGGTCCAAGGGAGGGCGTTCGCCCTCCCTTAGCCGGGACGCAGCACAATCCCCGCAGGGCTCGGCCAATCTTCAATCTTCAATTTGAAACTCCCCGCTGCGCCCCCCGCGCTTTCGGACCAGCCGCACGTCAGTGATGCGCATGCCGCGGTCCACTGCCTTGCACATGTCGTAGACGGTGAGGGCGGCGGCAGAGACCGCGGTGAGCGCCTCCATCTCCACGCCGGTGCGGCCAGCGGTGCGCACCACTGCCTCGATCAGCAGCGCCTCGCCGCCCGCGTCCGGCCGCAATTCCACCGCCACGTGCGTCAGCAGCAGCGGGTGGCAGAGCGGCACCAGGTCCGGCGTGCGCTTGGCGGCCATGATGCCCGCCACCCGCGCCACTGCCAGCACATCGCCCTTGGGCACGCCGCCCGCCACGATCAGCCGCAACGTCTCCGGCCGCATGCGCACCGCGCCGCGCGCCACCGCCTCGCGCTGCGTCTCCTCCTTGGTGCCCACATCAACCATGTGGGCGCGCCCCTCGGAGTCCAGGTGGGTCAACTCGCTCATGCTTCTCACTCCTCACCGGTGAGTATAGCACCGCGCAGCGCCCCCCGCGTTGGGGCAGCCCGGCTGCTCACATTGCCAGTGTGCCGCGCGGCACGGCGGCGCTCGCATGGCTGTGCAATGTGGCGCGTAGGGACGCACCCATCGGCGCGCCCCTACGCCGGAATGGCCCACAACTCTCGCTGCTGCATGCCGGGAGGGCCGGCCCTCTCAAAGACCTCGCTCCGTTTCTGCACGCTGAGAGGGTCCCTCCCTGAAACACCTCTTTCCATATGCTGCATTGCGCGGAGCGCGAGCTACGAAGCCCCATGGTAGGTCGCCTCGAATACAGATTGACACAATTTTATGTTCATCGTCTTGAAATATGGAAATCTCTCGTGTATAATTGCGGCGCTGGTGGGGAAAAGTGGGGGAAAGTGGGGATAATTCGCAAACAAGTGTTCTATTTGTGCGCGAAACGGTAGCGATCGTGGGGGAGCGCCAGGGAGGGCACGCCCGCTCTGAACCCCCCTTCCTTGTTCGCAGGCAGGGCCTGCACATATCTCGCAGAGGCGCGCGTGTTTCTGGGCGAGCACGAACACACCATCGATGAGAAGGGCCGTCTCGCCATCCCCGCGAAGTTCCGCGAGGAACTGGGCGAGGGCGTGATCATCACGCGCGGCTTCGACAAGTGTCTGTATGGCTTCCCACGCGCCTTCTGGGAGAGCCTGGCGCAGCAGGTGACGGGCGTTGGGTTCGCGCAGGCGGACGCGCGCAACGTGCAGCGTCTGCTGTTCTCCGGCGCGGCGGACCTGACGTTCGACCGGCAGGGGCGGGTGCTGCTGCCGCCGAACCTGCGCCAGTACGCCGAGCTAGGCGAGCAGGCGGTGGTGGCCGGGCTAAACCGCTACTTCGAGATCTGGGCGCCCGCGCGCTGGGCGCAGCAACTGGAGTCGATGGACGCCAACGCCGCGCTGTTCGCGCAGCAACTCTCGGCGCTGAATGTGTGAGACCGATGAAGGCTGAACGCTGAACGCTGAACAGCGAGCGCTGAAGCGACCCAGGCACGACCGATGAGCGATGGCTCGACACGAGAGGGATCGTCAGCCGTCAGCCGTCAGCCGTCAGCCTTCCAGCATGTCCCGGTGCTGCTGGCCGAGGTGCTGGCCGGCCTGGCGTCCAAGCCCGGCGGGCGGTACATCGAGGGGACGCTGGGCGGCGGGGGGCACGCGGCGGCGCTCCTGGAGGCCAGCGCCCCAGATGGGCGGCTGCTGGGGCTGGACGTGGACCCGGCGGCGCTGGCGGCGGCCGCGGCCCGGCTGGCGCCCTTCGGCGAGCGTTTCACCGCAGCGCGCGGCAACTTCCGCGACATCGGGGCACTGGCGCGGGCGCACGGGTTTGCCGCGGTGGATGGGGTGCTGCTGGACCTGGGGGTATCCTCTCATCAACTGGACACGCCGGAGCGCGGCTTCTCCTTCCAGGCCGACGCGCCGCTGGACATGCGGCTGGACCCGCAGGGGGCGGTGACGGCGGCCGATCTGGTGAACGAGCTGCCGGAGGGCGAGCTGGCGGATGTGATCTATCGCTACGGGGAGGAGCGCGCCTCCAGGCGTATCGCCCGGCTGATCGTGGAGGCACGGCGCAGGGGGCGCATCGCCACCACCGGCGAACTGGCGGACATTGTGACGCGGGCGCTGGGCGGGCGGCGCGGCAAGATCCACCCGGCTACGCGCACCTTCCAGGCCCTGCGGATCGCTACCAACCGCGAGCTGGAGAGCCTGGAGCTGGCCCTGCCGCAGGCCGTGGAGCTGCTGGCCCACGGCGGCCGCCTGGCGGTCATCGCGTTCCACTCGCTGGAGGACCGCATCGTCAAGCAATTCCTGCGCGCCGAGGCCGAGGCCGGCCGCATGCGCATCATCACGAAGAAGCCGCTGGAGGCCGGCGCGGATGAGGCGCGCGCCAACCCGCGCAGCCGCAGCGCCAAGCTCCGCGTGGCCGAGCGGATTGTGTGATGTGTAATGCGGGATGCGTAACCCTGCTGCGAATTATCACGAGCGGCTGGCCACGGAATCGTGTCGGGATGTTAGCCGGTACGTCGAAGGTTCCGGGAGCAAGGCATGAAGAACCACCGGCGTTGCTTCACCCTGACGAATTACGAATGACGAATCCCAGGAGGGCAGCAGCATGGCCATAACCCTCAAACCGCTCTACCCGCTGAAGGACGCGAAGGAGCGGCGCGTCGAGCTGGGGCGCTACCTCAGGCTGGACGGCGGGCGCCACCTGATCGCCGCCGCGCTGCTGCTCTCGCTCATGAGCCTCGTCTCGCTCGGGCAGACCGGGCGGCTGGCCACGCAGGGCATCGAGATCGCGCAGCTCGAGCATCAGAAGGAGAGCCTGCTGCGCGAGCGCTCTCGCATGCAGCTCCGGCTCTCCAAGGCTCAGTCCCTGGCGCAGATCGAACGCCGCGCCGCCGAGCTGCAGCTGCGCCCAATGCTCCCGGAGCAGGCGCGCTACGTGACCGTGGCGCCTGAGCACGCGCCCGAGGCCACGCCCGCGCCAGTGGCGATGCAGCCCTGAATAAGGGGAGGGCCAGGGAGGGTCAGGCCCTCCCTGAAACCCACCCCACACGAGAGTCTAGCGGGAAGCAGGGTATGGCCACACACACTGCCTATTCGAGACGGGCCGCCAGCCGCAGGGAGCCGGCCCGCCCCGTCACCATCAGCCGCTGGCGCATCAACCTGGTGTTGCTGGTGGCCGTGCTGATCATCAGCCGGGTGGCGGTGCGGCTCGGCGAGCTACAGGTGGCCGAGAGCCCGCGCCTCTCCGCCATGGCGCGCAGCGAGATCGACCGCACCCGGCCGATCGAGCCGCGCCGCGGCGTGATCCGCGACCGTATGGGCAACGTGCTGGCGCTGGACGTGGACCGCGAGAGCCTATACGCCGAGCCGCAGCGCATCGACCGCAAGGACGCCGCCAAGCTCGCCACGCTGCTCTCCGGCCTGCTCAGCATGCCGGTCACCGACATCCAGGCCCGCCTGCTCTCGGATAAGCTGTGGGTGCCGATCAAGCGCTGGATCGAGCCGGAGATCGCCGAGCGCATCGCCGCGCTCATGGAGGAGGATCCGGAGCTGTGGGCCGGGCTGCACTTCCAGTACGAGCCCAAGCGGGTTTATCCCCAGGGTACCTTCGCCGCCCACACCGTCGGCGCGGTAAACCAGGAGGGGGTGGGCATCAGCGGCGTGGAGGGGTTCTATGACCAGATCCTGCGCGGCCATACCGGGGTGATCACCGCCGAGGTGGACGCCCAGCAGAACCCGATCTGGATCGCCCCGCAGCAGGAGCGCCCCGCCAGCGATGGCGCGGACCTGGAGCTGACGCTCGACCCGCTGGTACAGCACGTGATCGAGGCCGAGCTGAAGCGCGCGGTGGACGAGCACCACGCTGACGGCGGCACGGTGATCGTGCTCGAGCCGAAGACCGGCGCCATCCGCGGCATGGCCAGCTATCCGGCCTTCGATCCGAACCGCTACTACGAGTACCCGCCTGAGACCTACAACATCAACCCGGCGATCGCCGCGCTGTACGAGCCAGGCTCGACCTTCAAGATCCTCACGGTGGCCGCCGGCCTGCAGGCGCGCGCATTCACCGCCGACACGCAGGTGAACGACGTGGGGGTGATCTACCGCGAGGGTTGGGCGATCGGCAACTGGAACCGCGCCGGCAACGGCATGATCGATCCGGGCAAGGTGCTGTACTACTCCAGCAACGTCGGCGCGCTGCTGCTGAATGAACTGACCGGGCCGGACGCCTTCTACGCCGCGGTGCAGGAGTTCGGCTTCGGCCGGCCCACCGGGGTGGACATCGCCGGCGAGGCCGAGGGGCTGCTGCCGCTGCCGGAGAGCCCCGGCTGGAGCCCGGTGACGATGGACAACAACGCCTTCGGCCAGAGCATCGCCGTGACCCCCCTGCAGCAGGTGCGCATGGTGGCGGCGATCGGCAACGACGGCGTGGTGATGCGCCCCTACATCGTCCAGAAGCGCTGCCGCGGCCAGGACTGCGTGATCACCCAGCCGAAGCAGGTAGGGCAGCCGATCGAGCCGGGGGTGGCCTGGACGGTGCGCCGCATGCTGGTGAACGCCGCCAACCACTACGCGCCGGTGGTGTGGGGTCCGATCACCGGCGACTACGGCGACACCTGGTTGGTGCCGGGGTACGAAGTGTGCGCCAAGACGGGCACCTCCTCCATCCCGGATGGGCAGGGCGGCTGGGCGGACGGGACGATCGGCTCGGTGGTGGGGCTGGCGCCGGCCGAGAACGCCCGCTACGCCATCCTGGTGAAGATCGACCGCCCGCGCGACGATATCTGGGGCGTGGTCACCGCCATCCCCGTGTACCAGGCGATCGTCGAGCAGTTGATGCGCTACGAGCGCATCCAGCCCAACCCGGCCTTCGTTGGCCCCGGCCAGACCCCCGGCGGCTCGGCTCGGCCATAGGGGGAGTTTGAGGGGCATAGCCCCCTCAAATACGAGCTTTGACTTATGTTACAATGCCGCCGCGTTCCTGTGGTCTGGAACGGCTTGGGAGACGGCGGTGTTGGATATCGAAGACGTGCTGCTCGGAATACAGGCGGGCGAACGGCGCAGGCCGGACGTACCGCCCGCGCTCCGGCAGGTGGCCTTCAGCGAGACCGTGATCGACTCGCGGCTGGCCACCCCCGGCTGTCTGTTCGTCGCCCTGCGCGGTGAGCGGGTGGACGGGCACGACTTCCTGGCCGACGCCACGGCGCGCGGCGCCCGCGGGGCGCTGGTGCGGCGCGACAGGGTCGCGGGAGTGCGCCTTGGCCGGCCCCACGCGGTGGTGGACCCTGCCACCGGCGCGGGGCTGGAGGGGGCAACGCCCGAGAGCGTGCTGCTCTTCGCCGTGGACGAGCCGCTGCAGGCGCTGCACCGTCTGGCAGCGTACCACCGCAGCAGGTTCACGCTGCACGTGATCGGCATCACCGGCAGCGTGGGCAAGACCTCCACGAAAGAGGTCACCGCGGCGGTGCTGCAGCGCGGCCTCCGCACCTTAAAAAACCCAAGATCCTACAACAGCGAGCACACTCTGCCCATCGTCCTGCTCCAGCTGGACTCCACGTATGAGGCGGCGGTGCTGGAGATGGGCATGTACGGGCCGGGCGAGATCGCGCTGCTCTGCAGCCTCGCCCGGCCCCAGATCGGCATCGTCACTAACGTCGGCCCCTCACACCTGGAGCGCATGGGCAGCCTGGAGGCCATCCAGCAGGCGAAGAGCGAGTTGGTGCGCGCGCTGCCCGCGGATGGCTACGCCATCCTGAACGCCGACGACCCGCGCGTGCGGGCGATGGCCGAGGTGACGCCGGCCCGTCCCTTCCTGTATGGCTTGGACCCGTCGGCCGATCTGTGGGCCGATGCGATCGAGAGCCGCGGCCTGCAGGGGATCTCCTTCCGCGCCCACTATGCCGGCGAGGAGGTGCAGCTCAACCTGCCCCTGATCGGCAGGCACAGCGTGCATACCGCGCTCGCGGCCACGGCTGCCGGGCTGCTGCTCGGGCTTGGCTGGGACGCGATCGTGGCCGGTCTGCGGGACAGCAGCGCCCAACTGCGGCTGCTGGCGGCGCCGGCGATCAACGGCGCCACGATCATCGATGACACCTACAACGCCTCGCCGGCCTCGTCGCTGGCGGCCCTCAACCTGCTGGCCGAGCTGGACGGGCGCCGGATCGCGGTGCTGGGCGATATGCTCGAGCTCGGCAGCGTCGAGGAGCAGGCTCACCGGCTGGTGGGCGCGCGTGTGGCCGAGGTGGCTCAGCACCTGGTGACGGTGGGCGCGCGGGCGCGCTGGATCGCCGAGGAGGCGGCGGCCTGCGGACTGCCGCCAATGCGCATCCGGCAGGTGGCGAGCAACCAGGAGGCGGTGGCGCTGCTGCGCGAGTTGATCCAACCAGGCGACTACGTACTGATCAAAGGCTCACGCGCGATGGGCATGGAGGCCATCGTGGCCGCCCTGCAGCGGCCGGCGCCGTAGGGCGCGTTCCGTTGGGAGGAGAGGTGTGGGGAGATCCCTCCCCACCCTGCCTTCAGATCCTATGGGCTTTTTAGCCCGCAGCCATCGCTGGAGCTGCCAGCAGGCACATGGAGAAGAGAACCGTGCAAGAGGCATTGCGCGCGGTCCTGGTGCAGGATATGGCCCGAGCCCTGCTGCTCGCGGCTGCGGCGTTCGCGCTCACGCTGGCGACGGGCGGCTACTGGGTGCGCTTCCTGCGCAAGCACCGGATCGGCAAGCAGATCCGGGTGGAGGGGCCGCAGAGCCATATGGTGAAAACCGGCACCCCGACCATGGGCGGGATCATCATCCTGGTGCCGGTGGTGGTGCTGACGATCGCCTTCAACCTCTTCGACCGCTGGTCCATCCTGCTGCCGCTGGCGGTGCTGGTGGCCTTCGCGGTCCTCGGCGCGATCGACGACTACCTCTCGATCGTGGGCACGCGCTCCAGGACCCACGGCTTCACCGCCCGCCGCAAGACTGCGCTCATGCTGCTGATCGCTTTCGGCGCGGCGCTGGTGCTCTACCTGCCGCAGCCCTTCGGCCTGCAGAACTATGGCATCGTGCGCATCCCGTTCGTGGGCCAGGTAGACATCGGGCTGTGGTTCATCCCGTTCGCGATGCTGATCATCTTCGGCACCAGCAACGCGGTGAACCTGACGGACGGGCTGGATAGTCTGGCGGGCTGGAACCTGACGATCGCGTTCGCGGCCTACGGGGTGATCACCTTCCTCAATGGCGAGTTCATCAACCTGATGGCCTTCAGCTTCACGCTGGTGGGTGCCTGCGCCGCCTTCCTGTGGTACAACGCGCACCCGGCCCAGGTGATCATGGGCGACCTCGGCTCGCTGGCGCTGGGCGCGACGCTGGCGGTGATCGCGCTGCAGAGCCAGCAGTGGCTGCTGCTGCCAGTGGTGGGGGCGGTGTTCGTGGGCGAGGCGCTCTCGGTGATGATTCAAACCAGCTACTTCAAGTGGACCAGGCGGTGCACCGGCCAGGGGCGGCGGGTGTTCAAGATGGCGCCACTCCACCACCACTTCGAGTTGCTTGGCTGGAGCGAGACGCAGGTGATGCAGCGCTTCGTGCTCGTGGGCATGGTGGCGGCGCTGATCGGCATCTCGCTGGCGCTCACGCTCAACGACTCGCAGACGGTGCATACGCGATCCGCGCCGGCGGTGGTGCGGGAGCAGGGCCGCTGACTCGCGGTAGCCAGTAGGCAGGGGTCAGTAGCCAGTACCATTAAGATTCTGGGTCTCACCGCTACTGCCTACTGCCTACTGCCTACTGATACCAATGCAGCTACAAGGCATTCGCGCCCTCGTGATGGGCCTCGGCATCCACGGCGGCGGCCTAGGGGTCGCCCGCTTCCTCGCCGGCCAGGGGGCGCACGTCACGGTGACCGACCTGCGCGGCCCTGAGGCGCTCCGCCCCTCGCTAGACGCGCTGCGCGGCCTTGGCATCCGCTTCGTCCTGGGGGAGCACCGCGAGGAGGACTTCCGCAGCGCGGACCTGGTGGTGCGCAACCCCGCCGTCCCGGCCAACTCGCGCTTCCTCCAGATCGCTCGCGCGGCGGGCGCGGCGGTCGAGATGGAGATGACGCTCTTCTTCCGCCTCTGTCCCGGCCCCATCCTGGGCGTCACCGGCACGAAGGGCAAGACCACCACCACCATGCTGCTGGCGGCGATGGTGGGCGCGCAGCACCCCGGCACGGTGGTGGCCGGCAACCTGCGCGTCTCGGCCCTCGAGCAACTGCCGCGCATCACGCCCGACACGCCGGTGGTGCTGGAGCTCTCGTCCTTCGTGCTGGAGGGGCTGGGCGAGGCCGGCCTCAGCCCGCCCTTCGCCTGCATCACGAACGTCTCGGCAGACCACCTGGACCGCTACGGCACGCTCGAGGCGTACGCCGCGGCTAAGGAGCAGATCTGGCGCCACCAACGCCCCGGCGATACGCTGGCGCTCAACGCCGACGACCCGCTGACCGCGGCGATGGCGGCCAGGGCGCCGGGCCGGGTGGTGTGGTTCGGGACGGAGGAGGATCGGCGACCCGAGGCCCGAGATGCGAGACCCGAGACGCGGGACCCGAGATCCCGCCGACTGCCGCTGGCGACCTACGGGCCTGCGGGGATCGTGTGGTGGGATGGCGCGGCAATGCGAGTGTGCGGGCTCGAGGATATCCGTCTGCCGGGCCGCCACAACCAGGCGAACGTCGCCGCGGCCGCTGCGCTGGCGCTGGCCTTCGGGGTGACGCCCGAGCACATCCGCGGCGCCGTGCGGAACTTCAGGGGCGTGGAGCACCGCCTGGAGTTGGTGCGCGAGCTGGACGGCGTTCGTTATGTTAATGATACCGCTGCCACCGCGCCGGAGGCTGCGATCGCCGCGCTGCACAGCTTCGAGAGGCCGATCGTGCTGATCGCCGGCGGCGCGGACAAGAACCTGCCGTTTGGCGAACTGGCACGGGCCATCCGGGCGCGGGCGAAGGCGGTGGTGCTGCTGGAGGGCACGGCGACGGCGCGCTTGGAGCGCGCATTGAGGATGAAGCCTGAAGAATTGCGAACCAGCCGTGACGAGCAACAATTCCCAATGCTCAATGCTCAATGCTCAATGCTCGGCCCCTACGCTGACTTCGAGCGGGCGGTTGAGGCGGCGCGGGAGTTGGCCGCGCCGGGGGACGTGGTGCTGCTCTCGCCGGGATGCGCCAGCTTCGGCATGTTCCGCAACGAGTTCCACCGCGGCGAGGAGTTCCGCCGGATCGTTAACGGCCTGATGAGTTTGGACGACCGAAATCGGGTGGTGGATTCGAGGCTTTAGTGCCTATCCGGATACCCCGGATAGGGTGGGGTTTCAGGGGAGGGCTTCGCCCTCCCTTGACCCCTCCCCGAGGTATGCGGAGAGGCTTTTAGCCGGTCAAGGCCGCCTGAAGGCACGAATCCGGGGGCGTTGGGCACAGCCCCTCCACGCCTCCCTGCGGCGGGGGTGCGGAGGGCACAGCCCCGCGAAGTGGCTGCTCCTCCCACGGCGGGGCACGGGGGGGCCGCCGCCGAGAACAACCCTCACCCCACACAGCGGGTGTGGGGACGCAGCCCTCGAAACGATTCTTCTCCGTCTTACGTCCGAGAGGACTGTTATTGATGGGCGACGACGAAGAGTTCCGGCGGATCATCCGCAGCCTGGAGGAAGATCGCCGGGGGCCGCCTGTGCCCCCGGATGGCGGGCCGCCGGACGCGGGCGGCG
>DATMBA010000440.1:0-9329 GCA_035559635.1 Roseiflexaceae bacterium
CCGCCGCAAAAGCATTGCGGTGGGGGCCTATGGCCCCCACACCCCCGTGCGCGTTCACGTGGACGGTCACGTCCACGCGAACCTTGTCTAAGTCAAACAGGGCGCCGCAGGCGATCGGATGCCACCAGCAGCGCCGCTGCACCGGCCCACATAGCGTGCAGTGGCGCCATGACCGTAGGAGCGGGGCCTTGGGCCCGCCCGCGGCGCTCGGAACGTGGTGTCCGTTGCAGCATTCTATTTCGGAGCATATCAGCCAGATGAGGATCTGGTGGCAAAGCCAGAGGACAGCCGCGCTGCGCCGCGCGACGCGCCACTGGGGAGGGAGCCGTACGGGGTGCGGCGGCCTACTCCCGCCCTACCCGCGCCTGGACGTCCGGGTCGGAGATCTGCCCGGCGCTCGGGTCGCTAGTGCGACGGCGCTCCTCCTCGAGCGTCCTGGCGATCAGCCGCTCGAAGAACCCGCCCTCGTCCTGGGGCTCCTCGGGGGCGGGGGGCGCGGGGGGGTGGGGTGGGCGTGGCGGGTGCAGCGCGATCAGATGTTGCCTCAGCAACTCCACCAGCCCGGTGCACACATCCACCGTTGCCAACTCCAGGTGCTCTCCGATCTCGGCCACGCTGCGCTGCCCGTCCACCGCCGCCAGCACTGGCCAGGCCACATCGCTGATATGCACGTGATCGTTCACCGGGCTGGTGAGCACCGCCGGCACCCAGTCCAGCCCTGGGATGAACGGCCGCAGCCCGGACCAGATGCGCGCATGCTCCTCGCCGCGTTCGATCAGCTCCCAGGGGTCCATCCAGAGCGTCTCCTCCTGGCTGGTGGACCCGGCCACGAAGTGGAACGGCACATCGCGCAGCTCGAACAGCAGCGCCGCGGCGTCGAAGCCCGTGGCCTCGGCGGCGCGCGCGTCGTAGGGCAGGCCGTCGCGGAAGTAGATCCGCCCGGCCTCCTCGCCGCCACCCAGCGTGAGCACGCCCGTCACCGAGCTGTACACCACCATCTCGATCAGCTCGCGCAGGGAGAACTGACCGATGGTCCCCTCCAACTCCACGCTCGCACCGCCCCCATCACCACGCGCACGCCGCCGTGCGCCGGTGCCCATCGTAGCATAGCTCCCCGGTCGTATCAAGAGCCTGATGGTCCCGGTAGCGCCACCCATCCCCGGTGGCCCGCACGTTCGCCGCCGGATTTGACGAGTGGCCAATTTCTGGCTACAATATGCGGGTGAGAGCGGGTGTTCACCGCTCTTTTTTAGGTAGGGCGTCCGCCACACGCCCAGAGCGCAGAAACAGTATGTTCGAGAGTCTCTCCGATCGCCTGCAGGCGGTCTTTCAGAAACTGGGCGGCAAGGGCAAGCTCACCGAGGATGACGTCCGCGAGGCCATGAAGCAGGTGCGGCTGGCCCTGCTCGAAGCCGACGTCAACCTCAAGGTCGTGAAGGAGTTCGTCGCCCGGGTGACCGAGCAGGCGATCGGCGAGGAGGTCACCAAGAGCCTGACGCCGGCGCAGCAGGTGATCAAGATCGTGCACCGGGAGCTGATCGAGCTGCTGGGGCGCGAGGGAGTGGCGCTGGCGGAGAACCGCTCGGGCGTCACCGTGCTGATGCTGGTGGGCCTGCAGGGATCGGGCAAGACCACGCACGCCGCCAAGCTGGCGCTGTACCTGCGTAAGAAGGGCAAGCGGCCGCTGCTGGTCGCGGCGGACGTCTACCGGCCAGCGGCGATCGCGCAGCTCGAGTCACTCGGCAAGCAGCTCAACATCCCGGTGTACGCCGAGGGCACGCAGGCCCGCCCGCCGGACATCGCGCGCAACGCACTGCAGAAGGCGCGGCTCGAGGGGTACAACTACGTGATCGTGGACACCGCCGGGCGTCTGCAGATCGACGAGCCGCTCATGGAGGAGCTGGAGCAGATCGTGGCCGCCACCCAGCCGGCCGAGAAGTTGCTGGTGGTGGACGCCATGATCGGCCAGGAGGCGGTGAAGGTCGCCGAGGAGTTCAACCGGCGCGTGGGACTCTCGGGTGTGATCTTCACCAAGGTGGACGGCGACGCGCGCGGCGGGGCGGCGCTCTCGGTGCGCGCCGTCACCGGCGTGCCGATCAAGTTCCTCGGCACCGGCGAGAAGGTGGAGGCCAACACTCTCGAGCCGTTCCACCCGGACCGGCTGGCCTCGCGCATCCTCGGCATGGGGGACGTGCTCTCGCTGATCGAGCGCGCTGAGCAGGTCTACGACGAGGAGCAGGCCCGGAAGATGCAGAAGAAGCTCATCAAGGGCTCCTTCGACTTCGAGGACTTCCTGCAGGCCATGCAGCAGATGCGCAAGCTCGGGCCGCTGCAGCAGATCCTGGCGATGATCCCAGGCATGGGCCAGCTGGCGCGGGACGAGGAACTGGTGAGCGAGAAGGAGCTCAAGCGCATCGAAGCGATAATCTTCTCGATGACGCCCAAGGAGCGGCGCAACCCCGATATGATCAAGGGGTCGCGCAAGGAGCGCATCGCACGGGGCAGCGGCACCCAGGTGCAGGACGTGACGCAGCTCGTGAACCAGTTCCGCCAGATGCAGCGCATGATGAAGAAGCTGGGCGGCAGCGGGCGCGGCGGCCAGATCGACCCGCGCGAGTTGATGCGGCGGATGCGGTTTTAGTTCGGTTGCGAGGGGCCTCCCCTCGCGCTCCCCTTAGTACCGGAGGAAGTGCGACTCATATGGTTACCATTCGTCTGCGGCGCCAGGGCAAGACCAAGCAGCCCAGCTACCGCATCGTGATCGCGGACAAGCGCTCCCCGCGCGATGGCAAGTTCATCGAGATCATCGGCCACTACAACCCGATCCGCCAGCCCAAGGTGCTGGAGGTCAAGGGGGACCGCGCCCGCTACTGGCTCGGCGTCGGCGCCCAGCCGTCCGACACGGTCGTGCGGCTGCTGAAGCAAGCCGGTGTGCTGGACGAGAGCGGCAAGCCGACCCCGGCGCCGGAGACCTCGGCAGCGCCCGCCGAGAGCTAAACAGATCTCCCGCTGGTAGGAGGATTACAGGGCGGGCCAGGCCCGCCCTGTAATCCTCCCTACCTGAGGGCCGCTGCCCATGCGTGAGGCGCACATGAAAGCACTGCTCGAATATATGGCGCGCAACCTGGTGGATAACCCCGAGGCGGTAGTGATCAAGGAGCGCACCGGGCGCTACACGGTGACCTACGAACTGACCGTGGCGCCGGACGAGACCGGCAAGGTCATCGGGCGCAGTGGCCGGGTGGCCAAGGCCATCCGGGACCTGATGAGCGTGGCTGCCGCACGGCAGAACAAGCGCGTTCATGTGGATATCGAATGACGGAAGAGACCCTCCTGATCGGCACGATCGTCGCCGCCTTCGGCCTGCGCGGCCAGGTGAAGCTGCGCGCGATCACCAATAACCCCGCCCATCTGCGGCACATCCGCACCGTCTACATCGGCCCCAGACGCCATCCCTACGAACTGAAGCAGGTCCACGAGCCGAGGCCTGGCACCCTCATCTTGACGCTCGAGGGTGTGACGACCCGCACCGCGGCCGAGGACTTGCGCGGCGCGGAGGTAGCCATCCTCGAGCGCGACGCCGCCCCGCTGGCCGAGGACGAGTACTTCATCCACGAGCTCTACGGGCTGACGGTGGTCACCGAGGACGGCGCCGAGATCGGCCGGGTGCGCGAGGTGCTGGAGACCGGCGCGAATGAGGTGCTGGTGGTGACCCGCCGCGGCGCGCCGGACGCGCTCATCCCCATGATCCGCGATGTGGTGCGCGAACTGAATGTCCCCGGCGGGCGGATCACCATCCGGCCGCTGGAGGGTCTGCTCGATTAGAGCGCCATCAACCTCGGCGCGTGTGCGGAGCGCCACCCCGCACGCACTCCATGGCGCGGGGAGGCAGGGTGCCCTCTGGGACCCTCCCCGCACCTCTCGATAGGGCGCATTGCGTTTTCGGCAGCGGCGTGCTAGAATCAGAGCGTGAGCCGCCCGCTCACGCCTCCGCCCGGTGCCCTCACCATCGCTCGCGAGAAAACGCATGCCAGAGCAGTCCGTCTCCTCGTCCCACGGGAAGGTCCGGCTCCCCGGCCTGGACCCGGAGGTCACGCCCATGATCGGGCTGGGCCTGAGCGTCACCGGGATCCTGCTGGGCCTGCGCCCGCGCCTCGCCCCCTGGTCGCTGGCGCTCACCGCCCTCACCGCTCTGCTCTACCGTGACCCTGAGCGCACGACGCCAGAGGCGGCGGGGGCGTTCTTCGCCCCGACGGACGGTGTGGTGACGGGGGTGGGCGAGACGTACGAGCACCGCTTCCTGCACACCGACGCCGTGCAACTGTCGATCGAGTCCTCGCCGCTGGACGTGCCGGTGCAGCGCAGCCCGGTGGCGGGGACGGTGGCGTACCTGGAGCGGGTGGCCGGCGCTTATCGGCCGCTCTGGGAGCTGCACGGTGCACCGCCGGAGCAGCGCGAGTGCCAGTACATCGGCATCCTGGCGGAGTGCGGCCCGGTGCTGCTAGCGGTCAGCGTCGGCCCGCTCGCCCGGCGTATCGCCTGCCGGGTGTCGGTGGGGGACCAGGTGGGGGCCGGGGCGCGCCTCACCACGGTGCGCTTCGGCGCGCGCGTCGAGCTGCTAGTCCCGCGCGATGTGATCGAGTGGCTCCCCGCCCCCGGCGACCGGCTGCGCGCGGGCGTCAGCACCGTGGGGCGCATGGCGCCGCTGTAAGATCTTTCGGAGGCACGCCGTCCCTTCCGGCTCTCCGGATCAGGTGCGCACCACGACGATCGTGATGTCGTCGGACTGCGGCGCGGCGCCGTGGTGGGCGATGACAGCCTGCACCAGGTAGTTGCACAGCTCCTGTGCGGAACGGGCGGGCGCGGCGCGGGCCAACTCGAAGAGCCGCTCGTGGCCAAGCAGGGTGCCCTGCTCGTCCATCGCCTCGTGCGCGCCGTCGCTGGCGAGCAGCAGCGTCGCGCCGGGCGGCAGCGCGAGCGACTGCACGTCGAGCGCGGGGCGCGCGAACATCCCGAGGGGTGTGCCGCGCCCCTGCGCGACCGCTATGTGCGCCCCAGACGCGTCCCAGGCGATTGGGAGCTCGTGGCCGGCGCGCACATAGTGGAACATGCGGCTGGTGCGCCGGAGCACACCATACAATAGCGTGACGAACATCCCCCGGCTGTTGCGCGCCATCAGGTGGCGATTCAGCACCTCCACCGCCTCCTCGGGCGCTGCGCCGCGCGTCACCTCGGCGCGCAGCAGGCTGGAGGCCAGCGCCATGAAGAGCGCTGCCGGTGCCCCCTTGCCGGAGACGTCGCCCACCGCCAACCCCAGGCTGTCCTCGTCGAGCCGGATGACGTCGAAGAAATCCCCGCCGACCATGCGGGCCGGCAGCATGCGCGCGCCGACGTCAAGCCCCTCCAGGTGCGGCAGGCGCGCGGGCAGCATGCTCTCCTGGATCTCGCGCGCGAGGGCCAGCTCGCGCACCAGCGTCTCCTGCTCGATGATGCGCGCCTGGGCCGCCTGCAGCTCAGCATAGGCCTGCGCCAGGCGTTCGTTCCTGGCGTGCAGGTCGCGGATCGCTGTGTCGTGGGAGGAGCGCAGGCGCGTGCTGAGGACCCGCAGCATCTCGTAGGCCACCGCGGGGTAGCGGCGCAGGATCGTATCGAACTCGGGGCGGGTCAGCTCGAGCAGCCGCGCCGGGGTGCGCATGCGGGCGCTGGCCGTACGCAGGCTATCCGGGTTGATCAGGCTCATCTCACCGATGAAGTCGCCCGAGGCACGCACGCCGAGCAGGCGCTCGTCGGGGGTGCCGAGCGCCTTGACGATCTCGACCTGGCCGCTGAGGATCACATAGAGCCAGTCGCCACGCTCGCCCTCGTAGAACAGCACCTGGCCGGCGGGGTACATGCCGCGCCGGATGCTGGCCAGCAGGGTCTCGCGCTCGCCCGCTGGCACCGAGGCGAACAGCGGCACCCGATCGACGATCGTCTCTGGCGTATTTTCCATCCCGTCGCTCAATTACAGGACGTACGCGGTGGTGCTGCCCCCGCACCCCACGGGGAGGGTGGGAGGGGCGAAGCCCCTCCGAAAAAGATGTGAGAAGACACTTTATTGGGGGCCTACGGTCCCCAAACCCCCAGCGGGGCTCCGCCCCCCACCTCCAGCGGGGGAGGATGTGGAGGGAGAAGCCCTCCACGCCTCGCGTATCTCAGAGCTGTTTGAAAAGCCTCCCCGCTGGAGGCGCGGGGGCCTGCGGCCCCGCATTTCCCCCGCCCGCCGCTGCGCGGCGGGCGGGCGGGGATAGGTGAGGGGTGGCACCCCTCACACTCCCCTTTTCAAACAGACCCTAAAACGTACTGTGATTAGAACGAAGCCACCGCGCGCTTCAGGTCGCGGTGGATCTCGAGGAACATATCGTAGCCGGCCACCTTGAGCGCCTCGCTGACGTGGGCGGAAGGCCGGAGCAGCTTGAGGTGGGGCGAGTAGAAGGTGCCGGCGCTGATCCCGCGCTTCACCGCCTCGTCGCTCTCCTCAGGGGCGTCGGTGCGCAGCAGCGTGTAGATGAAGTGCAGCGCCCGCAGACCGGCGGTGGCCATGTACGGCACCTCGGTGAGGTCGATGAGGATGTTGCGGGCGCCGCCGTCGAACGCCGCCTGCGCCGCCTGCTCCAGCTCCCGGTTGGACGTGACCGCGCCCTTCACATGGAGGACAGTGATCGGCACGCGGCCTGCCTCGTGCGAAACGGTGATCTCCACGCGGTACCTCCTCTGCTGTATCGCCCCGCTTCACTCGAACGACGCCACCGCCGCTTGGCGGTCGTGATAGATCTCGAAGAACTCGGTCATGCCGGTGACCTGAAGGGTGCGGACGATGTTCGCGTGGGGGTTCAGCAACTTGACGTACGGCTGCGCGCCGCTGCCGCGGTCCTGGCCCAGCGCGTGGAACGCGGCCCAACCGTGCTCCAGGTCCGGCGGCTCCGCGCCGCGCGCCAGAAGCGCGATGCTCCGCAGCGCCACTAGCCCCGAGCTGCCCATGAACCCCAGGTCGGTCAGATCGAGCAGCAGGCGCTGTGAGCCGGCGCTGTACAGCTCGCGCGCCTTCGAGATCAGCTGCGCGAAGTTCGACGCGTCCAGGCTGCCGCGGAGACGGAGCACCGTCACCGGCACGCGGCCGTTCACCTGCTCAACCGTCAGGTCCATGTGGCTCCCCCTTCGCGCTTGGACGTATCACGCCCTTTTTGACCAGGATGATCTCGTTGCCGCCGCCGGGCAGGGCACGGTGGGCGATCGAGTCCGTGAAGTGCCGCGCCAGGTGGATGCCTAGCCCGCCGGAGGGGCGAAGCTCGAGCGGCAGCGTCGTATCCGGCGCCGGCACGCGCGTCGGGTCGAACACCGGCGCCTCATCACGCAGCGTGATCTCCAGCGCGTCCCCCACCGGGCGTACCTGGACCTCGATCGTGCCCGGCCCCCCGCGGTAGCCGTGGAGCACAATGTTGGTGACCAACTCGTCCACCGAGAGCAGCACATCGTACAGCGGGTCGGGCGGGACCCCCAGGTCCCTAGCAACGCGCTCGAGGAAGTGGCGCACGGTCTCGAGCGCGCGCAGCTCAGCGGCGATCCGCAGGATCTGCCCGTCACCATCCATCGTCAGCAGGTCCGTTCCAGCGCGATGCCCCAAAGGCGCCCGCGCAGCGTGGTTGAAATCGCGAGGTGATGGGCGATGGGCGATAGGTCCTGTGCGCGCACCAACTGACGACCTATCACCGCTGCGCTCAATGCTTGCAGGCCAAGCCTGCGTCATATGGAAGAGGGATTTTCAGGGAGGGCACGCCCTCCCTGCCCCTCCCATTAGCTCGCGGCTCGCCGTGATGGGACGCATTATACAGGAGCGGGGCGGCTCTGGCTAGTGTGGCTGGTGCGGATCGCGTGCAGCAGCGCCGCTTCAGACTCATGTTTGGCGACGAACGCCGCGGCGCCGGCCGAGCGCGCGTGGGCCCGCAGGGCCTGGCTGTCGTGCAGGCTGAGGATGACCACGGCGCTCTCAGGAGCGACCGCGCGCAGCGCGGCCGTGGCGGCCAACCCGTCCATGCGGGGCATCTCGATGTCCATCAGCACCACATCCGGGCGCAGCCGCGCAGCCTGGGCCAAAGCGGCCGCGCCGTCCTCGGCCTCGCCGACCACCTCGATATCCGGCTCCAGCGCGAGGCGCATGCGAAGCCCCGCCCGCACCGCCGGCTGGTCATCCACCACCAGGAGTCTGATCATGGCGCCGATCCCCCTGCGCCCCGCCGGGCGGGCCGCGGTCTGTCTGCCGTGTCTACTATAGCCCGCGGCGGCATCCCCCGCCAGGAACCATCGGCCAGTTCGCGCGCTGCGGCTTTGGCCCTGCTGCGGGTCCGCCTTTCGTCGGGGTATGGCGCAAGTTCGTGCACCGCCGACCACGCCCGGCAGCGCCCGGCCGGTGCTGCACGGTTCCGCACGCCGTGGGCAGCGGGCGCCGTCCCACGCCGAAAACGCAGACGCCCTACCCGCCCCGCAGCGCCACTTGACACGCCGCGCGCCCCAGTGTATACTTCTGTGGCCGGCTATGCCGGATTTATGGCCGTGCTCTCTCGTTAGGTGCGGCGTCTGCACAGACACAAGTCGCTGCCCCGGCCCGTCGAAAGACGCTCAGGGGTACACCAGGGCGATCCGAGCTAAGGGTCGCTCTAATGCGACTGCAGCGATGCTACGCTGTGCGGTGCCAAAGCTCAAGCAGGGGAAGAGCGTTTGTGCTCACGTCCCTCTTGGGCTTGCCCGAGAGGGCGTTCTGTTGAAGGAATATGGACGTTATCCCGAGTCATTGGTGCTCGCGGCCCGCAGGCCGCCGAACGCCGGTGCCCTCGCTGTGTGACACGGCGCCCCCCGCCGCTCCGGCCCGCCGTTAGCCCGGCGGCCCGCTAAGCGCGCCCGCGCCCCCACACCGCGAGGTTGTGGGGGCGTATGTACCTGTCCTCCGCTCCCTGTACCGGCGCAAGGCCGCCCCGGCCGCGCAAAGGGTGCATCGCTCCGCAGGAGGACAGCCATGACCGCTCTCAGCTCGCGCGCGCTCCCGCTCGCCCGGCGCACCTCCGCGCTGTACTGCGCAACCTACGGCCGCGGCACGCCGCTGCTGCTGGTGCACGGGCTCGGGTCCAGCGGCGCGGCCTTCGACCAACTCGTCCCGGCGCTGGCTCAGCGCCACACCGTGATCGTCCCGGACCTGCGCGGGCACGGCAACAGCCGCCGCCTGCCGCTCGCCGACAGCGTCGGCCGCCTGGCGGCGGACCTGGACGACCTGCTGGACCTGCTCGGCGCCGGCGCGG
>DATMBA010000441.1:0-2005 GCA_035559635.1 Roseiflexaceae bacterium
AGCATGCCGGGCTGGCCGCCATCCGCCGCGCGTTCACCGTGGGCGTCACCGCGCTCAACTGGGCCGGCCAGAACCACACCTTCACCGCCCAGGAGCGCTACGAGCAGGCCCTGGCCGAGGCGATCGACGCCATCGCCGCCCGCGGCGGCGCGGTGGTGCTGTTCGCGCAGTGCTGCGGCCCCTCGGCCGTCGAGGACGACCGGCCGGTGGCCCGGCGGATCTACGCTATGCTGCGCTGCAAGGAGCGCGTGCTGCTGCTGGATCGGCCGCTCCCGCCGCGACTGCTGCAGGCCGCCTACGGCCAGATGGACTCCTTCATCGGCACCCGCATGCACTCGGTGATCCTGGCGCTCAACGCCGGCGTCCCGGCGCTGGCGGTGGGCTACCTGCACAAGACCGCCGGGATGCTCGCCGCGCTCGGCCTGGCACACCGCGCGCTGGACATCGGCGCGGTGAGCGGCGCGCAGCTCCTGCAGGCGTTCGAGCGGCTGCAGCGCGAGGCAGGCCAGACCGGCGCGGAGGCCGCACTCGCCCGCGCGCGGCGTGTGAAGGCTGCGCTCCCCGCCCTGCTGCGGGGCGCCGCGCAAAGGGGGGGGTCAGGGGAGGCCAGGCCCTCCCCGAAACCCACCCCTAGGGAGCGCGAGGGGCAAACCCCTCGCAATCGACCTATTCATCCGGCACGGGAGGAACGATGAGCCGTATCCGCGTGGTCCAGCTAGTGTGCGGCCTGGCGATCGGCGAGCACAACGGCGGCGCCGAGACCTTCGCCGTGCGGCTGGCCGGCGCGCTCGACCCGATGCGCTTCGAGGTGAGCGTCTGCTCGCTGTGGTCCTACGGCGGCACGGCCGAGCGGTGCGCCGAGCGCGAGCTGCGCGAGCGCGGCATCCCGGTCTACTTCGGCGGGCCGCACCGCGAGAAGCTGCGCACCGACCTGATCGTCGGCTTCGTGGGCATCTCGCCCATCATCCGCGCCCTGCGGCCAGACATCCTCAACACCCACGCGGAGTACGCCGACCTGGTGGGCGCGCTGCTGCGGCGCACCACCCGCACCCGCCTGCTGGTGCGCACGGCCCACAACGTCGTCGAGTGGCCGTTCGCGCCGCACTGGGAGCGCTACACCCGCCGCCTCTACCCGCTGGCGTGCGACTACGAGGTGGCCGTCTCGCGCGCGATCGTGGCGATCCTGGACGCCCGCCCGATGGCGCGGGCGCTGGGGAAGCGGGCGCGCTTCATCCCCAACGCCATCCACCCGCACATGATCGCCGCGCGGCGCACCCGGCGCGACATGCGCGCCGCGCTCGGCATCCCCGCCAGCGCGCCGCTGTTCGGCACAGTGGGGCGCCTGAGCGACCAGAAGGGGTTGCCGCACCTGTTCGCTGCGATGGAGCTGGTGCGCGAGCAGCTGCCGGACGCGCGGCTGGTGGTGGCCGGCCACGGCGAGCGCGCCGAGGCATACCGCGCGCTGCTCGCCGGACGCGGCCAGGACGCGTACATCACGCTGCTCGGGCCGCGCCCGGACGCGATCGACATCGTCGCGTCGCTGGACGTCTTCGTCTCGTCGTCGCTCTGGGAAGGGCTGCCGACGGTGATCATGGAGGCCATGCTGGTGGGGACGCCGGTGGTGGCCACGGACATCGCCGGCAGCCGGGACCTGGTGATCGACGGGCGGACGGGGCGGCTTGCGCCGCCGGGGGACTCTGCTGCGCTGGCGCGCGCGCTGGTGGAGCACTACCGCGAGCGGGAGCGCGCGCGCTGCATGGCTGCCGCCGCCCGCCAGCACGTCGAGTCCTTCACCATTCCGCGCGTCGCCGCCGAGTATGGCGCCCTCTATGAGGCGCTGCTGCGCCGCACAGACCGCGATCGCGCCGAGGACTGAGGGCTGAGTGATGACCGTTTACGAACGACGTGGGCATGTGGCTGTGTCCCACGCCGGGCGCTGATGAACGTTGCCATATGAAACCGGTCCACGGTCGCCTCCCACGCCCGGCCGCCGAAGCGGCGGGCG
>DATMBA010000442.1:0-4402 GCA_035559635.1 Roseiflexaceae bacterium
CCCCGCCGCATCCACCCGTTTTCGGGGATAGTGCGGGGGCCTGCGGCCCCCGCGAACCCCTTCTCGGTGGTGATGGCGGGCATGTTCGGCCAGCGGGCGGGCAGGCGGGGCGGCACGAGGTGGCGCTCGGCGTGGAGCACGAGCGCTTCTTCGCGCACTACTTCGCCGTGATGCAGGGCTGGGCAGTTACGATTGGGGTTGGGTGGCGAGCGGCAGGTGCACGGTGAAGGTGCTCCCCTGGTTCTCAGCGCTGGTGACGGCGATCGTCCCGCCGTGGCGCGCGACGATCTCGCGCACCACGTAGAGACCGACGCCGGTGCCGCTGATGTTCAGCGGCTCGACGTTCGGCGCCCGATAGAAGCGCTCGAACAGGTGCGGCAGCGCCTCCTCCGGGATGCCGATCCCCTCGTCGCGCACGGTCAGGACGGCCTGGCCGCCCTGCCGCCCGATCTGCATCGTGACCGCGCCGCCGGCCGGACTGTACTTGACGGCGTTCTGGATCAAGCTGTGCACCACCTGCTCCAGCCGCAGCGCGTCGCCGAGGACCGGCAGCGGCTCGCCAGCGTCCTCGAGTGTGAGCGTGTGCTCGTCCAGCCCCGGCAGTGCCTCACCCACTGCGCGGCGTACCAGCGCGGCGAAGTCCAGCTCGGCGCTCTCGAGGCGCAGCCTGCCGGCCTCGATACGCGAAAGGTCGAGCAACAGGTTGATCAGCCCCTCCAGGCGCACCCCCTGCGTGACAATCGTCTGCAGCGCGCGCGTGTCGCGCTCGTCCAGCGTCTGCGCCTGGCGCTGGCGCCGCTGGAGCAGGCGGGCGTAGCCGAGCAGCGCGGTGAGCGGGGTCTTCAGTTCGTGCGCGGCGACGGACAGGAACTGGTCGCGCACAGCGATCGCCTCGCGCGCATCGTGGTACAGGCGGGCGTTCTCGATCGCCAGGGCGATGCGGCGGGCCAACTCCTCCGCCAGCGCCAGGTCCTCCGCACGGTAGCGGCCGCGCTCCGCCGCGCCCAACGCGATGGTGCCGAGCACCGCGCCGCGCGCGACCAGCGGCACGCACATCCAGGAGCCGATGCCGCGCGCGCCGGCCAACTGCGCGTGCGCCGGGACGGCGGCGAGCGCGGCCAATTGCTCGCCGGAGACATCGGACACCAACTCGGGCCGGCCACTGCGCAGCACCCCAGCGGTGCCGTGCGCGATATGCGGGTCGATCGGGTGGCGCCGCAGCACCTCCCAGCCCTGCGCCGCCTGGGCCGGGTCGGAGTGCGCCACCGCCGCGGTCTCGATCGCGCCGCCCGGCCGCCGCAGGTCCACCGTGCACCAGTCTGCCAGGCGCGGGACCACCAGCTGCGCTACGGCGGCGATGTTGGCCTCCACGTCCAGCGAGGACGCCAGCACCGTGGTGGCCTCGGCCAGCAGCCGCTGCGCGTCCTCGGCCTGCTTGTGGGCGTGGATGTCGGTGGCGCTGCCGAACCAGGCCACGATCGTGCCATTCTCGCGCAGCGGGACGACGCGCACCAGGTGCCAGTGGTAGGCGCCGTCCGCCCGCCGCAGGCGGACCGTCGCCTCGTACGGCTCGCCGGCCGCGATGGCGGCGGTGCGGGAGGCCAGCAGGCCGGGGCGGTCGTCGGGGTGAACCACCTCGACCCAGCGCTGCCCGAGCTGGGTTTCAGCGGGCAGGCCGGTGTACTCCGTCCAGCGGCGGTTGAGGTAGTCCACCGCGCCATCCGGCGTGAGCACCCAGGTGATCTGCGGGATCGAGTCCACCAGCGTGCGATAGCGCTCCTCGCTGGCCTGCAGGGCGCGCTCGGCCGCGCGCCGCCCGGTGATGTCGCGGAAGACGAGGACGACGCCGGTGACCCGGCCGGATTCGTCGAGGATCGGGGCGCCGCTGTCGTCGATCGGGATGGCGCGGCCGTCGCGCGCGAGCAGCACAGTGTGGTTCGCCAGGCCGACGACCTGGCCTTCGCGGAGCACGCGCTCCACCGGGTTCTCGGCCGCCGCGTCGCTCATCTCGTTGGCCACGCGGAACACCTGCGGCAGCTCGTGGCCGGCGGCATCCTCGGGCGCCCAGCCGGTCAGCCTGGCCGCCACCACGTTCATGAACGTCACGCGGCCGGCGGCGTCAGTGACGATCACCGCGTCGCCGATGCTGGCCAGGGTGGTGCGGAAGCGCTCGCGCTCCTCTGCCGCCTCGCGGTACAGCCGCGCGTTGTCGATCGCCAGCGCCATGCGCCCGCCAAGCTCCGCGACCAACTGCAGGTCGGCCGGCCCGTAGCGGCGGCCCGACTCGGCCGCCACCAGGCTTAGCGCGCCCAGCGTCCGGCCGCGGGCGCGGAGCGGCACGATCAGAGCGGAGGTCATTCCGACCTCGCGCAGGATCCGCAGGTGCTCCGCGTCCTGCGCACTGGCGACGAGCAGGGCGTCGTCGATCAGCGGGTACAGCTCTGGCTGCCCACTGCGCAGCACCTGCCAGAGGCCGCGCGCCGCGTTCGGGTTGGGGGGGTAGCGGGCGTACAGCTCGTAGGCCCAGCGGACACGCTCGGGCTCCACGTGCGCCACCGCCAGGCGCTCCAGGCGCCCGTCGTCCGCGAGCAGGTCCAGGGCGCACCAATCGCCGAGGCGGGGTACGGCGAGCTGTGTGATGCGGCGGAGCGTGGCCTGGTAGTCGAGGGACTCGGCCAGCACACTGCTCGCCTCGGCCAGAAAGGCGAGCGCCGAGGCGCCCGCCCGGTGGTCTGGGACGATCGGCTGCTGTTCCATGTGGGAAGCGCTCCTCTGAGTAGGTATGGAAGGGACGCCCCGGCAACCGGCCGCGCGGGCGCCGCCGGGTCGTCAGAGCTGGAGCGGGCGATCGTAGCTGCTGATGCACAAAGCGTGCCAGCGCGGCGGCAAACATGTTGCATCACCCCTGAAACTCCACCCTATCCGGGTAACCGGGATCACCAAGAAAGGAGTTGACGGCATGGCGGATCTGATCGCAGTGATCGAGCCGGGCGGGCAGGAGGCCGGACGAGCGCTCGAGGCACTACGCCGGCTGCGTAGCGAGGGCGGGGTCATGCTGCTGGAAGATGACTTCGCGCGGCGGCTATGCGGCGCACTCGGGGCCGGCGGCGCACTGACGCTGCTTGTGGCCGAGGACGCGGAGCGCATCACAGCCGCGCTCCAGCGGCACGGCGCCAGCGTGATCCACACGGCGCTGCCGCACATGGAGAGCATGTGGGAGCGCGCCATGGGCAGCGGCAACCCCCAGATCCGGGGCCAGCGCCGGCGCGAGAGCGGCGGCGAGAGCAGCCAGGAGAGCGGCCAGTAGATGAAAACTTCCATAACCACGAAGACACGCAGACGTGAAGGCACAAAGAGATGAGATGACATCGGGGCAGCCGCCATCACACTGCGGCCGCCCCGTATCCCTTCTACCTTCGCATCTTCGTGTCTGCGCGCCTGCGTGGTACGCGCGGGCCCACTAGGCCCGCTCGGCCTCGATGTTAACCACCCGCTCGGCGAGCTGCGTCAGCTTCTTGTCGGTCATCCCCTCCTCGTCCAGCGTCTGCTGGAGCAGCTGGGCGGCCTGGTGCTGGCCGAGCATGTTGGCGTAGGTGCGCGCTGTGCCATAGACGGCGATCTCATAGTGCTCGACCCGCTGTGCGGCGGCGATCAGGCCCGCGTCCCGCACCGCCGGGTCCGCCTGCTCCTTCATCAACTCCTCGCCCTCCGCCATCAGCCCCTGCATCGCCTTGCAGGTCTTGCTCTTGGCCGGGTGGCCGATCTGCTGGAAGACCTGCTCGAGCCGCTTCACGTGGTTCTCCGTCTGGGTGTGGTGCTCCTCGAAGGCCATCTTGAGCTCGGGCGCCGTGGCCGCCTTGCTCAGCTTGGACAGGCCCTTGAGGATCTGCTGCTCCGCATCGTACAGATCCATCAACTCCTGCGCGAACAGGTCTCGGAGATTCGCGAGCTTCATCGGCTCCTCCTTACTCGTGTGCCCCAACGCCGGCGATCGGCCATTGGCGATGAACGGCGGGCCTCCGCCACCCTCTCGCCTATCGCCTATGGCCTACCACCTCGCCTGGAACAGCGCTTAGGTGCGTGTCCCAGTTGAGCTGAGCAAGCCACGTGCCGGCGCCGGCACCCTCCGTGGGGGGAGCGGCCCAGGATGCGCGGGCGCGCGCGCGCCCTGCGGCACACGGCTTGCCACAAGGCGGCGACGTACCCGGCGCTCGCGCGTGCGGGCGCAGATCACACGGAGCAAAAAAGGAGGGATCGTATGCGAAGAGCGGCTCTCGTCAGCATGGGCGCGGTGTTCGTGCTGGCAATGCTGCTGGTGCTGGCGCCAGCGCTGGCCCTGCGCGCTGTGGCGGCCCCCAGCGGCCAAGCGACAGCTACGCCGACGCCGACGCTGGTAGCGGCG
>DATMBA010000443.1:0-25370 GCA_035559635.1 Roseiflexaceae bacterium
GGGGAGGCGGCCGGGCCGGCCAATCTGGCGCACGCCCGCTTCGAGTTGGGGAGCGTGTTGGCGCAGCAGGGCGACCTGGCAGGGGCCGTGGCGCGCTACCGCGACGCGCTGGAGGTGGCGGCGGCGGGTGGTGAGGCGGCCACATCGTGGCATATCCTGGCCTACAACAACCTGGCCTACCACCTGCACCTGCTCGGGGACCCCTCGGCGCTGACCTACGCCCGCAGCGGGCTGAGCCTGGCGCAGGAGCGCGGCGCGATCGGCCTGCAGCCCTACCTGCTCTCCACGCTGGGGGAGATCGCGCTGGCGCAGGGGGACTTGGGCACCGCCGAGCGGCACTTCGCCGAGGGCCTGGCCCTCGCCGGGCGGCTCGACATCCCCGAGCGGGTGGCCGGGCTGACCGCCAACCTCGGGCTGGTGGCTGCGCGCCGCGGGCAGAGCGCGCTGGCCATCCACCGCCTCTCGACGGCACAGGCGCGCGCCGATGCGCTGGGGGTGCGCCATCTCGCCGCGCAGATCCGTATCTGGCTCGCCCCGCTACTGCCGCCGGAGGCCGCCCGCGCCGCCCTGGCCGAGGCGCGTGCCATCGCCGAGAGCGGCGGCCGGCGGAGGCTGCTGGAGGAGATCGAGGCGTTGAACATGTGAGCGCCGAACGTGCGTACGTCCGACGGCGAACGTTCAACGTGCGCACGTTCAATGTGTTAACGCACATGTTCACGCCCGCGTTTACGCCGGGGGGGTATGCTGTGGCCATCGCGAGACGCGAAGACAGACAACACGATGGAGGAACACCCCCATGCCCTGGCAGATTGACGCATCCCACTCGTCCATTCAGTTCTCGGTCCGGCACATGATGATCTCGAAGGCGCGTGGCCGCTTCGAGCGCTTCGAGGGCATCGTCGAAGCGGACGAGAGCAACCCGGCCGGCGCGACGGTGGAGGTGCGCATCGAGGCGGCCAGCATCAACACCAAGGATGAGAACCGCGATAACCACCTGCGCTCGCCGGACTTCCTGGATGCCGCCACCTACCCGTACCTGACGTTCAAGAGCACGAAGCTCGAGTTGCTGAGCGGCGAGCGCGGCAAACTGTACGGCGAGTTGACCATCCGCGACGTGACGCGCCCGGTGGTGCTGGACGTGGAGTACCAGGGCCAGGCGAGGAGCCCGTGGGGCACGGTGAGTGCCGGCTTTAGCGCCAGCACCAGGATCAACCGCAAGGACTGGGGTCTCACCTGGAACGTGGCGCTCGAGACTGGCGGCGTGCTGGTGGGCGAGGAGATCACGATCGAGATCGAGCTGGAGTTGGTGAAGCAGGCCGAGCAGCCGGTGGAGGTCGCCGCGGAGCCTGCGGCAGCCTAAGCGTGCAGGCCAAGCCTGCGGATATGGAAAGAGGTGGTCAGGGAGGGTGTGCTCTCCCTGACCCTCCTCTATCGAGCGCGCCGGAGGTCAGTGACCTCCGGCGCATTGTTTTCGGTGCGCGTTCCCTCGGGGGGCACTCTGACGTTTTACACATAAGACCTGCGAACCCCACACCTCGGCGCTCCCTGTTCATACCGGATAGAATCGACACAACATCTATGAACATCCCACTCAGTGCCGCCGATATCCGCAACCTGCCAGCCGACATGCCCGGCGGCCCCCCGTCGATCCGGCCCGCGCTCTGGATCGCGCTGCTGGGCATCGGCCCGGCGCTGCTGCTGCCGCTCTGGATCTTCCCACAGCTCGATGCTGGCGCGCTGTACAACCCGCTGGCCTATGTGCTGATCGCGGGCGAGACCTCGCTGCTGGGCGTCGCGCTGGCCCTCCTGGTGCTGCGTGTGGCCTACCGGATGCGGGACGGGCGGTTGTTCCTGGTGGGGATGGGGTTCCTCAGCAGCGCCAGCCTGTTCTTCGTGAACTACCGCCTGGCGTCGCTGGAGGAACCGGCCGGCGGGGCCTACGTGACGTCGTGGTCCATGCTGATCAGCCTGGTGCTCGGCGGCGCCTGCTTCAGTCTGAGTGCGATCGACCTCTCGCCGCGGGCGAACCGGCGCCTGATGCGCCGGGCAGGGATCTGGCTGGTGGTCTACTTCTGCTTCTGGCTGATCTATAGCTGGATCTACCTTGTCCTAGCGCCGACGATCGCTACCCCCGTGCCTGGGGCGAAGCCCGCCTGGATCGAGTGGCTGCGCTTCGCGTTGGTGAGCGCCGGGTTCAGTTGCTACGCCTTCGCTGTGGCCCGACACTATCACCTGTACCGTCTGCGGCCATCGCGGGCTGGGATCGCCACCACCTGCGGGATCGCGCTGTTCGGCGAGGCGCTGCTCGCTCAGCAGACCGCGCAGCTCTACTCCCTCTCCTTCTGGCTGTACCACGTGCTGCAGGCCAGCGGGTTCCTGGTGATCAGCTATGCCGTGCTGCACGACTACCAACGCGGCCAGTCCGACGAGGGGCTGCTGGAGAGCCTGTTCCTGGCCGGCACACGCCAGCGGCTGCACGCGGACTACACGCAGGCGATGGAGGCGCTGCTCGGTGCCTTCGACCGCGGCGAGACGCTGACACCGGCGCTGCGCCAGACGTTGCAAGCGCGCTTTGGGCTGACGATGGGTCAGGCGAATGTGATCGAGCGCACGGCGCAGGTGGTGGCGGACGAGCGGCAGCAGCGGCAGACCCTCGAGCGCCTCAACCAGACCCTGATCGAGATGGAGCGGCGGAAAGAGGAGCTGGTGCAGATGATCGTCCACGACCTCAAGAACCCGCTCACGGCCCAACTCGGCTTTCTCGAACTGCTGCGTATGGTGCATCGTGGCGACGACGCGTTGGCGCTGGTGGAGGGCGCGCTGCGCAGCGGGCGGAACATGAGCGGCCTGATCGACGACCTGCTCGACGTGGCGCAGCTCGAGGGCGGGCGGCTGCGGCTGAACCGCGTGCCGATCCTGGTGCGTGGGCTGTTCGAGGCGTGCGCGGAGGAGATGCGCGGGTGGGGCGCGATCGAGGACAAGACCATCCGGGTTGTCGTGCCGCCCGATCTGCCGCTGATCGAGGGCGACCTGCGCCTGCTGCGCCGGGTGGCACTGAACCTGATCTCGAACGCGATCAAGCACACGCCGCCCGGCACGTGCATCACGCTGCGCGCCTCCCACGCCGCGTCGTGCCTCGAGCACGGGGCCGAGGTGCCGCAGATCGCCATCGAGGTCGAGGACAACGGGCCAGGGATCCCGCCGGAGCGTCTGGAGCGCATCTTCGAGAAATTCGGCCCCACGCGCGGGAGCCAGAGCACGCGCCAGAGCAGCAGCGGGATCGGGCTAGCGTTCTGCCAGCTGGCGGTGGAGGCGCATGGCGGCACGATCGAGGCGATGAGCAGCGTTGGCAGCGGCACGATCGTCCGGGTGGTGCTGCCGGTGCGCTGATGCGATTCAATTTAACATTAGGGATGTAATGTTAAATTTAGATGGTTTCGTTACGGCGTGCGGCCAGGGGCGCGGCCGCGCAGGCCGAGGATGGCGCGCGCCTCGGCGGGCGTGGCCGGCGCGCGCTCCAGCTCGCGCGCGATGCGCACCGTCCGCTCCACCAGGCGCGCGTTGTTCTCCACCAGCTCGCCGCGCCGGTAGTAGACGTTGTCCTCCATCCCCACCCGCACGTTCAGCCCCATGGCCATGGCCATGGTGGTGATCGGCAGCTGCGTGCGGCCCATGGAGCTGACGTTACAGATCGTGTCGGGCGGCAGACGCTCGACCATGCCCATCAGGTTGCGCGGCGTGCCCCGCAACCCGCCCTGAGTGGGGGTGTGCAGCACGCAGTTGAGCACGTAGGGCGGCGTGAGCAGGCCGCTGGCGATCAGGTGCTCGGCCTCCTCGATCATCGCCTCGTTGTAGGCCTCCAGCTCCGGCTTCACCCCGCGGGCGGCCATCTCCCGTGCGAAGCGCTCGATGTCCGAGCGGTGATTGCTGAAGAACACCTGCCGCCCGCGGATGAAGAAATTGAGCAGCCCCAGGTTGAGCGAGGCCATCTCCGGCGCCAGCAGCACGGTGTTGAGACGCTCCTCCACCGGCAGCACCGGGCTGCCGCCGGTGGTGAGCTGGATGATGGCGTCGGTCTCGGCGCACAGCCGCTCGTGCAGCTCGCGGTAGATCGTTATGTCCATCGTGTTGCTACCGTCCGGGTTGCGGGCGTGGACGTGCAGGATGGCCGCGCCGGCGCGCCAGGCGGCCACCCCCTGCGCCACGATCTCGTCCGGCTGCTCGGGCAGGTTGGGGTTAGCTTCCTTGCCGTGGATACCACCGGTGAGCGCGCAGGTGATGATCACTTTGTCTTCGGGTTGGGGCATACCGATTCCTTCGATGATTCTTTAAGAGCCTGTTTGAAAAGCCTCCCGGCGGGGGATGTGGGAGGGGTTTCACCCCTCACGCCCCCCGGGAGGCGTGGAGGGCTTCGCCCTCCCCATCCTCCCCCGGTGGGGTCGCCCCCGCACCCTCAAGGTTTTCTGGAGGGGCCTTGCCCCTCCAAGCCTCCCCCCGCCTCCGTGGCATGCAGCAGCACCTCCTGCACCAGCAGCTCGTGCGCGGGCGGGCGCTCGGGCGGGCGCTCGCCGGAGATCGCAGCCAGGAAGGCATCCAACTCCAGCTCGTACAGCGCCTGGCGCGGCCGGTCCTGCAGCGGGACGCGCTGCTCGCCGGGGGCATAGCCGCCAGCCGCCTCCCTCAGACAGAGCCGGATGGACCCGGCCGGCTCGAACGGTTCCATGATCGCGCTCCCCCGCTCGCCGTAGACCTCGAAGCGGCGGGCCGGAGGCGGCGCCTCCATCGCGGCGATGTCCACCAGCGCCAGGGCATGCGGGTACTCCAGCACCGCCAGCGTGTTGTCCGCAAACCCCGGCACACGCCCGTCGTCCGTGCGCAGGAACGACGTGATCCGCAGCGGGCGGCCAAGCAGCCAGACGATCTGGTCGATCATGTGCCCGGCGAGGTCGTAGAAGATCCCGCCGCGATGCCGCGCGATGACCTGCCGCTCCGGGAGGGAAATCCAGGTGGACATGTGCGCGCGAACGGCGTACACCTGGCCGAGCAGGCCGGAGCGCGCCCAGTGTGCGATGCGCCGGAAGCCGTCGTGGTAGCGGAACATGTAGCCCATCTGGATGATCAGGCCACGCTGCTCGGCCAGAGCCACCACACGCTGCCACTGCGGCCAGTTCGTGCCGGCCGGCTTGTCGTACCAAGCGTGCTTGCCGGCGCGGACGATCGCCTCGGTCTGGTCGAGGCTCTCATCGTTGCGCCCCTCAGAGGCCACCGCCGCGATCGACGGGTCGCCGAGCAGTTCATGCGCGGATTCGAACCAGTGCACGCCCGCCCAGGGCCACCCGGCGCGCTCCAGCTCGCGGCGGCGCTCCGCGTCCGGCTCAAAGACCCCCGCCAACTCCACGCGCGGGTTCGCGCGCAGGGCGGCCAGCTTGCCGGCGGCGTGGCCGTGGCGGGTGCCGTATTGGGCGATGCGGAGACGTGTCATGGTGATGGCGTGTCTGGTGTAGGCTTTTTGCTCCCCACGCACCCCAGGGTGCGGTGGCACATCTTGCGCCAACGTGCTATTGTAGAACCGCACGAAACGCGGAGTCAACCGTCCTACCATATCTGGACGTGAGCGCCTCTGCAGGGGCGAGGAGGGGCCTGTGGACCGTCCGCTCGTGCCGCCGCCAGCCATGGCCCCCGACCACCGCCAGCGAGCTGGCACGCAGCTACAGGGGCGCTGGCTGCTGCTCGCGAGAGGCGCGTGGCTGGCCATAGCTGCGCTCTGCCTGGGCTTCTTCGCGGCCGGCGTCCCGGCCGTGTTTGCGGGGCTGCAGCGCCTGAACCCACCGGCACAGGTGGATAGCGGGCAGCTGCCGCCGGCCAGCGCGCATGTACTCCAGGATCTCGGTCTCTCCCTGAGCTCCTACGCGGCCTACGGCATCGCGCTCGATATTGTGCTGGCCACGGTGTACACCGCGGTCGCGGCGCTGATCGTCTGGCGCATCGCTGCCGACCGCTTCGCCCTGTTCGTCGCCCTGGCGCTGCTGACCTTCGGGACAGCGACCTACCCCTATCCCCTGTATGCGCTGGCCGAGGCGCACCCGGCGTGGTGGCCGCCGGTCGCGGCCCTCAACTTTCTCGGCTCGGCCTCCTTCGGCGTGTTCCTCTTCGTCTTCCCGGACGGGCGGTTCGTATGAATTGCTCACGGTGGTCGAGGATGCCATGCAGCCGGCGGATGTCGCGCTGTGGCTACGCCCTGATCCCGGAGAGCGGCGCGATCGGAGCAGCCAGAGAGCCGGGGTCAGTCGTCAGTAGTCACCACAGCGCTGCGATCAGTGAAACGCGATGGTACTGGCTACTTGCTACGCACTACGCACTACTGACTCCTCACCCAGCCCCAGGCCCACGTCGATCTCCCGTTGGTAGACGCTCACCTGCTCGGCGAGCACCTCCGCGACACTGACCGGCCGGCCGAGCGCGCCGGACTCGAGCAGCGCGTAGGAGACCGCCACCGAGCGCGCGCCCTGCGCGGCGCCCACCTCGGGGGGGCGCTCGCCACGGATGGCGGAGGCGAAGTCGGCGTACTCGACGGCGATCAGCTTGCGGTCGGTCTCGGCGAAGGGCAGCTCGAACCCCGCCAGCCGCTCGCCGCCGAACAGCGCGGCCGTGACCGGGTCGAGCCGGAAGTCGGGCACGAGGTCGAGCAGCGCCGCGCCGCGGATCTCCTCCTGCCTCCCGCGCCGGAGCGCGATCGTCCCGCCGCTGCGGTCCACCGGCAGGCTCAGCGATCCCTCCGAGCCGTGGATCTGCCGCGCCCACAGGTGCTCCCCACACCCGGCGTGGTCCTCGATGTACTGGCCCACCACGCCGCTCGCGAACAGCAGCGTACCGTAAACGGCGTCCTCGGCGGTGGCCGCGAAGGTAGCCGGCATCTCCTTCTGCCAGCGGCCGTAGACGCCGGCCGGATTGGCGGCCGCGCCGCCGCTCGCCGCCGGGTTGCTGCGCATTGGCTCGTGCAGGCGCGTCTGGGCGTACACGATGTCAATCTCACCCAACAGGTACTCGAGCATATCGGCGTAGTGGACGCCCACGTCCAGGAGCACGCCGCTCTGGTCCTTCTGGTGGCGCCAGACCGAGATCAGCATCACGCGCCCGCCATCCACCACGTGGTGGATCACGAAGCGCGGCGCGCCGATCACGCCGGCCTGCAGCAGTGCCTTCGCCAGGCGGTTGACCGGATCGCGCCGGTAGTTCTCGGCCACGCTCAGCACCCGCCCGGAGGATGCGGCCGCCCGCACAATGGCGTTGGCCGCACGCACGGTGAGGCCGAGCGGCTTCTCGACCATGGTGTGCCAGTTGCGCGCCAGTGCCTCGACTGCGATGGTGTGGTGTGAGCGCGGCGTAGTAGTTATGTCAACTGCATCCACCCCGAGCGACGCCAACTCCTCCAGCGTAGCCACCACCGCCGGGCGGGCGCCGAAGAAGGACGCGGCCTGGTCGGCGAGTGATTCCGCGTTGGCGCGCAGCGGGTCGCAGGCGGCCACCAGCGTGAAGTCGCGCCAGCCGGCGCGATGCAGCTCGTTCAGCCCGTACAGGTGGCGGTGGCCCATGCCGCCGCAGCCGACGATGGCGAGTCTGATGTTGGACATGTGGTGTTCCTCACTCCACCACGTACAGGCACACTGGCGACGGGATGTGCGCCACCTGACCGGTCTCCTCCAGCGCGCCGGTGTCCTGGTCGATGCGGAAGGTCACGACGGTATCGCTGTCCTGGTTAGCGGCCAGCAGGAACGCGCCACGCGGGTCGATCGCGAAGTTGCGCGGCGTGCGCCCGCCGGTGGGCGTGTGGCCCAGCGGGCGCAGTGTGCCGCTGGCCACGTCCACCGCGAAGGCCGCGATACTGTCGTGGCCGCGGATGGAGCAGTACACGAAGCGGCCAGACGGGTGGACGTGGATGTCGGCGCCACTGGTGTGCGCCGTAACGCCCTCCGGCACGGCGGGCAGCGTCTGAAGCGCGCGCAGCCCGCCGCGCTCTGCATCGTAGGCGAAGGCTGTCACGCTCGAGCCCTGCTCGTTGACGCTGTAGACGTAGGAGCCGCCAGGGTGGAACGCCACGTGGCGCGGGCCAGAGGCGGGCGGCAGCTCCGCCAGCGGCGCCTCGCTCTCGGCCAGCTCGCCGCGCAGCCGGTCCAGCCGATAGACGAACACCCGGTTCAGGCCGCAGTCCGGCACCAGCACGAAGCGGCCACCGGGCGCCGGGACGATCGCGTGCGGGTGCGGCCCGCCGTGGTGTGGGGATGCCCCGTGGTGGCGCACCACCGTCGCCGCCGGGCCGAGTGCGCCGTCCGCGCCGATCGGCAGCACGCTCACCGTCGGGCCGCTGTAGTTCGCCACCAGCAGCCAGCGCCCGCTGAGGTCGATGCTGACGTAGCAGGGGTGCGCGCCGTGGGTGTGCTGGTGGTTGATCGGCACTAGCGCGTGCGTCCGCGCATCGATCGCGAAGGCGCTGACCGCGCCGCCTGGGTGGTCGTCGTACTGCTCCACCTCCTGCACCGCGTACAGGAAGCGCCCGTCGGCGCTGACGGTGAGGAACGATGGGTTCACCACACCGGGCGCGGCATCCAGGCGCTCGAGCGCGCCGGTGGCGCCGTCCAGCCGGCAGATATAGATCCCCTCGGCCTTGCCGTGCACGTGCGGCATCACCTGGGTGTACGTCCCGACGTACACCATCGCGTCGGTGGAGTGGTGGCTCATGCGTCTATTGCTCCGCGGGGAGGCCTGGAGGGGCCAGGCCTCTCCAGAAGAATCTCATTCCGTATCAGATAGCATCCGCTCGCCGCGCAGCAGGAAGGCGCGGATATCGTACGGGCCGGGGCGCTCGGGCGCCAGGTGGCCGGACTCCACCATCAGGTCCAGCGGGTTGGCGCGCGTCTGCATCGGCAACAGCACCTTCTCGTGCCGGCGGGCGGACTCATACACCGCGTGGACCATCTGCAGCGCCTTGAGGCCGTTGGCCGCCGCGCCGCGGAAGTCGTCGCGCCGGCCCTCGACCCAGTCGGCCAGTTCGTCCATCTGGGCCGCCGGGGCCTCGTACCACTCGAAGTCATCGCCCAGCTCGGCCACTTTGTGGAAGCGGCCGTCCGGCTCGTGCCGCTCCCAGCGCCCGCCTGTCTCGCGGCTCAGGATCTGCAGGTCGCGGGTGGTCAGGTTGATCGTCCCGTCGCTGCCGTAGATCCAGGCCCCCTGGTAGACCGTCGGCGTCACGTCGCTGAGCAGCAGCGCCATGGCGCCGCTGGTGAAGTGGAACGTGCCCACCGCGCAGTCCTCGATGCGCGTCGAGCGCTCGTAGCGATCGGTCTTACGCTCGACGTTGCCCATCACCCAGTCGCACTCCTCGTCGCCGAGCAAATAGCGGTACATGTCGGTCTGGTGGGTGCTATAGTTCGGCAGCCCGTCGGCGGCGAAGCTCTGGATCAGGCGCACCTTGCCGATCGCCCCTTGGGCGATCAACTCGCGCGCCAGCGTGTAGGAGGGGATGAAGCGGCGCTGGTGGGCGATGGCGAGCTTGACGCCGTTACGGGCGCAGGCCACCATCATCTGCTCGGCACGGCCGAGGGTGTCGGCCATCGGCTTCTCGCAGAGGATGGCGCGCGGGCGGAAGGTGGCGGCGGCGATCGTCCAGGTGGCGTGGCCGGGGTGCCAGGTGCAGATCGACACCACGTCCGGCCGCTCCTGCGACAGCATGGCGCGCGCGTCCGTGTAGTGGCGCGGCGCGATGTTGAACTTCTGGTCCTTCTCGGCCATCGCCGCCTCGTCCAGGTCCGCCAGGCCGACGATCTCATAGCGGCCGGTGTCCAGGTAGCCGCGGATATGCATGGTGGCGATCCCGCCGCAGCCGATCACCCCGACCCTTAACTTGCTCATCGTAGTGTCTCCGACGGTGCTGTAGCAAATGAGTGTAACCATGTGTCGTGGGGCGCCGCCCCACACCCTGGGATGAGCAGGGAGCGCGGGGGAACCTGGGTTCCCCGCGCCCCCTACACCGCTGTATACCCCCCGTCCACGCACAGCACCTGGCCGGTGATCATGCGTGCCGCGTCCGAGGCCAGGAACACCACCGCGGCGGCGATCTCCTCTGGCTCAGCGGTGCGACCCATGGGCACCTTCTCCAGGTTCCTGGCGAACTCCGGGTTCTGGAGTGCCTTCTCCAGCATCGGCGTGCGGGTGAAGGTAGGTGCGACGCAGTTGACGGTGATCTGATGCGGGGCCCACTCGGCCGCCAGCGCGCGGCTGAGGTTGCCCACGCCGCCCTTGGCGCCGCTGTAGACGCTGCGCAGCGCGCCGCCCACCACCCCAACCTGCGAGGTGATGTTGACGATGCTGCCGGGGATACCGCGCTCGACCATGCTCTGCGCCACGGCGGCCGACATGAAGAAGACCCCCTTCAGGTTAACGTCGACGATCAGGTCGAACTCCTCCTCGGTGACCTGCAGCGCCGGCTTGGGCACGTTGACACCGGCGTTGTTCACCAGCACGTCGATCCGCCCGAAGGTCTCGAGCGCACGCGTCACGAAGGCGCGGATGCTCGCCACGCGCGCCACGTCCAGCTCCCAGGCCGCAGCGCGGATACCGGAGGCCCGGCAGGCCGCGGCGGTGGCCTCACTCTCGGCCACGGTGCGGCTGCCGAGCGCCAGGTGCGCACCCCTTGCTGCGCACGCCTCGGCGATCGCCCTGCCGATGCCGCGGCCTGCGCCGGTGATGAGGACGACTTTATCGGTAAGATCGAAGGAGAGGGGGCCAGCCATAGCGTAGTGCCTTTCATAGCGTGCGATCTGTCGACAACGCTGCTCCCCATGCCGCTCGTGCGTACGCTACCGCCTGGCGAAAGCCCTGCTCGCCGGTGCGGCTGGCCTCCTCGATGCTCAGCCAGCCGTCGAACCCACCGGCCACCAGCGCGCGCAGCAGCGCGGGGATGGGCGCCACGCCCGTGCCCAGCACCACCGGCTCGAACGCCCCGGCGCGCCGGATGTCGCTCAGGTGCACCGCCCCCACGCGCTCGCGCACCTGCTCCAGCAGCGCCAGGGGGTCGTCACCCAAGGCCAGCGGGTTGGCCGTGTCGAACAGGATGCGCAGGCCGCTGCCGGCCGTGCGCCGTACTACCTCCAGGAAGCGCGCCGCCGGCTGGGTGAAGTCGTTGGCGCTCCAGACCGCGCCGCGCACGTGGTTCTCGTACAGCAGGGTGACGCCGGCCGCCGCCGCCTCGTCCAGGCAGGCCGTCAGCCCCGCGGCGGCCCAGGCCAGCCCGTCCGCCTCGGCCACGCCGGGGTGGGCCTGGCCAGCGGTGAGGCGCAGGAACGAGGCGCCCAGCCGCGCCGCGGCCTCCACCCAGGCGCGCACGTCCTCCACCTGGCGCGCGCGCTCGGCGGCGTCCGGCTGCGTGAAGTCCGAGTAGGTTGCCAGCATCACCAGCCGCACGCCGGCGTCCTCGGCCTCACGCCGCAGCCCGTCCAGGTAGGCCGGCGCGCGGCTGGCCACGTGCGCCACGCTCAGGTCCGCGCCATCCAGCCCCAGGTCCGCCGCGAGGCGGAACCAGTCGCCGAGCGAGCGCCGGCCGGATGCGAAGTCGGCGTAGAGCGAGACCGGTAGGCAGGAGAGCTTCACGCCCTCACCCCCGGCCCCTCGCCCATGCGCGGGCGAGGGGAGCTCTCGATCCCTGCCTCATCGAAGGCGCGACGCAGGGTGCGGTAAGTCTGCTCGGCGGCCGCCAACGGGTCATATCCTGGACGGCGCTGCACCATGATGCTCACCTCGGCAGTGATGAAGCCGTCGTAGCCGGCGGCACGCATGGCGTGCAGGTAGCCGGCCCAGTCGAACTCCGCCTCGCCGGGGATGAGAAACTCGTGGTGCGGCGCCCGGCCGCGCTCGCTCTTGACGTGGGTATGGACGGAGTGCGGCGCCAGCGCGGCCACCGACTCCTGGTACGGGACGCCCTGCACATTGAAGTGGCTGATGTCGAAGTTCAGCTTGAGGAAGGGCGAGCGAATCGCATCCAGCAACTCGAGGACCCGGTCCACACGGTCGAGCATATCACTGACGTGCGGCTCGGCGGCGATCACCACGCCGCGCTGCTCGCCATAGCGCACCAGCGCGCCCATGCGCTCGAACAGCAGCCCCTTGAGGTCGTCCCAATCCGCGGATGCGCCGCCGACGGTGGTGTCCACCGCCGGCGGCACACCGTCCTGCGCCCAGTCCACCGCCAGGTCCACCGCGTCGGTGAGTCGCTTCCAGTAGACGGCGGCCCGGTCAGGGTCGCGCTCCACCATAGGGGTCTGCGCGGCGATGGCCGGCAGCTCCAGATGATGATCCCTGAGCATGCGCGCGATCCGCTGCCGCTCGGCGGCGTCCAGCCGGCTCAGCTCGGTGGTGTAGCCCGGGATGACCGTCAGCTCCACCCCCTCGTAGCCGAGCCGTGCCAGGAATGGGATGCTTATGTCAACCGGGACGGTCGGCATACCCCATGTGCAGTAGCCGATCTTCATGCAGGCTCCTTCTCGGCGCTGGCGGCGCAGCGCTTCAACACGAGCGGCGGGTCGATCTGATCCCACTCGGCGTTGGTCAGACCGAAGTACAGCTCATCGAAATACTCGCCGTTGGTGTAGACCATATTCCGCAGGCGGCCCTCGAACCGGAAGCCGATCGATTCGTGGAAGCGGATCGAGCGCTCATTGAAGGCGTAGACCGGTGTCGTACACTTCTGGTAGCGCAGCTCGCGGAAGAAATAGCGCAGGAAGATCATCACGGCGGCGCGCCCATAGCCGCGCCCCCAGTACTGGCGCTTGATCCCCACCGCATACTTGAAGGTACCATTCCGGCGGACGCAGTCGTGGCTGTGGATAAAGCCAACCGTCTCGCCATCCTGGTTTTCGATCAGGAGGAACAGGTAGTCATCTTTGCCGGACTGCCGTGCAAGCTCGCGAAACTGCTCGCGATCGATCTCGGGCGAGAGCGGAGGGTCGATCGATCCCATGAAGCGGTCGTTCTCGGTATCCGGCTCTTGCGGGGGTTCGTCGATATCCTTCTGCTCGATCGGCCGCAGCCGCACCAGCGATCCACGCCAGAAGTTGCGCCCCTCGCTCATCGTTCGTTCTCCCGCCTGCGTGCTCGGGTGGGCCTGCGGCCCCATCGTCACATCCCGAACGCCTTGTCCGACTCGTCGGCGTCCTCACGCGGCCGCGGCACGAGGATATCATCGCGCCAGCGGGAGCGGAACGAGGGGCGCACCAGCGCCTCGGGGGACTGGAGCGTCAGCCCGCCGTCGACGGTGAGGACGATCCCCGTGACGAAGGCGGCATCGTCGGAGGCCAGAAACAGCGCGCAGCCGGCGATATCCTCGGGCCGGCCGTAGCGCCCGAGCGGATAGCAGTCGCGCGAGAGTTGGTCCTCGAGCGGGTCCTGCGCCAGGCGTGCGGTCTCGCGCTCGCCCACGATCTGCCCCGGCGCGATCGCGTTGCAGCGGATGCCGTCGCGCCCGTAGTCCAACGCCACGCTGCGGGTCAGCCCATGCAGGCCGGCCTTCGCCGTACTGTAGACGCCGAACAGCGGGTTGGTGATGGTGGCGTTGACGGTGGAGATGAAGACGATCGCGCCGCCGCCGGCGCGCCGCAACTCAGGGACGCAGTGCTTCACACCTAGCCACGGGCCGCGCAGCGTCACGTCCAGGCTACGATCCCACTCCTCGTCGGTGAGATCGCCCACGCGTTTGAGGACCGCCGAGGCGGCATTGTGGACAAGAATGTCCAGCTTACCGAAGCGCTCGCGCGCGTCGGCCACCAATCCCTCCCACGTAGCCGCATCGGCCACGTCGCCCATGCGCGTCACAACCTCGCCGCCGGCCGCGCGGATGCGCCCGGCAGTCTCCTCCAGCTTCTCGGCGCGGTGGTTACTGTTGATCACCAGGCGGGCGCCCTCGCGCGCGAAGCGGTAGGCGATCGCGGCGCCGATCCCGCCCCACCCGGCGCCGGCCACGATGGCGACCTTGCCCTCAAGACGCATGGCTTTGCGCCCTCTTTAGCGCCTATTCGGATACCCCGGACAGGGGGGGGTGTAGGGGAGGGTGAAGCCCGCTCCTGCCCCCGCCCGAAGATATGCAGATAGGCACATATTCGCTTGCCGGGGCCACAGCCCCCCGGTTCTCGGCGCAGCTATTCTATCACGCCCGCGGCGGGCGGGCGTTGGCGCGGACTGGCGGGATGGTCCCCCTGGTGAGAACGTGTATTGAAGATGAGACGCCCCTGCTGCGCCCCTACGGCAGCGCCCGCAGCCAGGCCTCGGTCCCGAACTTCGTGTCCACCAGGCGCGCGGCGGCCTGCAACTCCTCCGGCGCGAGCGTGGATTCCACCAGGCCGTGGCGGGCGCGGAAGGTCTCGATCATGCGCTCGATGATCGCCTGGCGTGGCAGGCCCGTCTGGCGGCGCAGCGGGTCCACCCGCTTGGCCGCGCTGGGGGTGCCCTTGTCGCTCAGCTTTTCGCGCCCGATGCGCAGCACCTCCAGCATCTTGGCGCTATCGATGTCGTAGGCCATCGTGACGTGGTGCAGCAGCGCGCCGGCCCGGCGGGTCTGAGCCGCGCCACCGATCTTCCCTTCGGCCGAGGCGATGTCGTTGATCGGCTGATACCAGGCCACCACCCCCAGCGACGCCAGCGCCTCGAGCACCCATTGGTCCAGGAAGGCGTACGACTCGACCATGCTCATCCCGGCCACCAGCGCGGGCGGGGCGTAGAGCGAGTAGGTGATCGTGTTACCCGGCTCGATGAACATCGCGCCGCCGCCGGTGATGCGCCGCACCACCGCGATGCCGTGCCGCGCGGCGCCCGCGGGGTCCACCTCGTTGCGCAGCGATTGGAAGCGCCCGATCACCACGGCGCTCCCGGCCCACTCCCACAGCCGCAGCGTCGGCGGGCGCCGGCCCGCGCCCACCGCCTCGGTCAGCACCTCGTCGAGCGCCATGTGCATCAGCGGGCTGAGCGGGCCGCCGCGCAGCAGCTGCCAATCGTACCCCCGCCAACCGTCCGCCGCGGCGCTCATCGCGCGCCTCCTGCCACGGCTCGCCGCACCGCCAGCGCCACGCCCTCCGGCGTCAGGCCGATCAGCTCGGCGCCCGCCACCGCAGCGCGCACCCGCCCCGCGATCGCCGCCTCGTCGCTCTCCGCCGGCAGCCCCTCGAGGGCCGCCGTCATCCAGCCGAGCGCCTCCTCCGGCTCCAGGAAGAAATCGCCGCTCAGCGCCACGTCGCGCAGCCGCCCGTCCACCACCTCAAGATCGATCACCACCAGCTTGCCGCCGGGGACTTTGTATTCGCCGTGCATCGTCCATCCATGGCATAGCTCCTGCTCATGCCCGGTACCGCTACTAGGAACACCCACAGGAGCATCCAATTGCAAACGCAGACGAGATTATACTGGCTTCTTCTTCCCCTGCTGCTGGCCCTCGCGCTGCTGTGCCTACCACAGGCCCCCGCCGCCGCGGCGTCCGGCGCGGTGATCGACCCCTTCTTCCGCGCGGCGAGCGATGCCGCGCCCGTCACTGCCATCCTCACGGTGATCTCCAGCTCCTGGGACACGGACGGCGAGTTCGAGCCGGCTGCTCCGGTGAACGTGGCCAGCAAGGCAGCCTACGATGCCGGCATGGCGGCATCCCCGGCGACCCGCTGCGCTATACCTGCGCCAACGGCACCAGCATGGCCACGCAGCATATCTCTGGCGTGGTAGCGCTCATGCTGCAGGCGCGCACCAGCCTGCAGCCGAACCTGGTGAAGGAGGCACTCACCGCCACGGCGACGCCGATCGCGCTCAAGCGCGGCGGCTTGCGGCGGCTTCTATAAGGTCAGGGTACTCTCCACACGAGCTTCTGGAAATAAAGAAAGGGAGGGCTGTGCCCTCCCTCAGACCCACCCCATCCGACACGTGCGGGGAGAGGTCAGGGAAGGGCGCAGCCCTCCCTTGCAACCCCACCCGCTCCGGGGTCTGCGGATAGGCAAAAGTCGAGCTTAGTAGATGTCGAATACCGTGTTGAAGACGTTGAACTTGCCGGTCGGCGTGATCATGTCCTTGATGCGCGTCTTCTCCGTCAAGGTGGCGTCGTCGTAGATCACGATCTCACCGGTCTGGCCGGGCTTGCTGGCGTCGCCCCAGATGCTCACCCAGACCTCTGTGCCCGCCTGGTTGTACTCGAAGTGTACGGCCCGTCCGTAGCTGCTAGCCTCCCAGCACTTGTGCGTCTTGCTCGGGTCGTCCTTGGCGATCACGCAGATCGTGCGCGCCAGCACCGGATCGGCGTTGAGGGTCATGTCCACCCAGATCCACTTGCTCTTGGGGTGGGTCTTGATGAACAGGCTGCCGGAGCCGGGCAACGGGGTGACGCGCACCGCCTTCCAGGCTGCGTCCGGGTGGCCCTCAGGGTCCGTGCCGATCGAGACGATCGCCCCCTCGCCAAGGTGCGCCGTGCTCCACACTGGACCATACTCCGGGTCGATCCAGTTCGCGCCGCGTCCGGGGTGCGGCACCTGCGGGGTGTCCACCAGAGCGATCAGCTTGCCCTCTTTGGCGTCCACCACCGCGACCTTGTTGGACTGGTTGGCCGCGACCATGAAGTAGCGCTTGGTGGCATCCCAGCCGCCGTCGTGGAGGAAGCGCGCCGCCGGCAGCATCTTGATCAGCGGGGCGGCCGGGTCGACGTAGTTCACCAGCCAGATCTGGCCGGTCTCCTTGACGTTCACGATCCACTCTGGCTTGAAGTGCGAGGCCACGATCGCGGCCACCCGCGGCTCGGGGTGGTACTCCTTGGTGTCAACGGTGTAGCCGCGGGTGCTGACGATGCTGATCGGCTCGAGGGTCTGCCCGTCCATGATGACGAAGTGGGGCGGCCAGTAGCAGCCGACCACCGCGAGCTTGTCGGTGTAGTCCCCCTCCGGGCCCTTGTACTTGCTGACCTCCACCGAGCGCGCGTCGTAGCAGACCTGCACCTCGGCCACTTTCGTGGGCGTTTCCATCCACAGGTCGACGAGCGCCAGCTTCCCGTCGCGGCCGATGACGTAGGCGTAGCGCCCGGTGGCCGACATGCGGGTGATGTGGACTGCGTAGCCGGTGTCGACGTTGCTCACCACCTCGTAGGTGTCGCCGTCCACCACTGCGACCTGGCCGGCGTCGCGCAGCGTGACGAGGAAGTAGTTCTGCCAGTTGCGCGTGGTCTGGGCCGCACTCGGCCGATCCTCGGGGGCGACGAACACCTTCCAGGAGTCCTTCATGCCCTCCAGCGGGAGCTCAGGCGGGGTGGGCGGCTCCATCTGGAGGAACTTCGCCAGGATCGCGATCTGCTCCGCGGTGAAGAAGCCCTGCTTGCCCCAGTCGGGCATGCCGCGCGCGGTGCCGTTGGTGATGATCGCCGCCAACCCCGCGGTGCCGAGCTGCAAGGTCCGGTCGGGGGTGAGGGCCGGGCCGGTCGCGCCCTTGCGGAGCGTCCCATGACACCCGGCGCAGCGCTCGAAGTAGGTCAGCTTCGCCCACGCGAAGTCCTGCTCGCTGAGCGTCGGCGTCTCGCCCGCCGCGGCTGGCTCTTCGGGCGCAGCCGTCTCGTCGTGGGCCTGCTGCAGGTACTGAATAACCGCCTCCAGCTCAGCCGGGGAGAGGCTCTGCCCCAGCGAGGGGGGCATGATCCCTTTCTGGCACGGGGCGCCAGCGCAATTGGCCGACACGAAGGCATCTGGCTCGAGGATCGCCTCGCGGATGTACTCAGCCACCGTCGCGGCCTTGCCGGTATAGCCGCTGCTCTGCAGCACCTGGGCGGCGTTCGTGCGGATATTCGAGAGGTCCGGTCCGATCGTCCCACGGGCGGTGCTCACGCCGGGGATGATATGGCATGCGCCACAGCCGCCCTTCTGGAACGCCGCCAACGCGAGAGCGTCCGGCGAGTCGTCGGTCTCGGTCTCAGGCGCCGAGCTGGCGGTTGGGGCGGCTGCGGTCGGTACGGCTGCCGTTGGCGGTGTGCTGGCTTGGCTCGTGCAGCCGACCAGAATGACCAACAGCGCGATGGCCCAGAAGATCACGTACTTCCATCGTCTCATCGGCAACCTCCTCGTTCACCAGATGATCACGGGTGGAGGGGTTCGGGGTGCCGGCTCCTGATACGCTGCCCGTCGTGCAGGGGGGATCTCGCCTCGGGCGCGGCCGTGAGCGGAAGGCATACACATGCCGGGTAGCCACGATACGCGTGCTGATAGCGCGAGTATACGCCGCGCCCCGCACGCCATGGGTTGAGATCTCGACACCGGGGGGAGGGGAGTTCTTTATCAATGCTGGATCATGCGGATGGCGGGCGGGAACGGGTCGCGCAGCGCAGACGCCGGCGCGGAGTTGACCACGCTGAACCCGTCTGGTGAGGTCGAACGTGGCGGTGGCGCTCTTGCGCTAGCTTCCGGCAGCACCTCACCCCCACGTGTCGCTTATAATACCCCCGGCCGCTACGTCTCCGCCCATACGGAGGGCGCGGCTTAGGCCCCCGTGATGGTGGTGGCACGGTGTCAACGTCGGGCGCGCCGCAGCGCATGGTGGGCAGCGGCACGGTGCCCGTAACGGCGGCGCTCATGTGCCCGCCCGCGCTGCATGCCATGCGATGCGGCGTGCGGTGCGGAGCGACTACCCCAACCCGGTCTGCACAGTGCGCACTGCTCCCTGCACGCGACGCACGCTGCAAGAAGGACGCTAGCAGAGAGACCCTATGACTCACCACGACTCCCCCACCCTGCCGCTGCTCTTCGTCGGCGGCCTCAAGAGCTGGGAACTGCCCGAGTTGACTAGTCTGAACACACTCCCGCCCCACGCGCTCGCCATCCCGTCCCCCGCGGCCTCCGCCGCCGCGCTCGAGTACCCGCGCTCGCCGTGGTTCCTCAGCCTGAGCGGCACGTGGGATTTCAAGCTCCTGCCCCGCCCCGAGGCCGCCACCTACGCCGCGCTCGAGGGCGGCGGCTGGGCCAGCATCCAGGTGCCCGGCAACTGGACGATGCAGGGCTTCGGCGCGCCGCACTACACCAACGTCCAGATGCCCTTCCCAGACCGCCCGCCCCACGTGCCATCCGACAACCCCACCGGCCTCTACCGCCGCACCTTCGACCTGCCCGCCTCCTGGCACGGCCGCCGCATCGTGCTGCACATCGCTGGCTGCGAGGGCGTCTGCTACGTGTACGTCAACGGCCAGCCGGTGGGCCTCAGCAAGGACTCGCGCACCCCCGCCGAGTACGACCTCACCGCGCTGGTGCGCTTCGACGCGCCCAACGAGTTGGCCGCCGTGGTGTTGCGCTGGTCCGACGCTAGCTTCGTCGAAGACCAGGACCACTGGTGGCAGTCCGGCATCCACCGCGACGTCTTCCTCTACGCCACCGACACGGTCTTCCTGGCGGACTACGCCGCACGCACCGAGCTGTCGGACGACATGCGCGAGGCCACGTTGCGCCTGCGCTGCACGCTGGACGCGGCGGCCGAGACCGATGCGCCCGCGCAGGTCGAGGCCTGGCTCTACGACCCGGACGGCGTGCCGGTCTTCACACAGCCGCTGAGCGCCACCTACCGCCAGCTCACCGCATACTGGGGTGGCCGCCGCCCCACCCGCCAGGACGTCACACTCACCGGTGCCGTCCCGGCGCCGCGCCTCTGGTCCGCCGAGACGCCCCAGCTCTACACGCTGGTGCTGACGGTTCACGGGCCGTCCGGCCCCGAGAGCAGCGCCTGCCAGATCGGCTTCCGCAGCGTCGTCGTGCGCGACCGGCAACTGCTCGTCAACGGCGTGCCAGTGATGATCCGCGGCGTCAACCGCCACGACCACGATGACACCACCGGCAAGTATGTCAGCCGCGAGCTGATGGAGCTGGACGCGCGGACAATGAAGCGCTTCAACATCAACGCCGTCCGCACCTCACACTACCCAAACGACCCCTACTGGCTGGAGCTGTGCGACCGCTACGGGCTGTACGTGGTGGACGAGGCCAACGTCGAGTCCCACGCCTACTACTTCGACATCTGCCGCGACCCGCGCTACACCCGCGCCTTCGTCGAGCGCGTGCGCAACATGATCGAGCGCGACAAGAACCACCCCGCGGTGATCGCCTGGTCGCTCGGCAACGAGAGCGGCTACGGCCCGAACCACGACGCGGCGGCCGGCCTGGCGCGCAGCCTCGACCCGAGCCGCCCGTTGCACTACGAGGGCGCGATCTCGCGCTGGATGGGCGAGAACTGGGAGGGCGGGCGCAACGTCACGGACATTATCTGCCCCATGTACGCCTCGATCGACGAGATCGTGGCCTGGGCCGAGGCAGACAACGGCGACCCGCGCCCGCTGATCCTGTGCGAGTACTCGCACGCCATGGGCAACAGCAACGGCAGCCTCTCCGACTACTGGGCGGCCTTCGAGCGCCACCGCGGGCTGCAGGGCGGCTTCATCTGGGAGTGGGTGGACCACGGCATCCGGCGCACAGACGCGCAGGGGCGCGTCTTCTGGGCCTACGGCGGGGATTTCGGCGACGTGCCGAACGATGCCAACTTCGTCTGCGACGGGCTGGTGTGGCCGGATCGCCGGCCCCACCCGGCGATGTTCGAGTTCAAGCACCTGATCCAGCCGGTGCGCGCCGAGTGGGTGGACGCGCCGGGCGGCGCCATCCGTATCATCAACAGGCAGGACTTCCGCGGCCTGGAGTGGCTGCGCGGCGCATGGGAGCTGACGGTTGACGGCGAGGTGGTGGCTTCCGGCGATCTCCCCGCGCTGCATGCAGCCCCCGGCCAGGCGCAGACGGTAGCGCTGGACCTGGGCCGCGCCGCGGGACTCCCCGGCGAGCGCTTCCTGACGGTGCGCTTCTTCCAGCGCGAGGAGACGCCCTGGGCCGAGGCGGGCCACGAGGTAGCCTGGGACCAACTGGCTCTTCCCGCAGCGGAGGGCGAGGTTGCGCAGCCGGACGCACCCTCCGCCGTGGCGATAGAGCAGGCGCCGGGGCGGATCGTGCTGCGCGCCGGCGACACCTGGGCCGAGTTCGACACCTCGACCGGCACGCTGGCGGCCTTTGGCGCCGGCGGGCAGAATGTGCTGCGCCGAGGGCCGCTGCTGAACGTCTGGCGCGCCGCGGTGGACAACGACGGCCTCAAGCTGTGGGACGAGGAGCGCAAGCCGCTGCACCGCTGGCGCGCGCTAGGCTTGCCAGAGCTGCAGCGCGAGCTGCGCGGCATCCGCCTGGTGGAACAGGGACCGGACGCCGTCACGGTGGAGATCGCCCACGCCGCTTCCGGGCGCGGGCAATGGGACGACTTCGCCCACATCCACCGCTACACCCTGCTGGCCTCCGGCGAGTTGCTGGTGGAGAACAGCGTGACCCTCGGCGAAGGGATCAGCGACATCCCGCGCGTGGGGGTGAGCCTGGTGCTGGCGCCGGGCCTGGAGCACCTGGCCTGGTACGGGCGCGGCCCGTGGGACAACTACAGCGACCGCAAGGCGAGCGCTATGGTGGGGCGCTGGGAGAGCACGGTGAGCGACCAGTACGTGCCCTACATCATGCCGCAGGAGCACGGCCACAAGACCGATGTGCGCCACCTGACGCTGCAGGATGCGCAGGGGCGCGGGCTGCGCGTCTCCGGAGCCCCGACCTTCGCCTTCTCCGCGCTGCACATGAGCGACGACGACCTCTACCGCGCCACGCACACGACCGACCTGGTGCAGCGCGCCGAGGTCTACCTGAACATCGACGCCGCGCAGCGTGGGCTGGGTACGCTGAGTTGCGGCCCGGACACGCTGGAGCGCTACCGGCTGCTGGAGCGCGAGTATCACTTCTCATTCCGCCTGCGGCCGGTGGCTGGCGGGTGAGCGGTGGGGTTTTGAGAGGTTAATGAACATCTCTCACATCATCGGGCATGTGGCGCGGCGCCACACCCGCCGCTGATGAAGTCTTACATGCCCAAAGACTCTACACCTCCGCGCAAACCCCCGCCCCACAAGGCCACAGGACATGGTACACTTGCGCGCGGCACACGGCGCCCCGCCCCGGCGGACCCGTGTGCCACACGGTATCGAGCGGCTCGCCGCACGAGGAGTACTGGCGCACCACCGCGCAGGTGACCGGCGGGGCCTGAGGATCCGCTTCGCTCTCCTCAGACCCCGCGCAGGCTGTCTGCTGCGCGCGGCGTGGTGCGCCACAGAATTCGGGAGAGCGAGGAGTGCAGGGCTTCTTTCAACGTCGGAGTTGGCCGGGCGTCCTGGCCCTATGTATCCTGACGATCACCAGCGCCGGGTGCGCGGCGCCGAGCGTCCAGCCGGCCCCTACACCGGCAGTCCTCTCGGAACAGCCCTCATCCGCGACATCAGTGGCGCTCCAGGCGCCGCCCACGGTACCCGCTCCGACGTTGCAGCCCACGGCTCTGCCATCCCCCACGGCTGTGCCGCCATCCCCCACGGCTGCGCCGCCGTCCCCCACGGCTGCGCCGACAGCCGTGCCGCCATCCCCCACGGCTGTGCCGGTCGCCACTGCGACGGTCGCGCCGGCCGAGGCGCCGACGCAGCTGCCGCCGGGGTCGATCGACCCGGCGCTCGCCGCGGCGCTCCAGCGTATTCTCGACGAGACCGTGGCCGACGGGAAGATCCCCGGCGCTGTGCTGGCGGTTCAGATCCCAGGGTATGAGCCGTGGGCCGGGGCCAGCGGCTACGCCGACGTACAGCGGGCACAGCCGATGACACCCGCCACCCAGGTGCGCATCGCCAGCATCAGCAAGGTCTTCACCGCCGTGGTCGTCATGCAGTTGGTGGAGGAGGGCCGGCTGGACCTGGACGCGCCGATTGCCACCTGGTACCCGGGGCTGGTGCCGTACGGGGATGCGATCACCGTCCGGGCGCTGCTGAACCACACTGCCGGCCTGTACGACTACCTGGAGGACAAGCACTTCCTCGCGCGGGCGTTCCAGGCGCCGGAGTACCGCTGGCCCCCGGAGGAGCTGGTGGCCTACGCCGCGCAGCAGCAGCCGGTCTTCCTCCCCGGCACGCAGGACGCGTGGGACTACTCCAGCACGAACTACGTCCTGCTAGGCATGATCGTCGAGCAGGTGACGGGCAACCCGCTGGCCTACGAGATGCGGCAGCGCGTCCTCATCCCCGCCGGGCTGCGGCACACCTACTTCCCGCCGGACGAGGCGGTGGAGGGCGTGCAGGCCCGCGGCTACCGCCACGAGCGCGACCAGACGAACATCTCGCTCTCGTTCGCGTACGCGACGGCGAACATGGTCTCCACGGTGGGCGACGTGCAGCGCTTCGGCGAGGCGCTGTTCGGCGGGCGGCTGCTGCGCCCGGAGACGCTCGAGATGATGCTCACCTTCGAGAACGGCAAGGGCCAGTACAACATGCCGGCGCTGGAGTACGGCCTCGGCGTGATGCGCAATGTCCTGCCGGTAGGGCCGGACGCATCCGGCCGCGCGCGCCCGGCAGCCGCCAGCACGGTGCTCGGCCACATCGGCGGGTTCGGCGGCTTCCGCTCGGCCCTCTGGCACGCCCCCGAGAGCGGCATCACCATTGCGCTCGGCGTGAACCAGGGCGCCACCGACCCTAACATCCTCGCCACGCGCGTCTTCGACGCCATCCTGGCCGCGCAAGGACGCTGAGCGCCGGGCGCTGCACGCTGGGCAGGGGTCTGGGGAGCACTGCGCTCCCAGACCCCTTTCCATCTTCAGCGCAGCCCGCCGGGGACTAGGTAGTGCGGCACACAATTGCCCGGCTCCCTTCGAGACGCCTGGTTCGCAGCGATCGAGCGCCTTGGCCTCGAGTCCGACGTGAGGCGCTACCCGAAGAAATGAACAGCGACGCGCGGTGGAACTGTTAGCCAAGCGTCGGGCACCCGCCTGCTGCGCCTGGCCACTCGGGGGCAGCAGCCCGCGCCGGCGGGCGTGGCAAGCGGTAGCCCGCTGCGGGGTGTCCGCTGGGACCGGCCGGGGCTGGTGCGAAGCGGAGGATGTTGAGGTGGCCCCACCGATCCTTCACTTTGAGCCGAAGTCGTGTTACAGTGCATGCATGGCCTGCCGTTTCACCAGCCGACCCGGCAAGGAGACCGTGCGATGACCACCAGCGCCACCCCGCCCCCCGCCGGAACCCCGCCCGCCACACCCGCCGCACCCGCCACGCCTAAGAAGCCGAACCCGCTCGTGCGCATCGGCGCCGGCTGCCTCTCGCTGATCGTCCTGGGCTGCGTCCTGATCGGGGGCTTCGCCCTCTACGAGAACTGGCAGCAGGAGCAGAACTACCAGACAGGCCACCGCGCCTACGCCCAGGCGGACTGCGCCGCGGCGGTGGAGCCGCTCGGCAAGGCCGCGCGCGGCGAGCCGGGCACGCGCGGCAATGACGTGGCGCTCCAGGCCCAGGAGGAGTTGCAGGAGTGCGAGGCGCTCCTCGCGGCGGACGAGCGCGCCGGCCAGCAGCCGGCCGACGCGGTGCTCGGCTACAGCGAGGTGCTCACCAAGTACCCGGAAAGCCCGCTGGCGAGCGTGGCGCTTACGCGGGGCCAGGAGTTGCTGGCCTCCGGCGCGCCCGCTGACCTGGCTACTCCGCCGCTGTGCGGCGCGCTGGACACGCTCACAGAGCAGCAGTTGATCGCCGCGCCCGGCGAGACCATGCCGCCGCTGCTGTACGCCTGCGGCCAGGCCCACGAGGTGGAGCAGGCGTTCGCGGACGCGGTGGTCTTCTATGACCGCTTTCTGAGCGAGTATCCCGAGCACGAGTTGGCCGGGGAGGTGCAGGCCGCCTTCGCCCGCGCCACGATCGCCGACGCGCGGGCCAGTGGCGCCGGCGAGCTGCCCCCGCCCCAGGCGGTGGGCGGCGGCGGCAGCGGCCCGGTGACGGTGGTCATCCAGAATGACTCGCCCGAGACGCTCAGCCTGGTGTTCAGCGGCCCCGAGGTGCGCGTCGAGAAGTTGGAGGCATGCGCGGACTGCGAGAAATTCACCGGCGACGGCCCGAGCGCCTGCCCGGAGCAGGGACCCGTTGGCCGCTACGTACTGGCCCCCGGCACCTACGAGGTGGTGGTCAAGGCGATCAGCAGCAGCGGCGTCACTCCCTTCCGCGGCAGCTGGACGCTGGAGAGCGGCCAGGAGTATTCCTCCTGCTTCTACCTGGTGACCAGCGGGGGCTAGCTTGACACTGCGATCGTGGGATGCGGGGGCCTGCGGCCCCCACCGGGGGAGGATGTGGAGGGCGAAGTCCTCCACGCCTCCCGTATTTGAAAGGTATTGCCACTAGCGCGCCGGGCACGTCGTGCCCGGCGGGGGCTCCGGGGGCCTATGGCCCCCGCACCATCCCCGAAAACCGGGTGGATGCGGCGGGG
>DATMBA010000444.1:0-1211 GCA_035559635.1 Roseiflexaceae bacterium
GTACGCATGCGCCTGCAGCGCAGCGAGCTGGCGGTGCCGGGCTCGAATCCGGCGATGATCGAGAAGGCGCTGACGAGCGCCGCCGACTATGTCTTTCTCGATCTCGAAGATGCCGTCGCCCCCGGCGACAAACTCGCTGCCCGCAAGAACGTCATCGCCGCGCTCAACGAGCTCGACTGGCGGGGCGCGGGCAAGACGGTGTCGGTGCGCCTCAACGGCCTCGACACTCCCTACATGTACCGCGACGTGGTGGAGGTGGTGGAGCAGGCCGGGCACCGGCTCGACACGCTCCTCATCCCCAAGGTGGGGGTGGCGGCCGACGTCTATCTGGTCGATGCGCTGCTCACGCAGATCGAGACGGCCTGCGGCATCCGGCAACGCATCGGCCTGGAGGCGCTGATCGAGACCGCGCTCGGCCTGGCCAACGTCGAGGCGATCGCCCAGTCGAGCCGGCGGCTGGAGGCGCTGCACTTTGGGGTGGCCGATTTTGCTGCGAGCTGCCGGGCGCGCACGGTCAACATCGGCGGTCTCAATCCCGACTACCCGGGCGATCAGTGGCACGCGGCGCTCGCGCGCATGCTGGTGGCCTGCCGCGCCTACGGGCTGCGCGCCATCGACGGCCCGTTTGGCGACTTCAACGACCCCGACGGCTATCTTGCCGGCGCGCGGCGCGCCGCCGCCCTGGGGCTGGAGGGCAAGTGGGCCATCCACCCTGCCCAGATCGCGCTGGCCAACGAGGTGTTCACCCCGCCGGCGGCCGAAGTCGAGCGGGCCCGGCGCATCCTGGCGGCGCTCGAGGCGGCGGCCGCGCAGGGCCAGGGCGCGGCCCAGCTCGAGGGGCGCATGATCGATGCGGCCTCGGCACGCATGGCCGAGAACATCGTCAACATCGACAAGGCCATCCAGGCCAAGTCCCGCTGAAGGGGGAGATGAACGATGGATATACACGAGTATCAGGCCAAGGCCCTGCTCGCCGAGTTCGGTGTGCCCATTCCACGCGGTGGGCTGGCCTACAGCCCGGAGCAGGCCGCCTACCGTGCCCGCGAGATTGGCGGCGGGCGCTGGGTGGTCAAGGCGCAGATCCATTCCGGGGCGCGCGGCAAGGCCGGCGGCATCAAGCTCTGCGCCAGCGATCAGGAGGTGTGGCAGGCCGCTGCCGATCTGCTCGGCAAGCGCCTGGTCACACACCAGACCGGCCCGCAGGGCAAGGT
>DATMBA010000445.1:0-2475 GCA_035559635.1 Roseiflexaceae bacterium
GGCCCTCCCCTGGCCCCTCCCCACTCCATCAAAATCAAGGTGACAACTAAGGGATTCGCCGGACAAGATAAGGAGGTTGCACGTGTCGCAGTATGGACACAGGGCCATGATCGTTGCGCTGGTGATGGTAGCGCTGTCTGCGTTCGGGGCAACGGCTGGCGCGGCGCCGCGCTGGCAGGCAACTGACTCGATCGACGCCGGTGATCAGCCGCTCGTCGATCAGAGCGTGACGATCAAAGCGGTAAACGCCTCGCAGGATGGCTGGGTCACGGTGCACCTTGATGAAGGCGGCAAGCCTGGCCGGGTACTTGGCCACAGCGCGATCAAGAAGGGCGCGAACAGCAACGTCGTCGTCAAGCTCGAGGAGGCGGTATCCCCCGGCACCAAGGTCTGGCCGATGCTGCACATCGACGCCGGCACCATCGGCGCCTACGAGTTTCCAGGTGTCGACGCGCCGGTGATCGTGGGCGGCAACATCGTGATGAAGCAGATCACGGTGACCGAGGGGCCCGCGGCGCTGCCGCGCACAGGTGGCGCGGACACCACCATGGCGCTGCTGATCGGGGCGCTGGCCCTGCTGGCGGGCGGCGGCCTGCTGCGCCGGCTCCGGGCGCGCGTGTGACGCTCGCCGCGCGAGCAGGGCGCCGGCGGAGTTCGAAAAAGTGCGCTTGGCGCGCGCAGGGCGCCGGGACGGGCGATCTTACCCCGGCGCCCTGCGCGTACCTGCTTCACGGGCCGGCGACGCAGCGGAAGCCGATCTGATTGCTGGCGGCTGCGGGCGGGTGCGGCCGGCGTGCGTGGCCGGTGCTCGCCTCCTGTGGCTGGGCCCACGACCCGCCGCGCACGATACGGTCGTCGGTGGTCTGGAGATCTTCGCGGCCGTCATCCCCGTCATACGGGTACGGCCGGTTGAGCGTGCTGGTCCATTCCGCAGCGTTGCCGGCCAGATCGAACGTGCCGTTTTGCTCGGCTGCGTATGTGCCGACCATCACGGTGTCGCCCTGGTTCGCTTCAGCCGAGTTCAGCCGCCCCGCGGTGAACTGATCCCCCCACGGCCAGATCGACTTGGCGCGTGTCGTGGCGTTCCAGCTCGCGGCCTTCTCCCACTCCGCCTCGGTCGGCAGCCGCTTCTGCTGTGCCTCGCAGTAGTAGCGCGCCTGCTCCCACGTCACATTGATGACCGGGTAGGTGTTGAACTCCTGCGCGCCGAAGTAGGGCTTGCGCGTCGCCGAGTCCACCGGTGCAGGCAGCGCACACCCTTGGGCGTCCGCGCAGACAACGTAGATAATGTTGGTGACCTCTTTGCGGTCGATGTAGAAGTCCGGCAACATGACCATGTGCGGCAGGGCGTTCGGATCGTCGTTGCTGCCCATGATGAACTCGCCGCCGGGGATGAGCACCATATCAATGCCGATCGCGTTCTGGCGCGTGGCCGGCAGATTGGACGGTGGCGGCGGCGGGTCACTGCTCCAGAGCTTCAGGTTGTCGAACTGCAGCTGTGGCTGCGCCGCGCCATTGCTGTCGACGATCGTCCCAACCATCCCCGACGCGAAGGCGCCGTCACGGAAGCGGTCGATCAGCGCGCCGTTCAGATAGATGGTGAAGCTCTCGCCTTGGGCGTCGAGCCGCAGCTGATTGACCTCACTCCCCTGCCGGATCTGCGCTGCTGGCTTCCAGGGGATCAGCTCGGACCAGGATCCGCCCTCCTGCTTGCGGATGCTGTACCGGCCGGTGCGCGCGTCGATCAGCAGCGCGTAGAAGTTGCGGCCGTCCCGCGCGCGGAACACGACCCCCGCCGCCGCGCTGCCGGAGCGATCCACGCTCGTGTCGGCGAGATCAATCTGCAGGCTGAAATCGCCCGCGGCGACGCGCGGCAGGAGCATCCAGCGGGTATCGACCGGTTGTGCAAGCTGCATCGAGTAGGCGCCGGAGGCGACACTCAGCGTCAGCTCGGGCGCCGCCCAGGACGCAACCAGGCCGCTCTTCTCGGGACCAGCGCCGAAATCATCCTCGAACACCAGCGCACCGGCGGGCGCAGGGAGCGGCTCCAGGGCGGGCGCCGCCGTAGGCACTGGGGTGGGCGCCGCCGTAGGCACTGGGGTAGGCGCCATCGTGGGCGCCGCCGTGGGCGGAGAGGATGACACACCCGGCAAGCGCACGAGCATGACGAGCGCGCCCACGATCAACAGCAGGACCATGGACGCCCCGAGGATGATCGGCGTGCGACGGAGGACTGGCCGGCTCTCCGAATCCTCAGCCGGTGCACGCTGCACACCCCCCACACCCATGCGCGCCTCAGACGTGGGCGGTATCGAATCCACGGCGGATACGAGACCTTGCGGCTCGTTAGGCGCCGGCGCGACGTCGATCCCGGCAGGGGGAGCCTCGACGGGGCCGGGTCCAGGTCGTCCGGCCTGGACATCGGCAGGCCAGTTGATAGCCGGCCCTAACGGGGAGGGCACGCGGATCGTCTCA
>DATMBA010000446.1:0-3825 GCA_035559635.1 Roseiflexaceae bacterium
GGGTCCGGCAGCCAGAGCGCCAGCCCCACCTCCGCGCTGGCCTCGACGGGCACGTGGTAGCGCAGCAGGTCCAGCGCCGCGCGGCCGTACAGGTCGCCGAGCCAGTGGAACCACCACCACCCGGCGGGCGCGGCGGCGAAGGGGGCCGTGCCGGGCGCCAGGCCGAGTCGCTCCGGCAGCCGCCGCGCCAGCTCGTAGCTTAGCAGCTGGCGTCCCGAGCGGTAGATCTGCCGGCCAGCCGGCGCTTCGCCCGGCGCGGACGATACCCACACCGCCTCGCCGTCGCACCACTCGACGCTCACCGGGCGTCCCTCGAGCGTCAGCCCCTCGCGGCTCAACCAGGCCGCGTCCACCCGCGCCACCGCCCGCCCGGTGTGCTGGTCGCGGATCTCGTACGTCCGCACGCCGGCCGTGTCGATGTTGCTGTAGACGCTGAGCGCCACCTGCGCGCGCTCCTGCTCGTCGTAGAGCTTGTTGAGCCGCGCGCCCGCCCGCCATTCGCCCGGCCGCCCCGCCGCCAGGTAGCCGCGTAGCGTCAGATAACCCAGGATCGTCTTCAGATCCTCCGGTGCCAGCATGCCGGCGAACAGCCCGGCCAGCTCCGCCAGGCGCACCGCCGCCGTAGGGCTTTGTTTGATCAGGCTGAAGATCTGCTGGACGGCGACGGAGGGGCGGAACGAGGAACGAGGAGCCGGAGCGCCGGGTGCTGCGTGCTGGCCTGATTCGGTCTGTGGTCGGCGGTCTGCAGTCTGCGGCCCGCCGGATGTCTCTGTGGCGAGCAGTGTGTCGAACAGCAGGCGCTCGAGAGGGGTGCGGTGGCAGCAGGCCACGCGCGCCACACTGCCGCGGCGATTGCCGCGCCCGATGCGCTGCGTGAAGGAGGCCGGGCTGCCGGGCGGGCCGATCAGGATCACCTGGTCCACCGTACCGATGTCGATCCCCAGCTCCAGTGTGCTGCTGCTGAAGCAGATCGCCGCCTCGGCCGCGGCGAACGCCTCCTCGATCTCGCGCCGCCGCCAGGCATCCAGGTTGGAGTAGTGGGTAAACACGGCGCTGCCGAACGGCGAGGCGGCGCGGGCCGCGGCGGCGTAGGCTTCCACCTCCGCGCGGCTGTTGCAGAACGCCAGCGTCTTGCGCCACCCGCGGGCGCGGAAGGTGGCAAGGTAATCCAGCAGGCCGGCGGCGCTCTCCGGCGCCAGGGCGATCAGCTCGGCCTCCAGCGGGCGCCCCCCCGGCAGCTGCACGACGCGCGCCGGGCTGACGTAGCGGCCGGCGGCCTGCTCCGGCGCGGCGAGCGTGGCCGAGAGCGCCGCGTACTGGATCTCGGCGTCCGGCGCGTCGCCGCGCGTGGCGGCGTAGGAGCGCACGCGGCGGATGCGGTTGAGCAGCACACGTAGCTGGTCGCCGCGCGGCGTGCCGTCGAACAGGTGCAGTTCGTCCAACACCACCGCGCGCAGTTGCGCAACGATGCGCGCGTCCGCCGCAAGCAACGAGTCGGCCGACTCGGGGGTGGTGAGCAGCACATCCGGCGGGCGGGCGCGGTCGAAGGCGCTGTCGCGCGTCTTCACCCCCAGGTTCAGGCCGAGCGTCTCCAGCGGGTGGGACAGGCGGGCGCGCAGGTCATTCACCAGGGCGCGGGTGGGGGTGAGATAGAGGATGCGGAGGCGGCCGGGCGGGCGCACCGGGGGGCAGTGGCGCTCGATCAGCGGGGCGAGCGCGGCGGCGGTCTTGCCGGCGGCGGTGGGCGCGCACAGCAGCAGGTTGGCGCCGTCCAGCAGGGCGGGGATGGCCTCGGCCTGCGCCAAAGTGAAAGTGCCGTGGCGCTCGAAGAACGCCGGCCAGGTGCGCGGCAGGCGGGCCTTGAGCGCGAGCAGGGCGGCATGATCATGCATCGCCGTCGCTTGGGCGAGCCATGCCGAGCGTTTTATAGACGTCGGGCGCTGTTGGGCCGATGCGCGAGCACCGCCTGCCACAGGTCGGCATCTTCCAACGCCTCCTTCTCTCCCGCCATCGTCGCGTATTCATGGCGCGGTCGAGCACAGGCCGCCGGCGCTTTCGCCCGGTGCTATTCGCCATCGCTGCCATATCCCACCTCCTGGTGCTGCGCCTTCGTGGGACATTGTAGCATGCGGCCCCGGCGGGACAGCGGCGTTGACAGGCTGACATGCTGGTCAGACCCGCAACCCCTTCGCCAGTTCGCCGATCAGGGCGGCAGGCTCGTAGTCCAGGTGGAGGTAGAGCAGGTCGCAGGTGGCCACCGCCAGGCGGATGACCTCGCGCACATTGATGCGGTGCTGGGCCAGCGCACGCGAGAGCAGGCCGGGCACGGTGCGCTCCACCGCGGCGTAGCGCTCGCGCGGCGGCGTGTAGGCGTAGGCGATGGCGTGGTAGCGCAGCAGGGTCTGGAAGAACTCCAGGATATCGCGCTCGATGAAGCGGTCGTCCAGGCGGACGATCTGCGAAGGCGCCAGCCAGCTGTCCACCGGCATACGATTCTCGCTCTCGGTGAGCGCGAAGAGGAAGAAGAGGTGCGGGCTGGAGGCGAAGGTGATGTCGTACTCCACCCGACCATGGTAGGGGATGGTCTTGGGGTCCACCCGGCCGTCGGCCTGGCCGAGCGCGGCGTAGATCAGCGCTTTGAAGAACGAGTCGGCCCGCTCGCGTTGGGCGGCGCGTAGGAGCGAATAGTGCTCGGACTCGTCGATCAGCACCGCCAGGCCGCCATAGCCCACCAGCGTCGCCAGCACGCTCAGGCCGGTGAGCAGGAAGCTATACTGGCGGGCCACCTCGCCGGAGAGGTAGAGGTGCGGTGGCTTGCGCAGGCAGGTCTTCATCTCGGCGGTGGGGGCGCGGATCTGGGCGCTGATCCAGAGTACAATGTCGTCGTGGGCGCTCTGGCTGGGGCAGGTGGCCAGGGCGGCCAGGGCGGCGGTGAGCGGGCAATCCCCCTCGCGCGGGCTGCGCTTAGCGAACTGCTCCACCACGCCGGGGGTCTCGGCGGCGCGGCGCAGCAGCGGGCCGAGGCCGCGCTCCTCGCCGTCCGGGTAGCGTACCGAGCGCGCCAGCGCCTTATAGATCTCGTTGGCCTTGCCGGGCGGCGTCTCCACCAGGTCCAGGCTGGCCACGGCCACCAGGCAGTTCTCGCGCAGCGCGCGGCGGGCCGCCAGCTCCACGAAGTGGCTCTTGCCGAAGCCGTAGTCGCCGATCACCGCCAGCACGTCGCCGCCGCGCTCCTTGCTGCGCGCCAGCGCCCGGTCCAGGCTCACCCGCTCGGCCTCCAGGCCGATCGTGAGCGTCTCCACGTCCTGCACCGGCACGATCCCCAGCCGCAGCGCCTCGAGCGTCTGGCGGGCGCGGAACTGGTCTGGCTCCAGCGTGGCCGCGCGCGGCGCTGGCGCAGGGACAGCGGGCGTCTGCCAGGCGCTCTGCGAGTCCTGCTCGAACTCGCGGGCCGGCAGGCGGAAACGACGGCCGGAGTCAAATGCCACCTCCCACTCGAATCCACCCATATAGGTCTTCAGCAGCTTGCCAGGGCCGAGCTGCGGGTGGATGACGGTGCGGGATTCCATAATGATACATCCTGGTAATCAAGGCCGCCGAATGCGCAGGCGCCCCACTTCAACAATAATCAGTAGCCCTGCTAGTACTCACCAACTATGCTAGTAGTCTGTCAAACCTAGTTTGACGAGTAGAGGGAAGGGATGTTGCGGGGCGGGCGCCGCCCTCCCGCGCCCCCATCCATTATTCAAAACAGCGTTGACGCACCACTAGTAGTCTGTCAATCCTTGATTGACGGATGGGGTGGGGTTTCAGGGGAGGGCAAAG
>DATMBA010000447.1:0-2382 GCA_035559635.1 Roseiflexaceae bacterium
GGCGGGGAGCCTGCTCAACCCCCGCCCGCCCGCCCCGGTGGCCGGCGGTAATGTGGAGACGGCCCAGCGGGTGGTGGACGTAGTGCTCGGTGCACTGGCGCAGGCGCTGCCGGACCGCATCCCGGCGGCCTCGGCCGGCACCATGAACAACTGGACCTTCGGCGGCCTTGGCGCGGATGGGGCGCCCTTCGCCTATTACGAGACGCTCGGCGGCGGTATGGGCGCCCGCCCTGGGGCGGACGGGCTGAGCGGGGTGCAGGTGCACATGACCAACACCCTCAACACGCCGGTCGAGGCGCTCGAGCGGCAGTTCCCGGTGCGGGTGCGGCGCTACGGGCTGCGGCGCGGCTCGGGCGGCGCCGGCGCAACCCGCGGCGGCGACGGGCTGGTGCGCGAGGTGGAGTTCCTGGCGCCGGTCACGGTGAGCCTGCTCACCGAGCGCCGTGCCCGCGGCCCCTACGGGCTGCGCGGCGGCCGGCCGGGCGCCCCCGGCCGCAACACACTGCTCTCCGGCGGCCACGCGCGCCCGCTGCCCGGCAAGGCCACCGTGGAACTGGCTCCAGGCGACGCGCTGCGAATCGAGACGCCGGGCGGCGGGGGGTTTGGGGAGCCTGTGGCGTGAGACATGAGGCGTAATTAGTAACGTAAGAGTATAGTGCGTGAGCCAGACGCGAACCAGTACGAGCCGCCGGCGACGGGATCGTGGCGGGATGTCGGCTGGTAGGGCAAAGGACTGGCAGGAAGGCGCTGAAGAACGGCTGGCATCACGCATCACGCATCCCGCCTACCTTGTCACCTTGTCAAACGATCGCCGCCAGAGAATCGCCGGATGCTACGCACCCTCTTCAGCCGCCTCTCCCTCGCCCTGACGCTCGCCTACTGCGCAGTGTTTCCTGGCTCGACGATCGTCCTGGCGCTGGACGCGGTGCCGGCGTGGGGCGAGTGGATGGGCGGCGCGCTACTGATGGTGCAGGGGCTGGCGGTGGCCTGTTGGGCGCTCGGGGCGCATGGCGGGCGGGGCGGGGCGGCCGTGGCGGGCGCGCTGCTGCTGGCGTGGGTCGTCGAGCACGTGGGCGAGACCACCGGCCTCCCCTTCGGGCGCTACCGCTACACCGAGGCGCTCCAGCCGCAGATCCTGGGGGTGGTGCCGGCGCCGATCGCGCTCGCCTGGCTCACGGCCGCCTTCGGCGCCTGGCAGCTCGCCTACATGGCGCTGCGCGCCAGGACTGAGGTCCCCAGGCTGAGGACTGAGCGGGAGGACGCCAGGATCAAGGGCGCAAGGCTCAGGGCCGGGCCGGGCGTGTCAGATACGCAGCACGCAGTCCTCGCCGGCGCGCTGATCGTCGCGCTGGACCTGCAGATCGAGCCGGTGGCGACAGCGATCAACCGTTACTGGGTCTGGCTGGACGCTGGCCCATACTACGGTGTGCCGCTCGCCAACTTCGCGGCCTGGTGGGCGGTGGGCGTCGTCATAGCCCTGCTGCTCTCATTGACGCTTGGCAACGCTGAGAATCGTGCGCTGCGTGCAGTGATCACTGGCAGCACGCAGCACGCAGCACGCAGCACGCAACACTCGATTGCGGTCCCCGCGCTGCTGTATCTCCTGAGCAGCCTGATGTTCACGGTGGTGAACCTGGCGCGCGGCTACTGGCTTGCTGGTCTCGTGGGGGCGCTACTGCTGGCGAGCGTGGCAGCCATCGCCGGGCGCAATTGGCTCGAACGGCTGGATCGCTGAAACAGTGAGGGAGCTGAGGCCGCTGAATCCGGGTGTGTTGGCCGCTATCCGCTTATCCGCTTATCCGCTTCCTATCCGCTATCCGCTTATCCGCTTATCCGCTTCCTATCCGCTGTCCCCCACCTCACCACCTCCAGGAATGAGTCGAACAGCCGGTTGACCCCCGGCCGGCCCTGCAGCAGCGTCTCGTACCCCTCCAGGCGCTCCTCAGTCACCTCATCGCGCAGCGCGTCGGCTGCCGCCGTGAGCCGGGCGCGGATCTCCTCGGTGAGCGCGCGTGGGTCGGTTCCGGGTGCAGGGCGGTGCGGCGGCCCGGCGCGGATGAAGGCCTCGGGCTGCTGCTCGCCGCGGAACTCGTAGCGCAGCGCCACCGGCCACAGCAGCGCGCCGCTGCGCAGGGCCACGTGCGCCGCGCCGGGATACACCGTGAGCGGCCGGCGATCGTTAGGGGTGATACGGCCCTGTGGCGTGATCCACAGCGCCCGCCGCTGCTCGCGCAGCAGGCCGGTGATATAGGCGAGCGAGCGCAGCGCCTCGCGCGGGCGGGCGGGATCCACCGAGAACGCGCCGCACAGCGTGAAGAAGCGGTAGGCCCGCAGCTGCCGCTCCTCCATCATAATGTAGCTCTCGAAGCGCTCGCACAGCAC
>DATMBA010000448.1:0-1039 GCA_035559635.1 Roseiflexaceae bacterium
AACGGCGCAGCCTAGCAGGCGCCGCGCCCGCCGTGGGGTGCTGCCAACTCCCCCACCGCACGGACGAACTCCTCAAGCTCCGCCTCGGTGAGGTAGTAGTGCACGGAGGCCCGCACCACCGCCGTGAGGCCGCGGTCGGGGAAGTCTAGCCGCGCGGCGTTCGCGGTGGCCACCGAGACGTTGACCCGCCGCGGTCGTGCCGCCAGCGCCGCTTTCACCGCCGCGGCTGACAGGCCCTCCAGGGTAAACGTGACGATGCCGCACTGCACGCGGCCGCGGTCCTGGAGGGTCACACCGGGAACGGTCGCCAGCAGCGCGCGCAGGGTGCCGGCGAGGTGCTGGATGCGCCGCCAGATGGCGTCCAGCCCCCAGCGCATGGCGTACTCCACCGCCGCACCCAGCCCCAGCAGCCCGGCGATGTTCTGCTCCCAGGTCTCGAAGCGGCGCGCGTCCGGGCGTAGCTCATAGGAGTCTGGTCCCGTCCAGGTGGCGGCGTGGAGGTCCACCGGCAGCGGCTCCAGCTCCGGCAGGCGCTCCGCGCGCACGTAGAGGAAGCCGGTGGCGCGCGGCCCGCGCAGGAACTTGCGTCCGGTGGCGGCCAGGGCGTCGCAGCCCAGTTCCTGCACGTTCAGCGGCATCTGCCCGACGCTCTGGGTGGCGTCGAGCAGGTACCACACGTCGCCGCGCTCGCGCACCAGACGGCCCACCTCGGCCGCTGGCTGGACCAGGCCGGATTGGGTAGGCACGTGCGACACGCTCACCACGCGCACGCGCGGGTCGCGCAGCATCGCTGCCAGGGCGGTGAGGGACAGCTCGCCGGTGGGCTCGGTGGGGATGTACCGTACCGAAATCTGCCGCTCACGCCGGGCGCGCAGGAAGGCGAGCACGTTGCTGGGGTACTCGGTGCGGGTGGTGAGCACCACGTCGCCGTCGCGCAGGGGAATGGCGTAGAAGGCCATGTCGAAGGCGCGGGTGGCGTTGTCCACCAGCGCGATCTCGTCCCGGTGTGCGCCCAGCAGCCGCGCCACGCTGTGGTACA
>DATMBA010000449.1:0-4880 GCA_035559635.1 Roseiflexaceae bacterium
GGGTGTTCCGAGCGGCGGCGGCTCGGGCAGTGGCGCCTCGGGGCCAGCGGCCGCCTGCTGCTCCAGGAACAGCCCCAGCGCGTCCAGCGCCTTCTGGCGCGCATCGCCCTCGTTGGGCACATACCGGTGCAGCACCACCAAGGCGATGGGTTCGTCGCGCTCGGGGCGGTACTCGAGGGAGCCGGCCAGCGGCGCCACGTGCGGGAAGCGCGCGTCCTCTGCCAGCGCCCGGCCCAACTCCAGCTCCGGGTGCATGCCCTCGTCCAGCCGGCGGAAGAGCTTGAGCACCAGCCGGTCGCCGAGCAGCACCGTGGTGTTGCGGTCCTCCAGGTAGGTGAGGTGTCCCTCGGCGGCGGCGACGTCCGCCGGGCGAATGGCGCGTAGCGCCGTGCCCACCAGCACACCGCGGGTGGCGGGCACCCGGCGGCGACCTGCCACCGTCTCCACCAGCGCCCGCACCGTGGCCGGGTCGTAGATCGCGTCGTACAGCACCCCCTCGGCGCCGCCGGCGCGCGCCGCGGCGATGAGCGCCTGGGGCGCGTCCCGGCGCAGGCGCTCGGCCGTCTCACCTGCGGCGAAGGCCAGCGGCGCCGCGTACATCTGCGGGTCCCCCTCGGTGTAGTCCAGGCGCACCAGCGCCAGGCGGGCCTGCACGCCGGGGATCGGCAGCACCCCGGCGAGCACGGCCTCCTTGAGGCGCCGCCCGGCGCCCTGGAACCACGGGCGCGAGCGGATGTAGTCGGCCAGCGCGCTGGCCGCGCGCTCGCCCGCCAGCATGCCCTCCCACTTCCCATCGGTGGCCAGCGTTGGCAGCGCGCCGCGCTCGGCGCGGGCGATATCCGGCGCCACCGGCTCGAGCGCGAACCAGAAGAACTCGTGCGGGCCAAGGGTGACGAAGTACGGCCGCTCGTCGATCGGCGGGAACGACACCCGACCGAACAGCTCGACGGGCGCCAGGCCGCGGAACTCCGCCAGGTCCAGCTCCACCCCCTGCGCGAAGCGCGACAGGTTGGCCACCACCAGGATGCGCTCCTCCTCGTAGCTGCGGACGAACGCCAGCACCTTGCGGTTCTCCGGGTGGAGGAAGGCGATGCTGCCGCGGCCGAAGGCGCGGTAGCGCTTGCGCAGCGCGATCAGGCGCTTCATCCACCACAGCAGCGAGGAGGGGTTGCGTTGCTGGGTGGCCACATTCACCGCCTCGTAGTGGTACTCCGGGTCCGTGATCACCGGCAGGTAGAGCTGCTGGCGGTTGGCCTGCGAGAAGCCGGCGTTGCGGTCCGGACTCCACTGCATGGGGGTGCGCACCCCATTGCGGTCGCCGAGGTAGATGTTATCCCCCATGCCGATCTCGTCGCCGTAGTACAACACCGGCGTGCCGGGCAGCGAGAGCAGCAGCCCGTTCATCAGCTCGATGCGGCGGCGGTTGTTCTGCAGCAGCGGCGCGAGGCGGCGGCGGATGCCGAGGTTGATGCGCGCCCGCGGGTCGTCGGCGTAGACCCGCCACATATAGTCGCGCTCCTCATCGGTCACCATCTCGAGCGTCAGTTCGTCGTGGTTACGCAGAAAGAGCGCCCACTGCGCGCTCTCCGGGATGGGCGGCGTCTGGTTGAGAATGTCGATGATCGGGAAGCGGCTCTCCATGTAGATCGCCATATACAGGCGCGGCATGAGCGGGAAGTGGAAGTTCATGTGGCACTCGTCGCCGTCGCCGAAGTAGTGCACCACGTCCTCGGGCCACTGGTTGGCCTCCGAGAGCAGCATCCGGTTGGTGTAACGCTCGTCGATGTAGCGGCGGAGCTTCTTGAGGAAGGCGTGGGTCTCGGGCAGGTTCTCGTTGCTGGTGCCGTCGCGCTCGTAGAGGTAGGGGATGGCGTCCAGGCGCAGCCCATCCACCCCCATCTTCATCCAGAAGTCCAGCACCTGAAAGATCGCCCGGTGGACGGCCGGGTTATCGAAGTTCAGGTCCGGCTGGTGGTGGTAGAAGCGGTGCCAGTAGTACGCGCCCGCCACGTGGTCGAAGGTCCAGTTGGACGGCTCGAAGTCCTTGAAGATGATACGCGTCTCTTTATAGCGGGTGGGGGTATCGCTCCAGACGTAGAAGTTGCGCAGCGAGCTACCGGGCGGGGCGCGGCGGGCGCGCTGAAACCAGGGGTGCTGATCCGAGGTGTGGTTGCAGACCAGCTCGGTGATCACCTGCAGGCCGCGGCGGTGGGCCTCCCTGATGAAGGCGCGCACGTCCTTCATGTCGCCATATACCGGGTTCACCGCGGTGTAGTCGGCGATGTCGTAGCCGTCGTCCTTGAGCGGCGAGGGATAGAAGGGCAGCACCCAGACCGCGGTGACGCCCAGGTCCTGCAGGTAGTCCAGCTTCTCCGTCAACCCCTTGAAGTCGCCGATGCCATCGCCGTCGCTGTCGTAGAAGGCGCGCACATGCAGCTCATAGATGATGGCGTCCTTGTACCAGAGCGGGTCGCCGGGTTCGTGGTTGCCTGTCATGGACGGTGTTCTCCCACGCTAACAGGATGTCTCCGCCGACACGTTCACACCATTGCAGATTGAAAATTGAAGATTGAAGATCAGCAGCGACTTTCAAGCTGCAAGCTGCAAGCTGCAATCTTCACCCCTTGACCGCGCCGGCCGTCAGGCCCGCGAGGATGCGGCGCTGGAAGAGCAGAGCCAGCAGGATGAGCGGCACCGTAACGATCACCGTGGCGGCCATGATCTGGTCCCACGGGATCTCGAAGCCGCCGGTGGTCTGGGGCTGGAAGGCCCAGAGCGCCACCGTCACGGTGCGCTTGTCCGGCGTCTGGGTGAAGGAGAGCGCGAAGAGAAAGTCGTTCCAGGCGGCGATGAACGCCAGCAGGCCGGTGGTCACGAGGCCGGGCACCGAGAGCGGCAGCAGCACCTTGTAAAACGTCTGCCAGGGCGTCGCGCCGTCCACATAGGCGGCCTCCTCCAGGTCGCGCGGCATAGCGCGGAAGAAGTTCGTCAGCACCCACACCGTGAACGGCAGTGTGAAGATCAGGTAGGTAAGGATCAGCGCGACGAGGGTATTATACAGCCGGAATCTGGTGATGATCTCGAACAGCCCGCCGAGCACGGCGATCTGCGGGAACATGGTCATGGCCAGCACGGCGTAGAGCACCGGCTCGCGGCCGCGGAAGCGAAAGCGGCCGAGCGCGTAGGCGCCCATCGCGCCGATCGCCAGCGAGAGGAGCGTCACCGAGACGGCCACTACCACGCTGTTTCTGAGCGCGGTGATGAAGTCCCCCGTACGTAGCACCTGCTGGTAGTGGGCCAGCGTCGGGTCCTGCGGCCAGTAGCTGGGCTGCGCGGCGAAGATCTCGCCCTGCGGCTTGATCGACGTGACGAAGGCCCAGTAGAAGGGGAACACCGTGTAGACCAGGATCACGAGCAACAGCGCGTAGAACGCGGCTTTGCCTAGCCAATGCTTTGCCATGGTCGACCTCTCCAGTACGACTTACGCAGTCGGCGTTTCCGGCGGGGGTTCCGGGCCTGCGGCCCCCGCGCGAACCCTTGAAGGTTCTCGTGGCGGGGCGAGGCCCCTCCATACCTCCCCGGCGGGGGTTCGGGGGGCAGCGCCACCGCGCACATAGCGCATTTATCACTCCTCGACGCGGAAGATCGAGACGTACATCGCTACGAACACCGCGATCAGCGCGAAGATCGCCACGCAGATCGCGCTGCCGTAGCCCAGGTCGGAGAAGCTCACCAGGTACTGCTGGGCGTAGACCGCCAGCGGCTGCATGTCGGGCCGGGCGCCGAACATGACGAAGAAGACGTCGAAGACCCGCAGGGCATCCAGCGTGCGGAAGATCAGCGCCACCAGGATCGCCGGGCGCAGCAGCGGCAGCGTGATGCGGAAGAACTGCTGCGGGCGCGTCGCGCCGTCCACATCGGCGGCCTCGTACACATCGCCGGGGATCACCTGCAGGCCAGCCAGCAGCAGCAGCGCCACGAAGGGCGTGGTCTTCCAGATGTCCACCGCGGCGATCGAGAGGAGGGCGGTGGTGGTGTCCGCCGCCACGAAGGCGATCGGCCGCTCGGCCAGGTGCAGCTTGTTGACCACCAGGTCGTTGATCACACCGTAGACGTCGTTGTACATCCACTTCCACATCTGGGCCGAGATCACAGTGGGGATAGCCCACGGAATGAGCATGGCGGCGCGCATCGGCCCACGGCCGCGGAACGGCGAGTTGATCACCAGCGCGATCAGCAGCCCCAGCAGGAACTCAAACGTCACGGTGATCAGGGTGAACAGCACCGTGATCTGCACCGCGTCGCGGAAGGCGAAGTCCTGGAAGAGGAACTGGTAGTTCTCCAGGCCCACGAACTCGGCCGGGGTGGCGCTGGCCAGGCGGGCGTTGGTGAGGCTGAGGTAGAGGGTCTGCGCCAGCGGGTAGAGCGCCACCAGCACGATCACGGCCAGGGTGGGGGCCAGCAGCAGCCAGGCGAGCCGGGCCTGGCGGGCGGCCAGGCTCAGCTCGGCGCGCGGGCCGGCCGGCCGCGTGGCCGGCTGTCGCGCCGTATCGCGCGGGACGGTCTGTTGTCGCATCACGATCTCCTTCACGCTGCGCGCCGCACCGGGATGAACGGAGTCTTGCGCGGGACATCCCCTCGCGCTCCGCTCCGGCTGCGTCCCACGCCCGGCCGCTGAAGCGGCGGGCGAGACTCTGCCAAGCCCACCGGCGCGGGCTGGAGCCCAGCGGGCGCCCCGGCCGCGCAGGCGGCCTTCGCGAAGGAGAGCCCGCGGGTTGACCCGCCGGGCGTGGCGCGCAGCCGATTCCCCGCTTCATCTCTCAAAGTTCCAAAGCGGGTCTCCGGTCTCATCCCACGCCCGGCCGCTGAAGCGGCGGGCG
>DATMBA010000450.1:0-5395 GCA_035559635.1 Roseiflexaceae bacterium
CCTCCCCCGGTGGGGATGTGGGGGCGGCGGAGCTGCCCCCACATCCCCACCGGGAAGGAGTTCGCGGGGGCCGCAGGCCCCCGCACCCCCACGCTGCGGGCAGCGCCCGCGTATGTGAAAAGTATTGGTCCTAGTGGTCCACCACAATGGTTGTGGTGGGTCAAGGGAGGGCGGGGTGCCCTCTGGTCCCCTCCCTTGAACCCGCCCCCGCATCCGTCGGAAGCAGCGATGCCGCAGAGCTTCAGCTTGAGCCCGTGGTGGGTGGCGTCCGCCATCGCCGCCGTGCTCTTCGAGATCCTCTACCCGTTGGCGCTCGGGCTGCTGGCGCGGCGTCGGCTCGGCGTCGGCTGGCGCGTCTTCGGCTACGGCGCGCTGATCTTCTTCCTCTTCCAGATCGTCAGCCGGGTGCCAGCCGTCATGGCGCTGCAGGCCGTGCTCGCGCCGCAGCTGCAGGGCTCGCGCCCGCTGCTGTTCGGCTGGCTGGCGGCGCTGTCGATCAGCGCCGGCCTGTTCGAGGAGGTCGGCCGCTACGTCGGCTACCGCTGGCTGCTGCGGGGCGAGAAGACCTGGGCCACAGGCGTGATGTACGGCCTCGGCCACGGCGGGATCGAGTCGATGCTGCTCGTCGCCGGGATGGCGCTGCTGAGCCTGGCGAACCTGGTGGCGCTCTCCAACATGGACCTCGCGGCGCTGCCGCTCTCGGAGGCGCAGCGGGCGCAGCTGGAGGCGCAGCTCGCCGCCGTGCGCGCGCTCCCGGGCTGGACCCCGCTGCTCGGCGCGTGGGAGCGGCTGTGGGCGCTGCCGTTTCACGTGGCGATGTCGGTGGTGGTGCTGCAGGTGTTCCGCCGCGGCGGTCTGGGGTGGCTGTGGCTGGCGATAGGGGCGCACGCGCTGCTCAACTTCGCCGCGGTGGCGCTCCCGCTGGCGCTCGGCCTGCAGGGCATCCAGGCGCTGCTGCTGCCCGAGGCGATCGTCGCCGCCGCCGGCGTGGCGTCGCTGTGGGCCATCTTCCGGCTGCGGGCGCTCGAGGCGTCTGGCGAACAAGGGGGAAGGGCGTAGCAGGCGCGTGCCGCGACAAACGCACGTTGTCGACAGACGCACCTGCTACGCCCTGACACTATGCCCTTGCACGCCGGAGGGCCTCGGCGAGCGCGCGCTTCGTGTAGACCTTCACCATCGCGCGGCGGTACTCCTCGGAGGCGTGGATGTCGCCGAGGTAGTCCATCTCCTCACCGGCCTTCTCAGCGGCCGCGGCGATGGCCGCTTCGTCGCCGCTGGTGCCCACCAGCGCCGCCTCGGCCGCCGGCTGGCGTACGGCCTTGGGGCCGGCGCCGGTGACGCCGATGCGGCAGACCTCCACCGCACCGCCCGCGCCGAGCTTCACATAGGCCGCCACGCCGACGATCGCGTAGCGCGAGGCCGGGTGGCGCAGCTTGGCGTAGGCCGCGCCCTCGCCCGCGCCGAGCCTGGGGAACGTCACCCTGGTGACCACCTCGTTCGGCTGGAGCGCGGTAGTGAGCATCTCCACGAACATCTCGTCGGCCGCGATCTCGCGCGCGCCGCCCGGCCCCTGGGCGGTGATCGTTGCCCCGAGCGCCAGCGCCACCGCCGGCAGGTCCGCCGCCGGGTCCGCATGGGCCAGCGCGCCGGCGAGCGTGCCGCGGTTGCGCACCTGGATGTCCCCGATCTGGGCCACGCACTCGGCGAGCACCGGGCAGGCCGCGCGCACCGCCTCGTTGGTGGCCACCTCGTGGTAGGTGACGCCCGCGCCGATGCTGACGCTGCCGTCCACGGCCAGGCCCTTCAACTCGGCGATCCTGCCGATGTCGATCAGGACCGGCGTTTGCGAGAGGCGCAGCTTGAGCGCCGGCAGGAGCGAGTGGCCGCCGGCCAGGATCTTGGCCTCGTCGTGCTGCTGGAGCAGGCTGACGGCTTCGGCGACCGACGTTGGCGCGTAGTACTGGAATTCGGCTGGGATCATATGTCCTCCATTGCAGATTGAAAATTGAAGATTGAAGATGGCAGCACTGAAGGCGCTGCCGCCAATCTTCAATTTTCAATCTTCAATCTTCAATCTTCAACGGCTGTGGATCGCCCGCCACACGTTCTCCGGCGTCGCCGGCATTTGCAGATGCTTGATGTTGAACGGCGCGAGCGCATCGATCACCGCGTTCATCACCGCCTGGGCGCTGCCGATCGTGCCGGCCTCGCCGATGCCCTTGACGCCCATCGGGTTCACCGGCGAGGGCGTGACGGTGCGAGCGGTCTCGTAGGGTGGCAGCATATGCGCCGCCGGGACGGCGTAGTCCAACAGCGTGCCGCTCGCCAGCTGGCCGTTCTCGTTGTACACCGCCCGCTCGTAGAGCGCCTGCGCGATGCCCTGGGCGATGCCGCCGTGCACCTGGCCCTCGGCGATCAGCGGGTTGATGACGTTGCCGCAGTCGTCCACTGAGATGTAGCGCTTAAGCTCCACCACGCCCGTGTCCGGGTCCACCTCGACGATCGCGACATGCGTGCCGAAGGGGAAGGTGCAGTTCGGCGGGTCGTAGTAGGTGGTCTCGTCCAGGAAGGGCTCCATGCCCTCGGGCAGGCTGTAGCCCACCGAGGCCGCCAACGCGATCTCGCCGATCGTCTTGGCCTGGTCCGGCGAGCCTTTCACGAAGGCCCTGCCGTTCTCGAAGACGATGTCCTCCGGGTTGGCCTCCAGCATGTGGGCGGCGAGCCGCCTGGCCTTCTCCTTGATCTTGGCCACCGACTTATAGATCGCCGTGCCGCCCACCGCCGCGCTCCGGCTGCCGTAGGTGCCGTAGCCGAAGGGCGTGCCGGCGGTGTCCGAGTGCTCGACCACCACGTCCTCGTAGGGCACGCCGAGCTCGTCGGCGACGATCTGGGCGAAGGTGGTCTCCAGGCCCTGGCCGTGGGGCAGCGAGCCCGTGGTGACCACCACCTTGCCGGTGAGGTGCACGCGGACGTTGGCGCTCTCCCACAGGCCGGCACCCCAACCCTCGCCGGGCAGGCCGATCCAGGCGCTAGGCGCCACGCCGCAGATCTCGACGTAGGAGCTGAGACCGATGCCGAGGTATCTGCCCTGCTTGCGGGCCTCCTCCTGCTGCTTGCGGAAGTCGGCGTAGCCGGCCATCTCGAGCGCCTTGTCGAGCGCCAGCTCGTAGTTGCCGCTATCGTAGGGCAGCAGGCCCATGCCGTTGTCGTAAGGGAAGTCCTGCGGCTGGATAAAGTTCTTGCGGCGCACCTCGGCCGGGTCCATGCCGATCTCGGCGGCGAAACGGTCCACCATACGCTCGATCAGGTAGGATGCCTCCGGGCGCCCGGCGCCGCGGTAGGCGTCCACCATCGCCGTGTTGGTGTAGACGCCGGTGACGTGGCAGTAGGCGGCGGGGATTTTGTAGACGCCGGTGGCGATGCGGCCATAGAGCGTGGTGGGGATGCCAGGCGCGATCGTCGAGAGGTAGGCGCCGAGGTTGGCGTAGGTCTTGATGCGCAGGCCGGTGATCGTGCCGTCCCGGCCGCCGGCGATCTCCACCTCGGTGATATGGTCGCGGCCGTGGGTCGAGTACTTGTAGTTCTCCGAGCGGTCCTCGACGAACTTGACCGGCCGGCCGCCGAGCTTGCGCGAGGCCCACATGGTAAAGGCCATGTCGTTGTAGCAGAAGATCTTCTGCCCGAAGCCGCCGCCGACGTTGGGCGAGATCACCCGCATCTTATTCTCGGGGATGCCGAAGACGAAGGCGGTGAGCAGCAGCCGCATCACATGCGGCGCCTGCGAGGTGGTCCAGAGGGTGTACTCCTGCGTCGCCGGGTCATAGCGCCCGATCGCGCCGCGGGTCTCCATGGGGGTGGGGATGAGGCGCTGGTTGACGATCTCCTCCTTCACCACCACCTCGGCGGATGCGATCGCCGCGTCGGCCTTGGCCTTATCGCCGCACTCCCACTCGAAGACGATATTGTTGGGCGCGTTCTCGTGGAGTTGGGGCGCGCCGGGCTCGGTGGCTTTCTTCGCATCCACTACCACCGGGAGCGGCTCGTAGTCCACCTCGATCAGGTCGAGCGCGTCGCGCGCCACGTAGCGATCCTCGGCCACCACCAGCGCCACCGGGTCGCCGGCGAAGTGGACCTCGCCCACCGCCAGGGCGCGCGCGGTGTTGATGTTGTTCTTGATCCGTCCGGCGGAGGCCTGCCAGGCGCAGGGCATGGGGTTGATATCCAGCATATCCTCGCCGGTGAACACGGCGACGACGCCGGGGCGCGCCTGCGCCTTCGAGGTGTCGATGCTCTTGATCCTGGCGTGCGCGTAGGGGCTGCGCAGCACCGCGGCGTGCAGCATGCCCGCCAGCTTGATATCGTCGAGGAAGGTTCCCCCGCCGGTGATCAACTGCGGGTCCTCGCGGCGCTTGAGCGCCTGGCCTACCATTCTAGTTGCTGCGGTCATACCGTTCTCTCCAGGTTCGCGCGTGCGAACCGCTAAGCGACGTTGCCGGAGAAGCGGATACCGTTCGTCGAACCCCTGCGTTGAACGCGCCCTAGGCCGGGACCTGCACCTCCTCGCCGCGCATCTTCGCGGCGGCGTACTGGACGGCGCGGACGATATTGTGGTAGCCGGTGCAGCGGCAGAGGTTGCCCTCCAGCCCGTGGCGCACCTCCTCGTCGGTGGGGTTGGGGTTTTGCTGCAGCAGGTCGTAGGCGGCCATGATCATGCCGGGTGTGCAGAAGCCGCACTGCAGGCCGTGGCACTCCCAGAAGCCCTCCTGCAGCGGGTGGAGCTGCCCGTCCTTTGCCAGCCCCTCGATCGTCGTGACTTCGGCGCCGTCGGCCTGCACCGCCAGCATGGTGCAGGACTTGACGCTCTTGCCGTTGACGAGCACCACGCACGCGCCGCACTGGCTGGTATCGCAGCCGATGTGCGTGCCGGTGAGGTTGAGGTGCTCGCGCAGGTAGTGGACCAGCAGGGTGCGTGGCTCGACGTCGCTCCGGTACGTGCGGCCGTTGACGGTGACGGTGACTGTGCTCACGGTACCTCCTCGTTGAAGTAGGGTGATTATGATGATAGGTGGTCGGTGGTAGGTGATAGGTGATAGATGACAGGTGATAGGTGGTAGATGATGGCTGCCGAACTCCTATGACCTATGACCTATCGCCTATGACCTATAACCTACTACCTGCGGCGGGCAAGCCCAAGGACATACCCGATCAAGAACGCGACGACCACCCAGGGAACCCATGGGCGCTCGGCGACGAAGTCCTGCACGACGCCGAAGAGCACCGCCTCAGGCTTGAGTTGCTCCTCGGGCGGGACGATCACGGTGCGGCGCTCGGCGACGCCGGTGGCCGCGGGGCGCTGGCCGTCGCCGCCGGCCGGAGGCGCGGCGCTGCCGGTAGG
>DATMBA010000451.1:0-11076 GCA_035559635.1 Roseiflexaceae bacterium
GCTGCCGCTCGACGTGCTGCCGTTCGTGCAGCGCTTCGCCGCGCTCGCCGGCGTGGCCTGCCTGGGGTTGCTCCTCGCGCGCCTGCTGGCGCCGCCGCGCCCCGCCGCTCACCACGAAGACCCGAAGGCACGAGGGCACGAAGCGCGAAGCGGCCCGGCGCTCTCGCACCTGCGTGCCTTCCTGTCCAACGTCGACCACGCGACCGTGCGCGGCGAGCACCTGCCGATCTACATGGCGGTGGCCTGGTGGATGCTGCCGCTCTTCCAACTCGCCATGATCTGGGACGCGGCCCCCGGCGTTGGCCTGGCGCCGCAGACGCTGTGGATCGGCGCGGGGCTGCTGGCCGCGCTCGTGGGCCTCGGCATCTGGTATGCGCTCCGCCGCCGCGGCCAACTGACGAGCGACGCACGACCGACGACCAACGACCAGCGCACGTCGGATGGTGCGCCAGGCGCGGAGGATCACTCATTGGTCGCTGGCGATTGGCTGGCGGACCGCGCGCTCGTGGTGCTGGCGCTCGCCGCGGCCGCGCACCTGGCCTACAACCTGTGGTACGCCTTCACCCGCAGCGCGCCGGACTTCTGGATCCTGTTCAGGGGCGCGCGCGAGTGGACCCGCGGCGGCTCACTCTACGACCTCACGGCCGTGACGACCAACCACTTCGGGCACGTCTTCAAGGTACCGCCGTTCTACGGCATGCTGTTCGTGCCGTTCGTGACGCTGGACGGCCTCACGGTGCTGTTCTTCCACCGGGTGATCAACACCGCGCTCATCCTGGCCACGGCGCTGGTCTGGCTGCGCATGTGGCGTCTGCCGCTGTGGTCGCTGGCCGCCGCCCCGCTACTGATCCTGCTCAACTTCCGCCCCCTGGCGGACACCGTGGCGTTCGGGCAGATCGATCTGGTGCTGCTGCTGCTGCTGACGCTGGCGCTGTGGGCACTGCGCGCGAGGGATGGTGCGCTTCCAGCGCAAGCGGGTGCGGCGCCCCCAACCCCCGATCTGCTGGCCGGCGCACTGGTAGCGCTGGGCACACTGTTCAAGATCTACCCGGCGGTGCTGCTGGCATTCTTCGCGCTCAAGCGGCGCTGGGCCGCGCTGGCGGGCTTCGCGCTGGGGATGCTGGTGTTCAACGGGATCGCGCTGGCGGTGATGGGCTGGGAGATGCACCGCGTCTACCTCACGCAAGTGGCGCCGAACATCGGCGGCACCACCTCGTGGGTGGAGAACCAGACGATCTCCGGGTTCGTGGCGCGGCTCTCGGACTCGCCGCGCGAGGCGGACATCTACGCCAACCAGGGGCTGCGTCTGCTCGGCACGGCGCTCTCCGGCGCGGTGGTGCTGCTGGCCTGCGCGCTCACGCTGCGCCCGGCGAAGGGGGACAGCACGCTGTTCGCGCTGCAGTACGGCCAGTTCCTGCTGCTGATGGTGCTGACGGTGCCGGCGGCCTGGATGCATTACCAGACGCTGCTGTTCGTGCCGTTCGCGGCGCTGCTGCTCCACCTGCGCTCCCACCAGGTGCCGCTGCCGCGCGCCGCGCTGCTGGCCACCAGCTTCGCGCTGATCGCCTATGGCAACCAGTGGAGCTTCTACGACGGTACCATCATGGGCGCGCTGACGATCGCCGGCGTGTCGTATAAGTTCTACGGCATGCTGCTGCTGGGCGGGCTGCTGGCCGCCGAGCAACTCGCCGGTTGGCGGCCGCTCCCCCTGCCGCGCCCGGCGCCCAGGCTGGAGCGGGCGTGAGACCACTTTCAAGGATGGCATAGCCCTCCCCGAACCTGCATGGGATAGGCGATGGGACCTACAGGCTCGGTGTGACCCGCAGCGAGGCGTCGTCGTCGGTGATCCCCGGCGGCTCGAAGAAGCGCGGCTCGCCGCCGCCGCTCCCCTCCTGCACGCACAGGCCCGCATCCTCCTTGTTCTGCGCCCGCCAGCCATTGATAAGCTGCAGCAGGGCGTCGAGCCGCGCCTGTGCGCCTTTGGCGCGGTCTCGAGGGAGAGAGAAGGCGAGCGTCTCGGAGGCGATGGCCCTGGCGAGGCGTTCGCAGATCTCGTGGTCGTTCCCCGGATCCGCCGTCCTCGTCAGCAGGTGAGTCTCCAGTTCACACATCAGCAGGCGGAAGCGCACCCACCAGTGCTCGTCGAAATCGAACTCGCCCACCAGCTTGCCGCTCGCGCCGTTCTCGTAGGTGGCGCTGCTGGTGCTCGGCTGGCCGCGTGGGAAGAGTTTGGCGCCGGCGTACAGCCCCTTGAGTTGCACCTGCCGCACGGTGTGCGGCGACATCTTGAGGTTCAGGCCGCCCTCGGTGGCGCTGAGGCGGATGCGCGCGATGCGCTCGCGGTAGCTCGGCAACCCGGCCTGCAGGTTGTCGCGGTAGTTCATCATGGTGTCGATAATGGCGCCGACGAAGTCCGGCACCTGAGCGATCTTGTCCCACTCCACTGCGGTGGACTTATCCGCGCGGCCCAACTCGACCACCGGCACGCCCCTGGCGCTGGCGTCTGGCTGCGTCCCCTGCTCGATCGCGGCGCCCGCAAGCGGGCCGGATGCGGTGCGCTCCGGGGAGGCGACCACATAGTCCGCAGAGACCTCCTGCTGTGCCAGTTGGGCGATGGCGGATGTGGGCACCGCCGCCGTGACGGCGCCTGGCGCGCCCTGCGCCGTAGCGCCCACACCGGATGATGCCTTGGGCTGGATCGCGTCTGAGGGCAGCGTGACCGTGCTGATCGCGAACGTCGGCGAGTTTGGCAGCCAGCGGTCGAAGAAGTGGATCGGGAAATTGCTGGCGATGCCGCCGTCGCTGAAGAGGTGCCGCTGCAGATCCGCCGGCTGCACCTGGTACACCTCGCCGCGCTGTCGCGCCCCCGCGATCCCCTCCTGCGCTCTGGCCGACAGCCTGTAGAGCGGCACAGCGCTGATCACCCCCGGCAGGCTGAGGCTCATGCGCAGCGCCACCACCAGCGGCAGATCGTTCCGGGATGGAACGAAGTGGTAGCCCTCGGGCAGCCGGAGATGGTGGGCCTCGACGAAGCCCGCGGTGGGATGGCCCACTGCAGCGGAGCGCGCCACCATATGCGCGACGACACTCTTCGGGAAGAACCGCTCCAGCTCCGGGCGGCTGAAGACAAAGCGCTCCAGCCCCTCGAGGTCGAACGGCAGCACATAGGGCCGCCGCTGGCTGAGGTTAGTGGTGACGACGCGGAACTCCACCCCGGCCTCCTGCAGGTCGGCGCACGTTACCGGTGCCGCGGACGCGGCGCGGCCCGCAAGGTTGTTACACCAGGCCGCGAGCCAGTCCGTGAGGCCCGGTTCGGACGCTGCGTCGAGGCGGATCTGCCGGCGCACCCAGGCGTGGAGCCGGCTGAGTGGCCCGCGATCCCACTGCTGCCGCGAGAGGCCGGTACAGATGCCGAAGTAGTAGCTGGGCACCGTCCTCAACAGCACCCACAGCAGATGCAGCGTACTCCCGGCCACGCCGGCGATGATGGCGACCACCGCGTGTGGGATGAGCGCCACCAGCGTCGAGGGGCGCGCGTCGCCGACTGCGGAGGCGACGGTGAGACCGAAGACCCCGGCGATCTGCGAGAGGATAGCCACGATCTGGACGCCGTGGCGGTAGGTGAGGTAGAACGACAGCGCGGCGGCGAGCCAGAAGAACAGCCAGTCCCGGCGCGCCAGCGCCCAGACGATGAACAGCGTGCCGATCAGCGAGCGCGCGAGGAAGAGCAGCACCCGCAGCGGGAGCAGGGCCCAGCGCAGCGCGGCCAGCGGCCAGCCTGCCTCCACATCCTCGGCCTCCGCCGCGCCGCGCCGTAGCCGCAGCTTCTCGTCCAGCCAGCGGATGCTCCCGAGCAACCTCTGGTACCAGGACGGTTCGATCACGTCCTGGATCAGGTTGAGCAGCGGGAGCGCCCGGTACGGCGCGGAGTTGGCGAACAGCCTGTAGATCAGATGTTTCTGCTGCTCGCCGCGCAGCTCGCGGCTGAGGGCGTTCAGCCCGACGAAACTGGTGCGCCCCTGCAGCTCGCCGCGCAGGGCCGGGCGTTCGGCCTCGGGCACGCCCTGCTCCGCCAGCAGCGCATTGAGCAGGGCCTCCTCGGTGGGCTCGCCACCGCCAACCTGGTTCGCCGCCGAGGGCTGTTTCTGAGGCTCCAGGTCGGCCACCCTGAGCAGCTTCTGGCGTCCCAGCTCGGCCGCCGCCGTGGCGGCCGCGGCGATCGCTCCGGCCGAGGTGCCGCCGATGCTGCCGAAGCGATACTGCGTCGCCAGCTCCACCACCGCCGGCGGGTAGACGATGCCGCTGGCGATGCCGCCCTTCATCACCAGGTCGCACTTGGTGGTGGGCGTCCCCCCTGGGTGGGCGGGGTCGAAGCGCAGCTCCTTCCTGAGGAACCTGGCGTGCGTGTAGCTCGGGGTATCTTCCCACGGCGGCAGCGTGTTCTGTGGTGCTCTGCTGCGCATACGAGTCACCTCCCCGCGATCGCGAACGGCTCTCCTTTATCGAACGCGCGCGCGGGCCTTTTTGGTGAATGGGTGCGGGCCGGTGGAAGGGCGAGGAGGTCTCGCTGGCCCGCTGGTGCGGCACGCGCGGACGTCCGCCGCGATAGACGAGGGCGTATCCGCAAAGCGGGAGGTTTGGCGGGGCGCAGCCCCCACGCCCCCGCAAACTGTACCTGGAGCGCCAGCGATATCACCACATGCCGGACCCCAACACCGCCAGGAGGCGGCGGCCCGCCGGTGCTATAATACGTCGCGCCGCCGCGTGTGTTGTGTCAAAGGAGACGCACATGGAACCGCTGGCCGAGGGGACGCTGCTCTGGACGCCGCCGGACGAGCTGCGGCGCCACAGCGCGATGCAGCGCTACATGGACTGGCTGGCGCGCGAGAAGGGGCTGGTGTTCGACGACTACGCGCCGCTGTGGGAGTGGTCGGTGGCGGACGTGGGCCCGTTCTGGGCCACGCTGTGGGAGTTCTTCGCGCTGCGCGCCACCCGGCCCTACGAGACGCCCCTGGCCAGCCGCACCATGCCCGGCGCGCGCTGGTTTCCCGGCGCCGAACTGAGCTATACCGAGCACATCTTCCGCCACGCCGCGCCCGGCCGCCCGGCGATCGTCCACCGCTCCGAGACGCGCCCGCTGGCCGAGATCTCCTGGGAGGAGCTGCGCCGCCTGGTGGGCGCTGCGGCCGCCGGCCTGCGCGCCCTGGGCGTGGCACGCGGCGACCGGGTGGTGGCCTACCTGCCCAACATCCCCGAGGCGGTGGTGGCCTTCCTGGCCTGCGCGAGCATCGGCGCCATCTGGTCGAGCTGCTCGCCGGACATGGGCCATGCCAGCGTGGCCGACCGCTTCCGGCAGATCGAGCCGAAGGTGCTGTTCGCGGTGGACGGCTACCAGTACGGCGGCAGGCCTTTCGACCGCCGCGCCACCGTGGCCGCACTGCGCCGCGACCTGCCCACGCTCGAGCACCTGGTGCTCGTCCCCTACCTCGACATGCACGCCCAGCCGGAAGATCCGCAGACCACACTCTGGACCGATCTCCTCAGTGGGCACGCAGCACGCAGCACGCAGCACGCAGCACTTCCCTTCGACCACCCGCTTTGGGTGTTGTACTCCTCCGGCACCACCGGCCTGCCGAAGCCGATCGTCCAGGGGCAGGGGGGCATCCTGCTGGAGCACCTCAAGTCGGTGGCGCTGCACCTGGACCTCGGGCCGGGCGACCGCTTCTTCTGGTTCACCACCACCGGCTGGATGATGTGGAACTTCCTGGTGGGCGGGCTGCTGGCCGGCAGCACCATCCTGTTGTACGACGGCAGCCCGGCCTGGCCGGACATGGGCGCGCTCTGGCGCTTTGCCGAGGAGAGCGGCATGACCTTCTTCGGCACGAGCGCGGCCTACATCGCGGCCTGCATGAAGGCCGGCGTCACCCCAGGGGCGAGCTTCGACCTGAGCCGGCTCAGGGGTCTTGGCTCCACCGGCTCGCCGCTGCCGGCCGAGGGCTTCGGCTGGGTGTACGAGCAGGTGAAGCAGGATATCTGGCTGGCCTCGATCAGCGGCGGCACCGACCTGTGCACGGCCTTCGTGGGCGGCTGCCCGCTGCTGCCGGTGTACGCCGGCGAGATCCAGTGCCGCTGCCTGGGAGCAAAGGTAGCGGCGTACGACGAGCGGGGCCGGCCGGTGGTGGATGAGGTGGGCGAGCTGGTGCTTGAGGCGCCGATGCCCTCGATGCCGCTGTTCTTCTGGAACGACCCCGGGGACCGGCGCTACCGCGAGAGCTACTTCGAGCAGTACCCCGGCGTGTGGCGCCACGGCGACTGGTGCAAGGTCACCTCGCGCGGCACGGTGGTGATCTACGGCCGCTCGGACAGCACCATCAACCGGGCCGGCATCCGCATGGGCACCAGCGAGATGTATCGGGTGGTGGAGGCCATCCCGGAGGTGCTGGACAGCCTGGTGATCGACCTGGAGGGGCTGGGCGGAGCGCCGTACATGGCGCTGTTCGTGGTGCTGCGCGAGGGCGCGGCGCTGGACGAGGCGCTCGTGGGGCGCATCCGCGCGGCCATCCGTGAGGCGCTCTCGCCGCGCCACGTGCCGGACGATATCTTCGCCATCCCGGAGGTGCCGCGCACGCTGAACGGCAAGAAGCTGGAGGTGCCGATCAAGAAGATCCTGCGCGGCACGCCGCCTGAGCAGGCCGCTAACCCGGACGCCATGGCGAACCCCGGGGCGCTGGCGTACTTCGCGGACCTGGCCGAGCGGCTACGGCCACGCCTTCGCCTATGAGCGTTGCACGTTGGCGCGTTGCACGTTGCATGTTCGCACGCCGCCAGCGTTGTTCGACTCCCACGCGCGCTGCGCGTAGAGGGCTGGAGGCAACAGAGTGGTTGGCAGGGAGGGGTGCATCCTCCCTGCCCCTCCCATGCGCACCTCAGCATGTTGAACGTGCAACGTTCCACCGTGCAACGTTCAAACGCTCGGTACGATCCGCCCCGTCACCTCGCCGAACCCCACCCGGTAGCCGTCTCCCTGGCACCAGCCGGTGATCGTCACGCGGTCGCCGTCCTCCAGCCAGCTACGCGTCTCGCCGTTCGCGAGTTGGAGCGGCTGCATTCCGCGCCAGGCCAGCTCCAGCAGGCAGCCGCGCGAATCCGGCGTGGGGCCGCTGATCGTCCCGGAGGCCAGCAGGTCGCCGGGGCGCAGGTTGCAGCCGTTGACGGTGTGGTGCGCCAGTTGCTGAGCCATGCTCCAGTACAGGTGGCGGAAGTTGCTCAGGCAGATGCGCTCGGGCGCGCCCATGCGCTCGCTCTGTAGCCACACTTCGAGCCGGATGTCGAAGCTGGCGGGACCGGGCTGGCGCAGGTAGGGCAGCGGCGCGGGGTCCTGCACCGGGCCGGGGACGCGGAACGGCTCGAGCGCCTCGAGCGGCACCACCCAGGGTGAGATCGAGGTGCAGAAATTCTTGGCCAGGAACGGCCCGAGCGGCTGGTATTCCCAGGCCTGGATGTCGCGCGCGCTCCAGTCGTTCACCAGCACCAGGCCGAAGATCCGCTCCTCGGCCAGCTCCACCGGCACCGGCGCGCCGAGCGGGTTGCCCGGCCCGACGAAGAAGCCGGTCTCCAGCTCGAAGTCCAGCTGGCGGGTGGGGCCGAACAGCGGCGCGGGCGCGTCGGGCGGCTTAACCTGCCCGCGCGGCCGGCGCACGTCCGCCCCGCTCACCACCAGCGAGCTGGCGCGGCCGTGGTAGGCCACCGGCAGGTGTAGCCAGTTCGGCATCAGGGCGTTCTCCACGCCGCGTAGCATCGCGCCGACGTTGGTGGCGTGCTCGCGCGAGGAGTAGAAGTCGGTGTAGTCGCCGATCGCGGCCGGCAGCATCAGCTCCACGTCCGCCTGCCTCAGCAGGGCCGCGTCGCGCAGCGGCTGGCGGTCACGCAGGGCCGGCTCGTCGGCGCTGAGCAGCCGCGCCACCACGGCGCGCGCCTGGCGCCAGGCATCCCGCCCGAGGGCCATGAAGTCGTTGAGCGCGGGCCGGGCGAAGACCCGCCGGCCGTCGAGCGGCGTACCGCGGAAGTGGCCGGCGTCGTCGAGGGCCGCCAGGTCAAGCACCATCTCGCCGATCGCCACTCCGACGCGCGCCGGGCCGCCCGCGCGGGGGCGGAACACGCCGTAGGGCAGGTTCTGGAGCGGGAAGTGCGATTCGGGTGGGGTGGGGATGAAGGAGCGGGGGAGCATCGGGCCTCCTCAGGGATAGAGAACGGAGAGTCGTCAACGGAGGGGGAGCGGAGGGAGCGGACGATTAGCTGCACATGGATCGTGAGTCGCGCTTCGCATGGGCGGTATCCAGCGGGAGCGGAGGGGGCGGACGATCGGCTGCACCGTATGTAGTCGCGCTTCGCATGGGCGGTATCCAGCGGGAGCGGAGCACCAGTGTTGATGTGGCGTGGTTCGCTTTTCGCTGACTGGCCTGCTGCTACAGCCGCCCCAGCCTCCTGAGATCCTCGCGCGGCTCGTCGAAGCTGCAGCTGCCGAAGGAGACGAGGGCGGCGGCGCGCAGCCGCTCCACCGTGGCTGTGGGGGCCTGCAGGCCGCGCCAGGCCAGGCCGTCGTCCGTAAACGTGAAGCTGGCCGGGTCCTCGTCCGCCAGGATCGACTCGGCGGCCGCGCGGTCCAGGGGGTGGGCGTGCGCCAGGATGCCGGCGGCGAAGACGTTGACGAAGCCGTGCATCTTCGCGCCCACCTCCTGGCGGTGCTGGCGGAATGGGTGGTGCAGCCCGGCGGTGCACTTCAGCGCCACGCCCCGCTCGCGGCAGGCCAGCAGCGCGTGCGCCACCTGCCCCACGCTCGGGAAGGCCTCGGCGGTGACGCCGCCGGTGCGCAGCTTGAAGCCGAGCGCCGGCCCACCGCCGGCGTTATGAGCGGCGATCGCCTCCAGCGTCGCCGTCACGGCGCTCTCCCAGCCGGCGCCGTGCGGCGCGGCGGCCTCACAGAAGGCGCGCAGCCCATGCTCATGCGCGGCGTCGGCCACGGCGCCCAGCAACTCGCGCGAGGGCGCGCCGGGTGGCAAGGGCAGCTCTAGCACGTCCACCGCCGCCACGCCCGCGTGCCGGCCGCGGAAGGCCGCCACCTGCGCCAGGTCCTCGCGCAGGCCGTCCAGGCACGCGGCGGCATCCGCGCTCCTGCGGCCTAGCGCCGCCACCTGGAGGGGCGGGAGATCCGCACTCCCGGCCCCGCTCCCGTGCACGGGGGTGGGGCGTGCGGAGGGGGCCCCGAACAGTGGCATGAATGGGTCCAGTTCGGCGAGGCGGGCGGCGGGGCAGATGAACCGCCCGAGCATCCAGGCGTCCGGCCCGGCGCGGTAGGCGGCGTAGTTGCGGATGGCCGGCTCCAGCTCCAGGCTGGCGGGCGGGAACAGCCCGGCGTAATCGATCAGACGCGCCAGGAACGCGCGCAGGCCTGCGTTCATCACGCCTCCCGCTCAGAGTAATCTGCACTCTGCACTCTGTAATCGGTAAGCCTACAAGTGGCGCAGGAAGCGCTCGGGGCTGTTGAGGAACCCGCGGGTGACGATATAGTGCTCGGTCTCCTCGTAGCGCACCTGGCGCACCGCGCCGTCGTCGAAGCCGTAGATCGCCGCCTCCGGGAGCGCCATCAGGATGGGAGAGTGGGTGGCGATGATGAACTGCGCGCCCTCCTCTGCCACCAGGCGCCGCACCATGGCCAGGAACCCGATCTGGCGCATCGGCGAGAGCGGCGCCTCCGGCTCGTCCAGCATGTAGACCCCGTCCGGCACGAAGCGCGCCTTGAACAGGGTGAAGTAACTCTCGCCGTGCGAGGCGAAGTCCAGGTCCTCGCCGTAGCGGCTGCGCAGCTCGCCCAGTTCGCGCAGGATCGGCAGGCGCGCCAGGCCGCGCGCCTGCTCGGAGCGCCCGGCGTACTCGGAGTCGATCTCGCGCAGGTCTTGCTCCAGCCCCTCGCGCATGGCGCGCACGCGCCGGACGAAGCCGAAGAAGTCCTCCGAGCGCATGAAGAAGCCGCGCCGGCTGCGCCTGGCCCACGAGAGCCGCATACGGCGCGCCAGGCCGCGCACCCCCGAGAGCGTCGCGTCCTCCGCGGCGGCGGCGCTGCCCACCGTCACCATGCCCGCGGCTACCGCCAGCGCCTCCAGCAGCGTGGATTTGCCGGAGCCGTTCTCGCCCACCAGAAACGACACCGGCGCGGCGAACTCCAGCCGCTGGCCGATGAGCGCCCCGATCGCCGGGACGCTGAATGGGAAGGCGGCGGCCTCCTCCGGCGCCGGCACGCCGACCTGCACGCTCCTCAGGTGGATCATGGGGAGCCTTTCTCGCTCGGCCCCTATTATAGCGCGCCGCGCTGAGGACGAATGTCCGGATGGGGTGTTCGGGGGCGGGCGAGGCCCTCCCGCATTCCTCCTTGGGAGGGTCAGGGAGGGCAAGAACGTTGCGTATGAAATCGGGTATCCTGGCTTCGCACCACGCCCGGCCCGTGAACGGGCGGGCTATCCCTTGTGAAGGCCGCCTGCGCGGCCTGCAGGACAGCCCGCGCAGGCGGGCGTTGCCGTGTTTAGCCCGCCGCTGATGAACTTTGCCTATTTACTGGGTATCCTGGCGCCGCACCACGCCCGGCCCGTGAACGGGCGGGCTATCCCGTACGAAGGCAGCCCGCGCCGGCGGGCTTTGCCGCGTCTAGCCCGCCGCTTGAGCGGCCGGGCGTGGTACGGCGCCATGTATCCATTTATTCGGTAAAAGTTCATGCAAGCCCTCCCTGAAAAACCTCATCTCCTCCGACGCAGGCCTGGCCTGCAAGCAGCAAGTTGCGTCCCCCTGCGGCCGCGGCTACAATAGCGGCCCATGACTCGCACGCCGCGATGGAGACGTCGCCCGCCTGTGATCCAGGTCGTTATCCCCGTCAAGCCGCTGTGCGCGGCCAAGAGCCGCCTGGCGGGCGCCCTCGGCCCGGCCGAGCGCGCCGGCCTGGCGCTGGCGATGCTGGCCGACGTGCTGCGGGCGGTGCGCGCCGCGCCCGTGGTGGCCGGTGTCACCGTGGTGAGCCGCGACGCGGCG
>DATMBA010000452.1:0-4479 GCA_035559635.1 Roseiflexaceae bacterium
CCGCCGTTGCTGGCTGCGGGGTGCTCGCCGCTGCTGAAAGCCAGCCCATAGACCGCGCCGACATCGCCGACGGTCGCGACGCCGTCGCCCTTGTACTCGCTCGGGTCGTCGATGGAGGTGTTCGGCAGCGTCGGGTGCGGCACCTTGGCGTCGCCGAACGCGACGACGGCCTTATCGGTCCTGGGGGCGTTGCCGGGGGTCGTGCCGGTGTTGCGCGGGTCGTTGTAGTCCTGATAATCCCAGAGGGAGGCGAAGCAGGTGGTGGCGAAGCGCGGCGAGGACTCGAAGCTGCCGCCGGGCAACTCGCGGCCCGGCCGGATGCAGTCCACCAGGCTGGCCATGGGCTGACCGCTGGTGGCGCTGATCTGAGCGCGGGCGGCCGGCGGGCGCGGCAGGGTGAGCGTGCCGCCCGTGGCGAGCGCGAGTGTGATGAGCAGCGCCAGGGCTGTGGGCAGTCGCCAGGCGTGGGCGAAGCGGGACATGACGTGGTACCTCATTCGGCTTTTCCAAGCGAGGTGAGAGGTGCGAGGTCATAGGGCCAGGGTTCGGTAACCCCTATGACCTATCGCCTATGGCCTATGACCGATGCGAACGTGCATGCGTGGGGTGGCTGGCGCTGTGCCGAAGGCCGCGAGGACGGAGCGGGCTACCTGGCGGCCCTGCGCGAGGCCGGCGTCGGCGTCGATCGACCAGTGGATGCCGCCCAGCACCCGCGAGCGCGAGGCATCGAGCGCCTGACGCTCCAGGTCCGCGGCGTCGGCGGGAAAGAAGGCACTGAGCACGGCGGCCGCGGCAGCGCTCATCGCCGAGTGGCCGGAGGGGTAGGACGGGTGGTTAGGCGTGTCCACCAGCGGCGGCAGCCAGGCCGGATCGGTCTCCTGCATCCACTGAATCGGGCGCGCGAGCCGGTAGTGATACTTACTCTCCCAGCAGGCGATCGTGGTGTCGTTGAGGGCTGTGCCGAGCACGGCGAAGACGCGGGCGGCGGCGCGTGCGTCGAGCCGGTAGCGCAGGACGAGCCGGCGGGCGGTGGCGAACCAGGCGCCCGGCGGCGTGACGGTGCCCTGGCGGTACTCCCAGCGGCGCGCCAGCGCGATCTCGGCGGGCGTGAGACGCGCCTGGGCGGCGCGGAACGACGCGCGGACGTCCTGGAACGCCGGGCTATCCCAGGCGGGGGGCGGCGGGACGCGCGCGGCGGCGCCGGAGGGCAGCACGAGCGGGCGCACCTGCCCCCAGCGCGGGTCGGCGCCGGGGAGTTGCTCGCGAGCGGTGGGCGACCAGAGGCCGGGGGCGGGGGCGGGCGCGGCCTGCTCGGTGAGCGGTGCGTTCCTCGCGCCGTCGTCCGCCACCGCCGCCAGCAGGGCGCCGGCTATGGCGCGGCCGAGCGCCAGCCCTGTGGCGACCTCCTCGGGTGTGGCGTGCCCCTGCCAGAAGCCCGCCCAGGCCGCCGTCTCCACCTCGCGGTCGATGGCGGGGTTGGTGAGCAGCAGCGGCTGAGTGGCGCGCAGTAGCGCCCCGGCGGCGCCGGCAAGCGCGGCGTCATCCGACACGGGCCTTCCGGCGTCGCGCAGGTGGCTGGCCGCGCCGAGCGCGGCGTCCATCCCAAGCGACACAAGTGCGAGCGAGCGCGCGGCGCGGGTAGGGGATTGGCCGCTTAGCCGGATGGCGGCGAGCGTCACATCCACCCAGCCGGCCACCGGTGCGGACCAGCGGGATTGGGCGGCGGGGGCCAGGGCGGGCGCGGCCACGGGCGGGATGGACGATGGCAGGGCGGCGGCGACCCGCGCGGGGTCCACCAGCGGCAGGCGCCGTGGGGCGGTCGGGCCGCCGGGCGCCGCGCATGCGGCGAGCAGGTGCGCGGCGCAGCACAGGGCCGCGAGCAGGGCGCGTTGCTGAGTCGAAAAGCGCATAGTGCTTCTCCAGGACGGGCGATGGATGATGGGCAGTGCGCTGACCTGCGCGACACAAAGCGAGCGGCCGGGCGGTGGACAGCCCTCGGGTGAGGGGCCGTCTACCGGCCGGCCGCAGATCGTGGGTGCCCGTCTGCCGGGCTATTCATTTACCAGGACTTCCGCCGTCGATGTCCTCAGCGGGGGGTGAGGGCCGCAGGCCCCTGAAGAGAATTCACGAGGGCGTCTTTGGCGAGGCATTGCCCCTCCAAACCTCCCCACAGGGTGCGGGGGAGGGCCACTGCTCTTCTTGCTGTGTGCCCGCTAGTCCATGGCGGCGGAAGTCCGCCCAGGGTTTCCGCAGGGCTTTCGCCCGCTCGAAAGCGGCGCGCCTCGCGCAACAACCGACGCTTCAGCGTACTAGCGCCCGGGAGCGCCGAGGATGTGATGGAGCATCTGGATGGCCTGGGACAGGTGGCGAGTGGGGAAGCGCTTGTTCCCGGCGAGCACGTGCGTCAGCAGGCGCTCGAGGATGCCGCGCGGCACGGGGATGACATCGTGATCGGAGGGGCGGGCGATCATCGACGCCTGCCAGGCGTCGAAGCCGGGGTCGTGGGCCGGCGACGAGACATGGGCGCCAGTGTTCAGGCTCATGTGCATACCTCCGTGCGCTCTAGCTCGGAGCGCGCTCATGCGCACCACATGGTGCGGGCCACGCCGCTCATCTCGTGGAGCGGCCTCGGCAGGTGTGATGCAGATCGGCTCGTCTGCACCGCATCTGCAGTAGCGGCTGCTATGGGCGCCAGTATACGGTGGTGACGAAAGTAAAAAAAGAATTACGAACATCCCGATCCTTGCGGGCACTCATGGCTAATGGGAGGGAGTACCAAGAGCGCACACACGCGAGCGTATCTCTCCGCCGGGGCGGGCGGTGTCATGAGGTTGCGGCACGGATGGACGGGCATCTTGCGGAGCGGGAAGGCGTTGGGGCCGCTGGCGGCACGGCTTTCGCGAAGCGATAGAGCGGCGTATAATGGCGGCGGCGTGGTGGGAGGGTCCGAGCGGGTCTGACCCTCCCTGAAACTCTCGCTCTTCCCCCGGTTGTGTGCGCGCAGCGCGTGGAAGTCTCTCACAGAGAGGAGCCCAATGATGACCGAGCTCTCGCTGGCAGGGCGTGTCGTGCGCTCGACGGATTACGAGCCGATCGCCGGCGCGCGGGTGCGGCTGACCGGCCCAGCGGCGGCGATCGGCGGACTGCCCGGTGCGCGGCCGCTGGAGGGGCTGCAAATCTCCTGGACCCGCACGCTGAGTGGCTTCGGCGGGGACCTGTACGACTGCTGGGAGGCGCACCTGAGGGAGACCATCGGCTGGCCAGAGTTCCGCGCGGCGGCGCGCGACTACAACCCGCACTTGGACGCCGACGAGCCGCGCTTCGAGGCCGAGTTGGTGTACACCATCCCGGAGGCGGACCTCACGCCGCGGGCGGAGGTGGAGGTGACGAGCGACGAGCAGGGGCGCTACCGCATCGAGTTGGGCGAGACGCCGTTCGCCGGCGAGCTGCGCGTATCGGCGCGCGGGTACCAGGAGGCGCACACGCCGGTGGTGGTGAACGGCCAGGTAGTGCAGCCGGCGGCGCTCAACCCCCGGCTGGAGAGCCGCATGCCGGCGGTGCTGGGCGAGGCGGAGGCCACACCGCTGCCTACGAGCGCGCCGGGGAGCGTGCGTTCGGCGCTGCCGAACTACGCCGCGCTGCCGCGGCAGATCCAGTTGGTGATCGACTGGGGGCTGTTTATGCTGGGGGATGACCAGGCGGTGTTCGACGCGCTGCCGGCGCACCTCCAGAAGATGTGCCACGGCTCGCGGTACCTGGCCGACCCGGGCCACCGCTACCACAAGGACATCTGCTGCGCCGACCTGGTGAGCGTGGTGCTGAAGGCCGCCGGGTGTGACATCTCGTGGAGCAGCCAGTGGGGGCCGAGCGCGGCGCAGTACTACTACCCGGAGGGCAACGACAAGTTGGTAGAGGTGCCCGTGGAGCAGGGCGACTGGCGGCCGGGGGACATCCTGGTGTACGGGCCGCACACCAGCGACCCGAAGCGGCAGGCGGGCCACGTGAACCTGTACGTCGGGCCGTTCAGCGGCACGGATCGCAGCGGTGTGGCGTACGCGCTGGGGGGCAAGTTCGAGGTGATCGACGCCAGCATCGACTTCCCCGGCAAGGACGGGAAGGAGATGGGCACCAGCGTGAAGGGGCGGGACCTGGCGGTGTACTGCCTGCAGAAGAAGGCCTGGACCTACAAGTGGGTGCGGCGCGTGCGGTTGCGGGAGTTGGGTGTTTGACAGATCCGGCGGGCGGCGGTATTGTAGGCGCCTAGCTGTCACACGGTTTGCCGTAGGCATGTATGGCCGACCCCGCCAGGGCGCTGGGCGTGCCGCGCGCGGATGCGCCACGAGCCGCGCCATTGCTCCGTAACCTGCTGATGGGAGGGCTGCGGCTGCTCGCGGCCTGGCTTGCGGCGCGCCGCGGAGTTGCCGGGCACCCCGCCGCGCGCGCGGCGCGTGCCGCGTTGCACGGCCTGCCGCCGCCCCC
>DATMBA010000453.1:0-23579 GCA_035559635.1 Roseiflexaceae bacterium
TGCCCTCCCCTGCCCCCTCCCCAAGATAGTCGGATAGGCACTTAGACAGTAGGGTGGGGTTTCAGGGGAGGGCTTTGCCCTCCCCTGCCCCCTCCAAGTGGGGCACTCGTGGTCACGCACCTCACCACGGAGTTTCAGGGGAGGGCTTTGCCCTCCCCTGCCCCCTCCCCAAGATAGTCGGATAGGCACTTAGACAGTTTCGACGTATCGAACAACGCTGGATGCCGCGTGCAATGCGTCGCCAGCATAGCACAGCGCGTCGGCCGCCCGATGTGGGCGCTCTGAACGTTCCCTAAAGATCGGCTGTCCCGGCATGGCACGGGAGGTGCGGAGCGGCGCAACCCCTCTGAGTGGGGCGGGCCGGCGGGGTATAGCCCCCGCCGAGCAAGCGAGTCAGCTCCGCTCCGCTAGCGGGAGACAGATCGTAAAGGTGCTGCCCCTCCCCTCGGCGCTCTCCACCGCCACCGTCCCGCCGTGCGCGGCGACGATGTGCTGGACCACGTACAGGCCGATGCCCATGCCGCTGATGTACTGGCGCTCGGCGTTGCTGGCGCGGGAGAAGCGCTGGAAGAGCCTGGGCAGGTCCTGCGACGGGATGCCCATGCCCTCGTCGCGCACCGAGACGCAGCCGTAATCCCCGTGCCGCGCGAGCTGGATCGCCACCGGGCCGCCGGCCGGGCTGTACTTGACGGCGTTGCTCAGCAGGTTCTGAAGCACCTGCTCCAGGCGCAGCGCGTCTCCCTCGACCAGCAGCGGCGCGCCAGGCGCGCTATACTCCAGGGTGTGCCGCTCCAACGCTGGCTGCAGCTCATCCACCACCTGGCGGGCGAGGGCGCTCAGGTCCACCGGCGCGCGCTCGATGCGCAGCTGCCCGGTCTCGATGCGCGAGACGTCGAGCAGCGTGTGGACCATGCGGTTGAGCCGTGCGGACTGGTCGGCGATCACCTGGAGCGGGTGGCGGTTCCGCTCAGCGAGCGGCTCCTCGCGCAACATCCGCCGCAGCAGGAGGTGCACGTTGCCCATGAGGGCCGTCAGCGGCGTGCGCAGTTCGTGCGCGGCGATCGAGATGAAGGAGTCGCGGACGTGCACGGCGGCCTGGGCCTCCTGGTACAGCCGCGCGTTGTCGATCGCCTGGGCGGCCTGCCGCGCCACCTCCTCGGCCAAGGCCAGATCTTCCGGCCCGTAGTGCCGCCCAGATTCTCCGGCCACGAATGTGAGGGCGCCGAGGGTCTGGCCGCGCGCCTGGAGTGGGAGGATCATCGCAGAGCTGAGGCCCAGGCTGCGCAGCAGGCGCAGGTGATCGGCGTCACGGGCCATGGCGGCCAGCTGCTCGTCGGTGATGTGCGGCATCAGCGTGGGGCGCCCGCTGCGGATGGCCTCCCCGATCGGGGTGGCGTCTACCGCCGGTGCGTAGGAGCGCCGCAGTTCGGCCGCCCACTGCTCCTTCGCCGGGTCGGCGTGCGTGGCCACCAGCCGCGCCATCGCCCCCTCGGCCGTCACTAGGTCCACCACACACCAGTCCGCCAGGAACGGCACCGCCAGATGCGCGATGCTGGCGAGCGTGGTCTCGTAGTCGAGCGAGGCGGCCAGCGCCTGCGCGACCTGCCCCAGGAAGGCCTGCACCTGCTCCCGGCGCCGCTGTTCGGTGACGTCCCGAAAGACCAACACCACGCCCGTCAGAGCGCCCTGGCTGTCGCGGATCGGCGCGACGCTGTCGGCGATCGGGATCTTCGCCCCGTGCCGCGCTGCAAGGAGTGTGTTGCTGGTCAGTCCGACGACCGCCCCGCCGCGCAGCACCTGCGCCACCGAGTCCTCGGCCGGCGCCCGCGTGTCCGCGTCGATGACATGGAACACTTCCTGCAAGGGTTTGCCGAGCGCCTCGGCCTGGCGCCAGCCGGTGAGGGCCTCGGCCACCGGGTTCATAAACGTCACGGCGCCCTGCGGGTCGGTCGCTATCACCGCGTCGCCGATGCTGGCGAGCGTCACGCGCAGCTGCTCCCGCTGGCGAAATGCTTCCGCCTCCGCCCGCCGGCGCTCGTGGACCTCCCGCGACAGCTCGTCGATCTTGCGGTTGAGCAGGAGGAATCTGGTGGTGGCCGACTCTTTCCGCTGGAATCGGAGCAGGATCAGGGCAGGCGCACCGGATGCCGCCGGGCGGACGACTGCGCCCTCACAGCGGCAGAGGACGGTCTCACCCGCCGGCATCTGGAAGGTCAGCGCGCCCATCACCATCGCGCCCGAGCGCGCGCACGCCGCCAGGTAGGCGGCCACCTGCTCCGCCGGGTCGGTGGCCAGGTCTGGCAGGGTGCGCCCGCTCAGCGCCTCGCCCCGCACCCCCAGCAGTTGGCACGCCGCCGGGTTTGCCGCGAGGATGCGGCCATCCCCGGCCAGCAGGAGCATGGGCTCGGGCAAGGCACGGGCGATCGCCAGGAAGTCCTCAGCTATCACGCCTCGCGTTCCCCGCCGAAGTACTCGCGCCCGTGAGCGGCCTCGGCTGCCGGCGTGGGCTTCAGGTGCACCACCACACGGCAGCCAGGGCGCCCCTCCGCGATGGTCTCCTGGAGCTCGACCTTAGCGTAGCCCAGGTTCTCAGCCGTGATCGCGCCGAAGACGTTCGACGTCATCATACACATCGCCGGCCGGCCAAGGACTTTCTCCCCGAAGGGGCAGACGCGGTTGCCGAACACGATCTTTTCGTCGTCCTGCTCGATGATGTAGAAATCCCCCTCGATCCGTCGCTTCAGATCCACCAGCGTGTCCGCCACCTGCTGCTGGCTGAGCCGGGGCGTTCCCAGGGCGGCCCGGTAGTCCCGGTCGATCTGCAGCCCCATGCGCTGGCCCACCAGACTGATGAAGCCACTCACCTCCTCCAGGCCCACCACCTCCTCCAGTGTGCCGGCCAGCTCCCGGATGAGGGTGCGCATGAAGACATCGCGCTCCAACGGGATCGCCAGGCTCTCCAGCGGGCGTGCTGTCTGTTCAGGTGTGTCCATGAACCCTCCCTGGGACGGGGCAGGGGAGGGCACGGCCCCCGCAAACCTCATCCCCATCGCGGGGCATGGGGAAGGCACGGCCCCCGCAAACCTCATCCCCATATTCTGAGTGTCCAGATGAAGCTGTATGTCGCCTGGAGTATAGCATAGCGCTGCCGGCGGTGGCGGCCCATCACACGCGCCGCAGATCCCTGATCGTCAGCGGCGTCGGGATCGTGCGCCGCCCGCCCGGCCACCGCAGGCACCATATTTCGAAGGGGTGTAGTCCCCCCGAGCCTCCCCAACCTGGAAGGCTGGAAGCCGCGCAGCGCCTCCTTGTCTGAGAGCCTATCTCAAAGGGTCGCCGTTGCCTGCACGGCGTCTTCCTATGTGGAGTGCGGAAGTGTCCCCTTTCAGACAGCCTGTACGTGCGCGTAAGACACGACGGCGCCCCGGCGATGAGCCGGGGCGCCGTGGCGCTCGGGGGCTAGGACCACTTCATGGAGCTGCTCCGATCGTGGGTGGTACGCTGGCCGTTCGTGGGCCATCTGCACAGAGTGTAGCATGCGCACATTACATAGCTGTCATCAACGGGCGTGCCGTCGTGCCGGCTGACAGCCCTAGTGCATATGCAGCCAAGCTGTTCGGGCATGGGAGGGCGAAGCCCTCCCCGAACCCCTCTCCTGATACCCAATCGGGCAAGTTGGAAAGGCACTAGGGCGCATCGCAGCTCGTGGCGCTGGCCGGCTACGGCGGCAGCAGTGTCGTGAGCACGCGGGTCAGGTCGGCAAGCTGAAATGGCTTGGCGAGGAAGTGCGTGACGCCCGCGGCCATGGCCGCACCCGCCGCACTAGTATCGGCGGAGACCATCACGATCGGGAGCGTCGCGCCGCGGGCGCGGATGGCCTGTGCAAGGCCGATCCCATCGAGGTGTGGCATGTCGTAGTTGGTCAGGATGAGGTCCGCGCCGGCTTGGTCGAACACTTGCAGCGCAAGTTGGCCATCAGCGACAGCCGAGATCGTGACGGCGGAGTAGGTGCGGGCGACGATCCGCACCAGCAGGCCGCGCATCGTGGGCTGATCTTCGGCGACGATGACATGGTAAGACGTGGTCGACATCGAGGTCTCCAGGCAGACATGGGCAGCGGCCGCGCGGCCGTTGTGTAAGTCTACCGTACGACCTACTACGGGGGGTGCGATCGCGGGTGCGAGGCGTGTAGGGACCCGGTGCCAGCGGCATAAGTGGGCCAGGCTGCGCGCCTTAGATTCGATGCAGAGGAGGAGCGACCCGATGAGCATCCGCCACCGCATCCTATGGCTTGGTGTGCACCTGCTCGCGCTCACGCCGAGCATGGTCTGGGGCGATCGGGCGCCGCAGTTTGCCAGCGTCATCTGGGGTAGCCAGAGCGTAACTGCAGCGGGGGGTGATCTTGATGTAAAGTCGGAGGGCTGACGATCGCGCTGCCAACGCGGACGGCGGTGGGGGATTGAGCAATACGCCTCGTGATGTGCCCCAGTGCCCGATCCCCCAGAGATGATGGAGGTGATGGAGGTGGAGCCGGTGGTCGGATTCGAACCGACGACCTGCTGTTTACAAGACAGCTGCTCTGCCAGCTGAGCTACACCGGCGCGCCCCCATTCTAGCACGGCGCGGCGCCCGGCGTCAACGCCTCTTGCCGCAGCCGTTAGGGCGTATGCGTTCTGGGCGCCGTCCCACGCCCGGCCCGTGAACGGGCAGGCTATCCGTCGCGCAGGCGGGCTTTACAGGGGCTAGCCCGCGGCGGGGTGCCCGCTGGGCCCCGCCGGGCGTGGGACGGCGCCCGATGTCCACGGCGTGCGGAAACGTTCATCACCGGCCGGGCGCTGCTGGGCGTGGCGAGAACGCATAAACCCTTGCCGCAGCCGCCCCCCGGCGCTATACTCACCACTCACTGGAGCACAGAAGCGCTCCGGTGCGGAGAGGGCGGGAGGGCGGGAGGGCGTCGCCCTCTCCCACGGGGCCTCCAGCAGTTCTCTGGTGCGGGGAGGGCGGGAGGGCGTCGCCCTCGCTGGCCCTCCCACCAGACCGGAAGGTTGGTGTGAAGTCATTTGGATGAACCGGGTACCCGCGAGGGAGCATATGGCATCGAACGGCCCCGGCTGGGAGGGGACCATCCTGGCCTTCGTCATGACATTCACTGTGCTGTTGGGGGTGGCCTACACCCTCGGCGTAGTCTACCGCGTCGCCGTGCCGTGGCTGGCGATCCTGGCCGTCTCCGCGCTCGTGGCCGCCGCGCTGCGCTACCGCCGCCGCCCGCGTCCGTAGGGCCGCGATCCATCCAGGGCTGAAGACAGGAGACAGGAGCGATCGGCGCGCGATCACGCTGTCCTGTCCCGACGCCTCGTGTCTCGCGTCTCCTGTCTCGTGTCTCAGTCGCAGAGGGCATGCTATACTGATCGTGGCGCCGCTGGCGCACTGCCCCCGTGAGGCACGGAAGGAGAGATCCGATGGCAAGCCCCGATACCACGCCGCCGGGCGCCACGCCGCTGCCCGACGCCGACGCGCTCAGCCAGGACCCGGCGTTCGTCGAGTTCGCCGCCCAGGCGCTCCAGGACTCTGAGCTCGCCGACGGCCTGTCCAAGCCGCAAATGGCGCGCCTCGCCGCCATTGGGCAGGTGCGCTCCTACGCGCCCGGCGAGCTGATCTGTGACGAGCACGAGCGCAGCGATGAGCTCTACATCATCGAGGCGGGCGCCGTCGAGGTGTGGCTCGACCCAGCCAGCATCGGCGAATCCGGTCGCCAGCCGCGCAAGATCGCTACGCTCCAGGCCGGCCAGACCTGCGGCGAGCTCTCGCTGCTGGACGGCGGCGTGCGCTCGGCTCAGCTGCGTGCCGGCCCCGCGGGCGCCAAGCTGCTGGCGTTCGTGCACGCCAAGCTGCTGGCCCTCTGCGAGGCAGACACCGCCATCGGCTACCGCCTCATGCGCAACCTGGCCGGGGCTCTCGCCCTCCGCCTCCGCCTCCACGATATGCAGCTCTACTCCGGCAGCTAACAGGGGGAAGCCCGGAGGGGCGAAACCGCTCCAAAAAGAAAGGTGTGGGGACTTTCGGTCCCCACACCCTTATGCGCATGCGTGCGAACGCTAGTCCTCGCTGCGCTGCAAGATCACGTCCAGCAGCCCCAGCAGCACATTCTTCACGCTCTCGCGGTCGCTCGCGGTACAGGGCAGCACCTTGATGTGCGGCGGCAGGCGCAGCGCCAGGCGCAGTTCCTCCGGCGACCAGGCGTTCGGCTTGTCCTGCTTGTTCGCCGCCACCACGTATGGCGTGTCGCGGTACGAGATGAAGAAGTCGATGATGCGGTTCGTCTCGCGGAACGTCTCCGGGCGCGTGCTGTCCACCAGGATCACCAGCCCCAGCATCCCCTCCGAGAGGATCTCCCACATGAAGTCGAACCGCTTCTGGCCGGGTGTGCCGAACAGATGCAGCACCAGGTCCTCGCCGATGGCGATGCGGCCGAAGTCCATCGCCACCGTCGTCTCCTTCTTGATCAGCTTGGTGTCATCGGTCGCCCGCCGCTCGGTCGAGACAACCTCGATCTCGCTGATCGTCTTGATGAACTCGGTCTTGCCCGCGTTCACCGCGCCGCTGATGACCATCTTTACCGTCTGCACACCGGCCCTCCGCTGCGGTGTAGTGTCCTTCGGGTCGGACGTTGTCGGTTATTCTCGTGTGCGTTCTTGCACGCCCTGGGGCCACGCCCCTGCTGTTACATCCCGCGGATGCGGTTGATGATGCGCGACACCAGGCTCTTCTTCAGCCGGGGCACCTCGGCCACCGGCCTCCCGGCCAGCGCCGGCAGCGGCATCGGCTTGCGGATCACATCCACCAACCCGGCCGTCAGGAAGCCGTACACGATCCGGCACACGTCGAAGTCGCTCATGCCAGTCTTCTGCGCGATCTCGGCCAGCGTATCCTTGCCGTTGATGCGCGCGAACACCCGCCACTCCTCCGGCGCCAGGTTGATCCCCTTGGCCTTCTCGCCCGGCTGCTCGATGAACTTGACCACCATGTCGGTGTTGGGGATGCGGTCCCTGATGCGCCCCCACTCGTCGATGCGCCGCACCCCCTCCATGATCAGATGCTCCACCGGCAGCGGCACCGGCATGATCGGCGCGTGCGCCTCCGGCCGCTGGTTCTGCTCGAAGCGGAACTCGCCGTCCGGCCAGCCGAACAGCCCGTAGACCGACTCCTCGATGTGCTGCTGCAGCACTTTCTGCAGCTCCTCGCGCGACACCAGGTTCAGCTGCAGGATGATCTGTGACACGCTCGCGCCGCCGTCGTTGCGTTGCGCCAGCATGATCTGCTGCGCCTGCTGCTGTGTCAGCTTCCCCTTGCGCACCAGCAACTCCGTCACCGGCGCATCATCGTCCCGCCGCGTGGCCGTGATCAGCTTGCCCTTCTCGAAGTACAGCGACGCCGAGTCGTCGGGGCGGTCCAGGTGCAGGCAGCCCGTCTTGTAGCCCCGGTCAACCAGGTACAGGAAGTCTGAGAGGCCGAAATCTCGGATATTACCGACCAGAGCCATCGGATTCCTCCGCTCACGCAGTGTGAGTGGTCAGGCGAGCGCCACCTCTGCGGCCGTGGCGCCGGCTACGCCCCCGGCGAGCGACTCGTCGTACGTGGTGAGTGGGATGCCGTCGGACGCCAGCACCGGCAGCAGCGCAGCGATCGCCACCGCCACCATCCCGTCGTCCGGCTCGCGGGTGGTGAGCCGCTGCAGCGCCAGCGAGGGGCCAACGAGCGCGCGTACCCAGCGGCGGTGATAGTTGGCCGCCGAGAGGCGCAGCAGTTCGTAGGCCACCGCCGCGATCAGCGGCACGAGCACGATGCGTGAGGCCAGCCGGGCCCACAGCGGCAGCCCACCGAACAGCGCGAAGATCGGGATGCTCAGCACCACCACCACCAGCAGGAAGCTGGTGCCGCAGCGCGGGTGGATCAGCGTGAACCCCCGCACCGACTCGACCGTCAGCGGCGCGCCGGCCTCGTAGGCGTTGATCGCCTTGTGCTCCGCGCCGTGGTAGCCGAACACGCGCTGGATGTCGGGCACCCGCCCGATCAGCACCAGGTAGCCGACGAAGATCCCGAGCTGGATGAGGCCCTCCGCCGCGTCGCGCACGAGCGTCGAGGCGCCGAGCGCCGTGAGCAGGCTGGCGAGCAGCAGCGGGAGCGCGAAGAACAGGCCGAACGCGAACGCCAGCGAGATCATCAGCGTGACAGTGAGCGCGGCCCGCGACGGCGGCGGCCCCTCCTCGCCGGTGGCCACGCTGGCCGAGAAGTTCAGCGAGCGCACGCCCAGGCTCAATGCGTCCCACAGCATCAGGACGCCGCGCAGGAAGGGCATGTTCTCCCAACGGGCGCGCCGCTCGTAGTCCAGCCGCTCGTGCCGGTACACAATCGCGCCGGACGGGCTGCGCACTGCGACGGTGGCCTGGCGCAGGCCCCGCATCATCACACCTTCGAGGACCGCCTGGCCACCGTAGGGGAACCGCTTGACATTCATGCACACTACCTAGCCTGCGTGGGCTGCGCCGCGGAAGATATGGCACACCCCGCGACGGAGAGCCTCCGTCGGCGGCCATGATACCACGCGTGAATCTCTACGACAATAGGGATCAGGTACCACTCGCATGGGGGGCCGCTTGCACTCCCAGGCCGAAGGGATTGGCACCGGGGCTGCGACGCCGTGCTGGCAGCGCCACCCCCCGCGGAGGGGCAGACACGCCGGTCTGCCCGCAGTGCTCCATTGCTGCTCATGGGCGCATAATGCCGGCTATGGGCGTACACCTCGGTGCCCCCGACGCGGGCGACGGCCGCCCGCGTCGGGCGGCCGTCACCCGGTGCGCCGCCCGCGGTGCACCGCCGCCGGCGCCCACGGCTATTTGGCGCCGCGGTTCGCCAGGTAGGACGCGGCAGCGCGCACGCCCGCCACCACCCCCGCCAGGCGTACGAACGGCGTGACGGCCTGCTCGGCGATGTAGCTGGTAGTGGTGCTCACGGTGGCCGTGGTGTCCTGCACGTTCCCGGCGATGGCGCGGCCGCTGTCCACCAACTGGTCCACTTTGGCGGTCAGTTGGTCGATCTTGGGGATGAGCGTGTTGCGCGAGAGGGCGTTGATCGAGCGCACGGCGTAGATGATCGCCAGCAGCAGCGCCGCTGTGAGCAGGGTGCTGATTATCATAAAGAAGGCGACGATCACCACGGCCACGTCGCGCGTGGCCTCGCGGAACCCAGGGTAGGTGTAGAGCGCTGCGATGAACGCGACCGCCAGCACGAGAATCACGGCCAGGCCGATGCCGATCCATCTACCCACGGCGTCGCTCCTTCAGACGGCGGCGCGTGTGCGCTGCGCGCCGCGCCAGATACAAGCCTGGCGCGAGGGGTTTCCCCTCGCGCTCCTCTACGAACGAGCGGGTGCGCGGCACACCCCTGGCGCTCCCCGTGGTCACATGAGGGAGGGGGGGAAACCATGCCCCTGCGCTACCGCTTCCGTATGCGGGGCGCGATTATATCACACCCGCAGGCGGGCGGCAACCATCAGCAGGAGCCACGCGGCGAGCACGGCCTCCAGCACCGGCACGCCGGCCGGCGAGACGAGGCCGAGCGGGAGCCTGAGCTGCAGCGCGTAGACCGCCAGGCAGCCAGCGGCTGCGGCCAGCCAGAAGACCGGCAGCTGCAGCCAGCGGCGGCCCCACAGTAAGTGGGCCAGCCCGGCGCTCGCCGAGGCGATCAGCAGAAGCAACAGAAGTGCAGGCGACATCGAGTGTGTTGAGTTCTGAGTGTTGCGTGTTGGTTGGCAGAGCCCAACTCAAAACGGAGAACTCAACACTCAAAACGAACTAATCCGGCCCCCCCCCACCACCGCGTCCCCCTGGTAGAAGACGACCGCCTGGCCGGGGGTGACGGCGCGCTGGGGGTGGGCGAACTCGACGTGAGCGCGGCCCTCCGGGCGGGGCGTCACACGCGCCGGGGCCGGCGCGGCGTGAGCGCGGATCTGGGCCAGGCAGTCGAACGGCCCATCCGGCGTCCGCCCCGTGGTGTAGCTCACCCTGGCGGCCTCGAGGTCGCGCCGCTCAAGCGCCGCCGCCGGGCCCACCACCACGGCATTGCGGGCCACATCGAGTGCGGTGACGTACAGCGGCTCGCCAGCGGCCACGCCGAGGCCGCGGCGCTGGCCGACAGTGTAGAGCGGCAGCCCGCCGTGCTGCCCAAGCTCGCGCCCCTGCTGATCCACGATCGGGCCGGGGCGCAGCGCGTCCGGCCGCTGCTCGCGCAGCAGGTTGCGGTAGTCCCCCCCCGGCACGAAGCAGATGTCCTGGCTCTCCGGGCGTTCCGCACTCGCCAGGCCGCGCGCGGCCGCCAGTGCGCGCACCTCCGCCTTGGTGAGCGCGCCAAGCGGGAACATCAGCCGCGCCAGCTCCTCCTGGCCGAGCATGTAGAGCATGTAGGACTGGTCCTTGTCCCGGTCCAGCGCACGGAGCAACTCGAACGACGCACGACGCACGACGCACGACGCACGCTCATTCGGGGATACGGCGTCATCAGTCGTTGGTCGTTGGTCATCAGCCGTTGGCCGTTGGTCGTTGGTCGTTGGTCGGATCCGGGCGTAGTGCCCCGTCGCCACGTAGTCGAAGCCGAGGGCGCGAGCGCGGGTGAGCAGCGCGCCGAACTTGACGGCGCGGTTGCACTCCAGGCACGGGTTGGGCGTCAGGCCGTGGGCGTACTCGCTCAGGAAGTACTCGATCACGTGGCGCCGGAACTCGCGCTGGTAGTTGAACACGTAGTAGGGGATGCCGAGCTGGGCGCACACGCGCCGGGCGCTGGCGGTCATCTCCTGGGAACAGCATAGGCTCTCGGCCAGCCGGTCGTCGTCGTCCTCCCAGAGGTGCATCGTCACGCCGGTGACGTCGTGGCCCTGCTCGACGAGCAGCGCGGCGGCGAGCGAGCTGTCCACGCCGCCGCTCATTGCGACAAGTATTTTCGCCATGTGCATATTATACCGCGCTGCGTCGCGGTGCGGTGAGGTGGAACGGGGACCCTCCACACCGCCCCTGGCGCAGGGGAAGAAACGCAGGGTTGGGCGCGGGCCGGTGCCGCATGCGCCGCGGTGCATCGCGGGGAGCACTGTCTTGCAGCAGGTCAGGGAGGGGTGGCCACGGCTCAGCCCGCCGGCACCTCGGTCTCAATCACGCGCACCGCGCCGGCGGCCAGCAGCGCCGCCCGCACCCGCTCGCGCGTGCCGCGGCCCACCAGTGCAAGCATGACGCCGCCCCAGCCGGCGCCGGAGAGCTTGGCGCCCAGCGCGCCCGCCGCCCGCGCCGCGCTCACCAGCTGGTCCAGCTCGGGCGAGGAGACGCCGATGGCGCGCAGCAGCGCGTGGTTCTCGTCCAGCAGCCCCCCGAGCGCCGCCAGGTCGCCGGCCGCCAGCGCCTCACGCGCGCGCGCCGCCACCGCGCCCACGGCGTTGAACAGCGCCTCGTAGCGCGCCGGGTCGGCCTCACGGCGGCGGCGCACCTCGCCCACCGGCAGCCGCGTCTCGCTGCGCACGCCGGTGTCGCCCACCAGCAGCGTAAGCGGCGCGCCGATAGCGATCGGCTCGATGACCGCCTGTTGGGCCGGATTCGACGAACGACGAACGACAAACGACGAACGCTGATCGCCAGTTATCTCTGCTGTGTCGGTGGGTGGTGCCTCGCGTTGGTCGTTGGTCGTTGGTCGTTGGTCGTTCGAACGCTGAAACCACACCGGCCGTTCGAGCGCCACCACCGTGTTGTCGATCCCGCTGGGGGTTCCGTGGAAGCGCCGCTCGCTCGTATACACCAGCGCCGAGACCTCCTCGGGCGGGAGCATGACGCCGAGGTGCGCGGCGAGCGCGCGCACCAGCGCGGTGGCGATGGCCGCGCCGCTCCCCATGCCGCTCGCCAGAGGGATGGCGGAGCTGAGCGTGACGCGCAGATCCAGCGCGCGGCCGGGGGCCAGGCGGTCCAGCACCGTGGTGGCCAGCTGCGAGAACGGGTCGTCCGGCGCGCCCGCGAGCGACCAGGAGCGGCCGAGGTCGGGCGCCTCGAAGGAGACGCCGGTGCCCGGGGGGGCACCCTCCACCACGGCGCGGGCGCGGACGCTCGCCAGGGGCACGGCGATGGCGGGCCGCCCGTAGACCACGGCGTGCTCGCCGCACAGGATCAGCTTGCCGGGGGCGCTCGCTTCCGTCATGGCAGTGGGCCGCTCACGTTCGCATGCCTATACTTCTCTGTCTATCCTATCACACCGAATAAAAGCGAGCGGCAGCCCCCAGGCTTATGACCTTTGACCTATGAAACGGGGCCACGGTGGCCTCCCACGCCCGGCCGCTGATGCACGGTGCGTCGGTCATCGGGCATCCTGGCGGCGCACCACGCCCGGCTTGTGAACGGGCGGGCTATCCTCGCTCGGACGCCTGCCCACCACGCTACAACATCCATACCTACCGCGTGGATTAGGAGCGGCAGACCGTGCGGATGTCGCTGGTTGGCCGCTGCGCGCCCCGCTGTTCTACCTCATCCCTGAGCAGACCGTGCAGGTGGCCCAGGCAGCCTTTCCCAACGGCAATCCCTGCTTGCGCATGCACGACGCCCTCGGCCCAATCTACACCAACTGTGTGGGCGAAACGCTGCGCCAGGCTCTCAATGTGCTGGCGATAGCCGCCCCCGACTGGCTGCACAGCTGCGTACCGCCTATCTGGTTTGAGCGCTACGGCCTCATGCCGATGGCTGCCCCGGCTGGACCGGCCCGATGCGGTAGGGCCGCATCATCTCGTTGTCCTCGTGCTCGACGATGTGGCAGTGCCAGACGAACTGGCCCGGCACCTTGAACTGCATGCGCACGCGGGTCACCTCGCCGGGGTAGGCGATCACCGTATCCTTGAGGCCGCCCTCCCACGGCTCGGGTGGGCGGGCGGCTCCGACGAGCTGGATGTCGGCGATGTGGCCCATCTCCTCCGTGAACGTGATCTGCTGGCGGTTCACCACCTCGAAGACCACTTCATGGACGTGCATGGGGTGCGCGTCGGCGGTGAAGTTGTAGAACTCCCACACCTCCGTGGCGCCGACCGCCGGGTTCTCGCTGATCGGCTCGGACCACATCTTATGCATCGCCATACCGCCTTCGACGGTGCCGAGCACCGCCTCAGCCGGGCCGTCGTGGAACGCCGACATCTTCTCCAGCAGGGCGAGCGGGCGGGTCACGGTCTCAGGCGGCAGCGGCGTGATCGCCGGCAGCCGCAGGAACATGGGCGGGGTTGTCGGATCCGGCGCCAGGGCCGGGACGACGCGGAACTCCATGATCTGGCCGGTGCTGGCAGGGTCGGCGACCTCGAAGTCCACGCCGGGAGTGCCACCGCCGAAGGGCTCGTCCGGTCCGACGTTGCCTAGCGTATAGCTCCCCACCGGCACGTTAGTGAAGTCGACGATCATGTCGGCGCGCTCGGCCGGTCCCATCAGCAGCCGATTGCCGCGTGCGGTGATGTTGACCGGCGCTGCCAGGAAGCCGCCCTCGTTGCCGATCTGCCACACCTCCACGCCCGGAATGTTGCCGAAGTCCAGGATCAGGAAGCGCGACTGGCAGCCGTTCAGGAGGCGGAAGCGGTAGCGGCGCTGCTCGACGGTCTGGAACGGCCAGGTGTTGCCGTTCACGATGATCGTGTTGCCGAAGAACTCCGGATTCCAGATCGGCGCGATGTCGGTCGCTGGGATGTACGGCCCCGCGAACGCATCGAAGAACGCACGGCTATCTGGGTAGAACAGCGAGCCGTTCTTGTTGAACGAGCGGTCCTGGATGGCGATCGGGATCTCGTAGTAGGTGGTGCCGGGCGCGTCGCCGAGGGCCGGGGCGGGGCCGGGCAGTACAGCCGTGGTGCCGAAGCGCGTGTCGAGCACCGCCTTGTCGCCCTGTGGCCCGCCGCGGATGATGTAGAAGCCGGCCGGCCCGGCGTAGACGTTCAGGCGCGTCATCCCCAGGGTGTGGTCGTGATACCAGATCGTCGCGGCACGCTGGGTGTTGGGGTACTGGAACGTCGCGCTGCCGGGCGCCCACATGACGCCGAACTTCTGTGCGGCCTTCGCCTTGAAGAAGTTGTACCAGGTGCCCTCGGCGGCGTAGCCGGCGGGAATGTTGTTGGCCGCCGGCAGGTACCAGGCCTCGGCGTAGCCGTCGCTCTCGTCGCTCACGCCCACCGCGCCGTGGACGTGGCTGACGATCGGGACCGGGCCGGTGTACGGGCCGGGCGTGCTCGCGAAGGTCGGCCGCATGTCACGTTCGGCCACGCCGCCGGGCGGGTTGGCCCAGTGCAGCGTCGGATCCACCGGCAGCAGGTGGGGCAGGTAGTTGCCGCCAGCGTCCACCAGCTCGTTGACCCACGTGATCCGCACCGGCGTACCGTGCTTGGCCTCGATCGTGAGCGACGGCGCGTTGAAGATCGCCGGGCCGTCCTGGGCCACCTTCGGGCCGTAGCCCCACACCGTCGTCTTGGGCAGGCCTGCCGGCAGGATCTGCTGCTGGAACTGCCGCATGGCGATCTCGTAGTAGTCGATGTTCCTGCCGCCCTTCGTCTTGATCTTCCCCGCCCGTGGCATGGCGGGCGGGATCAGCAGCGGCGTCCTGAACTTCGGCACGTCTGTTGGGTCAAGCGAGCCGCCGGGTATCGCCTGCGCGTACACCCGCCGCACACCGCCCCTGATGTCCACCAGCATCAGGGCTGCGCCGGCCAGCCCCAGCTTGAAGAACTGCCGTCTGGTGATCATTGCGAGCCCTCCCCGTTGTTCTGTTGTTGACGTGTGCGGCGGTCCTGCGCGCCTGACAGGGAGCGCGCAGGGTAGAGCAGAGCTCACGCTCGCCGCGCGACGCGGGAGCGCACCACCACACGGGGCTCAGCCATCACGTCGGGCGGAATGAGCAGGGCGGAGCGGCGTGGTCGCTGGGCCGATAGCCTGTTTGGGATATGCAGCCATTATAGTATTCTGGCTGCGGCGAGATGGGGAACAGTGATGCACCCTGGGGTGATGATCGGTAACCGGGGAGGGGAGTGTGTCCCGCAGGTTATAGGCGCCAGGTCATAGGCGATAGGGGTTGGGCTTCGGCAACCCTATGACCTGGCGCCTATCGCCTATGACCGAGGGTCTATCCGCACACTGCGTTTGCGGGGGCTTGGGGGGCGCAGCCCCGCCAACCCTCCCGCTTTGCGGATACGCCCTAGCGCCTATGGTCTATGACCTGCGCTGGAAGCGCCCTAGCCGGGGTTCGCGATCGTGCCGAGGAACAACACCAGGCCGCTGGCTCTGTCCCGGATGGCGCACAGGAACGGGCGGTCCACGCGCATCACGAAGGGCGGCGGCGGCGCGACCATCGCGCTCAGCACCATCACCACCGCCGTGGCAGCGGCGGCCTCGGCGCCCTCCTCGTTCACCTCGAGCGCGGCGCGGTGCAGCACCTGGTCGATCGTCAGCGGCCCCTCGCCGATGCCGGAGAAGTCGGCCTGGCCGGAGGTGGCGCGGCGCAGCCCGAGCCGCCGCAGGGCCGGGACCAGCTCCTGCTCGTATTCGGCGGTGAAGCGCGGCAGGTGCAGCTCCCCCTCGCGCGCCCTGAGCCGCCCAACGATCCCCCCCCACGCCTGGGCGTCCAGCGCGCGCAGCAGGTCGCCCAGCGCGCGGCCGGGCCGCGGCAGCACGATATCCATGCACAGCCGGCCGGCGCGCCGCTCGCCGTAGGGCAGGCTGATCGCCTGGTAATCGGCCGTCTCGGCGTAGGCCAGGTCCTTGCGGCTGAGCCACATCATCGGCACCTGGCATGTAGCGCCGCCGGGGAGCGCAAACGGCGCCGGCCGGGTGCGCGCCGGGTCGAACTGGTGCGCCCAGGTGCCCTTGAAGTGGACGGCGTTGGTGAACACCAGCGCGGCCGATGGGTCCAGGCTCTGGACGATCCGCGGGATCTTGCCGGCGGTGTGGTCGCTCACCCAGCGATTGATGACGCCGGCCGCGGTGGGGCTGCCGAAGTCCAGCGTCTCCACGGCGGCGCGGAACAGCTCGCGGCAGCGCTCAACGTACTCCGGCCTGGGGGTGAAGCGGCGGCTGCACCACAGGGCGTTGGCAGCCGTCACACGCGCCGCCGGGTCCGCGCCGGCCTGCTCCAGCAGCGCGCCCAGCGCCGCCAGCCGGGCCGGCGGGTCCTCCCCCAGATCCAGCAGGCCGGCCAGCTCGCGCGCCGTCTCCCCGCGCGCGCCGACGAGCGCCATGCCGAGCGCCAGGGTGACGCTGAGCGGCGAGACGAAGACGTTGGCGGCGGGCGCGTCTGTGGCCAGCTCGCGCAGGAGCCGGAAGGCGAAGGTGTTGCTGGGTTCGGGCATACCTACTCCCACTCGATGGTGGCCGGCGGCTTGGAGGAGATGTCGTAGACCACGCGGTTGACGCCGGGCACCTCGTTGACGATCCGGCTGCTGGCGCGCGCGAGCAACTCCTCCGGCAGGCGCGCCCAGTCGGCCGTCATGAAGTCCTCGGTGGTCACGGCGCGCAGGGCGATCACATCGGCGTAGGTGCGGCCGTCGCCCATCACGCCCACGCTCTGGACGGGCAGCAGCACGGCGAAGGCCTGCTGGGTGGCACGGTACAGGCGGGCGCGTCGCAGCTCCTCGATGAAGATCGCGTCGGCACGCCGCAGCGTCTCCAGGCGCTCCCAACTCACCGGGCCGATCACGCGCACCGCCAGGCCGGGGCCGGGGAAGGGGTGGCGCCAGACCCACTCCTCGGGCAGGCCGAGCTCCAGCCCGGCGGCGCGCGCCTCGTCCTTGAACAGATAGCGCAGCGGCTCCACCAGGGTGAGGCGCATGTCGGCCGGCAACCCGCCAACGTTGTGGTGGGTCTTGATCGTCACCCCCTGCTGGCGGTCCGGCGCGCGGCTCTCGATCACATCGGGGTACAATGTCCCCTGGGCCAGGAAGCGGGCGTCGCCGAGTGCGCGCGCCTCGCGCTCAAAGATGCGCACGAACTTCTCGCCGATGATCGCGCGCTTGCGCTCTGGGTCGGCCACGCCAGCCAGCGCCGCAAGGAACTCCTCGCGCGCGTCCACGGCCACGAGCGGCACGTGCAGGTGCTCGCGGAAGGTGGCGACCACCTGCTCGGCCTCGCCCTGGCGCAAGAGGCCGTTGTCCACGAAGACGCAGGTCAGGCGCTCGCCCACGGCGCGGTGGACGATCAGCGCCGCCACGGCCGAGTCCACCCCGCCGGAGAGCGCGCAGACCACCCGCCCGTCGCCCACCTGGGCGCGCACGCGCTCCACCGCCTCGGCCACGAAGCTGTGGGTCGTCCAGTCGCCCGTGCAGCCGCAGATGTCGTACAGGAAGTTGCGCAGGATGTCGCGGCCGAAGCGGGTGTGCACCACCTCGGGATGGAACTGGATGCCGTACCAGCGGCGGCGCTCGTCCCCGGCGGCGGCGAAGGGCGCGCCAGGGCTGTGGGCCATGGGCACAAAGCCGGGTGGCAGCGCAGCGATGTGGTCGCCGTGGCTCATCCAGACCGGCTGCTCGGGCGGGGTGCCGGCCAGCAGCGCGCCGGGCGCGTCCACGGTGAGTGTGGCGGGGCCGAACTCACGGTGGCGCACGCCCTCCACCCGGCCACCGAGCGCATGGGCCTGCAGCTGCATGCCGTAGCAGATGCCGAGCACCGGCAGGCCGGACTCTGGCAGCCAGGCGGGGAGCTGCGGCGCGCCCGGCGCGTAGACGCTGGCGGGGCCGCCGGAGAGGATCACGCCGCGCGGGTTGAGGCGGCGCACCGCCTCCTCGGGTGCGTCGTGCGGGAGGAGCTCGCTGTACACCCCCAGCTCGCGCACGCGCCGCACGATCAGTTGCGCCGTCTGCGAGCCGAAGTCGAGCACCGGGACTGAGTCATGTGTGGCTGCCATAGATCTCTTTCGTATTACGGGTGGGGTCGCCGGCGAGGCGTGATTCTGGCGGGGTGACACGGTGACACGGTGACACGGTGGGCCGGGGCAGTCTGGGTGCGGCCTTGCTCGTTGTATGCCGTGCTGGTTTGAGTGCCGCCAGTATGCTGGCGCAAATGGGCGCTGTGCTGGCCGGGGCGCCGTACTGTCCAAGCCCTGCCCGTCCAGCATGCCGCAGCCCCAACGACCTGAATGTACCGCCGTCTCGCGCCGGCATTATACCACCCTGCGCGGTGGAGAGGCACGGAGGGTCGGTGCCCCCGCGGGTACGAGGGCGGGTTAAGAAGGGCTTGCCCTCCCCGAAGAACCGCTTTTCCTTTCCGCAGGCCTGGCCTGCACATGTTTCACCCGAGGAGGCCAACCATGGAGATCTACTTCCTGCGCCACGGGATCGCCGAGGATCGCGCGGCGGACGGGACGGACGGAGCGCGGCGGCTGACGGCTGAGGGCGTGGCGAAGCTAGAGGCCTCGGAGCCGGGGCTACGGCGGCTGCGAGTGCGCCCGGAGTTGCTGCTCACCAGCCCGCTCACGCGCGCCCGCGAGACGGCGGAGGTCGTCGGGCGGCTGCTGGGGCTGGCGCCGGAGGTAGCCGGGGAGCTGGCGCCAGGGTGCGACGCGACGCGGTTGCTGCGGCTGCTGGAGGCGCGCCCGCGCGTGGAACGGGTGATGGTGGTGGGGCATGAGCCGGACTTCAGCCAGATGATCGGCGCGCTCACTGGCGGGCGGGTGGAGATGAAGAAGGGTGCGCTGGCGTGCGTGGAGCTGCTGGCGCCCGCCTCCAGCCGGGGCACCCTGGCCTGGCTGGTCCCGCCGCGCGGGCTGCGATAGGGCGCAGCCCCTCCAAAGAACACGCTCGCAGGATCCTTGTGGGGCCTGCGGCCCGTACCGCCGCCAGAATCGCCGGCTGCGTAACCGCGCGTAATGGGGCAGTAATGCCGGCCTAGTACGTTGGTCCTGACTTCTACGCCCGGTCCAGGCTCGACCGGGGGGCAGCGGTCGGTCGCACGACCCGGGCCTCCGCGCGGCGGGAGTCGTACGGTCTGAGGTGGCGCCATCGGCACCTCAGGCCGGGCGCGCGGCCCCGACCGCCGCGCGCCCATTGTATCCGCAGGAGCGGACATATGCGTACTCGACCGAACCGCGCGCAGCTGCGCCGCGTCGCGCTGGCATCCCTGGGCCTCGGCGCGGGCCTCTTCGTCCTCGGCGCGCTGCTGATCTCCGAGTGGGCGCCGGGCGTCGGGCTGGCGCTCGGCATGTGCGCGGGCGGGCTGCCGCTGCTCGCGATGGCGCTGTGGTTCTGGGCGCTGAGCCGCGACCGCCGCGCGGGGATCGTCGTGGACAGCAAAGGGCTGCTGCTGAATCTGGGCGCATCGTCGGCGTTCATCGCCTGGGACAACATCGAGCGGGTCGGGGTCACCTGGCACTACACCGGCCCGCTGGCGCTGGGGAGCCGGCGGCAGCTCGGGGTGGCGCTGCGCGACGCGCTGCCATATATCCAGAGCTACGAGGAGCGTGTGCCGGCGGCGCCGGGGCCGCTGGGGTGGGGGCTGCGGCTGGCGCGGCTGGCGCTGCGCGAGGGCCACAGCTCGGACAACGCGCTGGCGCTGCATCTGGTGGAGTGCCGGCGGCGCTCCGGCTACGACGTGCTGATCCCCGAGGAGCTGCTCGGTCAGCCGGCGCTCTTCTTCGCCGAGGTGATCGAGGCGCGCCGCCACCGGGCGCACGCCGCGCCGGGCGGGCGGCCCGCCTGGGCCGCCCGCCCGGCGCGCTGTGGCCACTGCATGGAACCACACTCATCCTCCGGTATGGGGAGCGTTTCAGCGGGGGCGAAGCCCTCGCTGAAACGCTCTCATCAAACTGAAAGGTGTGAGTGGAGCACGGTATAATGGTGCGCTCTTGACATGCCCGAAGGGTGCGCCATGACCACCTCCTCGATCGGCTACCTGGCCCTGCTGCGCCGCAACCGCCCCTTCCGCCGCCTCTGGTATGGCCAGATCGTCAGCCAGTTGGGCGACTGGTTCGCCTCAATCGCGCTCTTCACGCTGCTGCTGCGGCTGACCGGCTCCGGGCAGGCGGTGGGGCTGTTGCTGGTGGCCGAGTTGCTTCCCGCCACGCTGGTGGGGCTGTGGGCCGGCGTGCTGGTGGACCGGCTGCCGCGCAAGGCGGTGCTGATCGCCGCCGACGTGGGGCGGGCGCTGCTGGTGCTGCTCTTCCTGCTGGTGCACGACGCCGGCGACATCTGGATCGTCTATGCCGCCACGGTGCTGAAGGTCGTACTCGCGTCGTTCTTCGAGCCGGCGCGCTCCGCGGTGGTGCCGGTGCTCACGGCGCGGGCCGAGTTGGTGGCGGCCAACGCCATCAGCGGCGCCACCTGGTCCGCCATGCTGGCCATCGGCGCGGCGCTGGGCGGCCTGGTGGCCGGAACGCTGGGCGCCGAGACGGCCTTCGTGATCGACGCGGCGTCCTTCCTGCTGTCGGCGGCGATCATCTGGCGCATCCCGATCCGCGAGGAGCATCTGGAGGCGCGGGTGGCCACCGGCGGCGCGCAGGACCTGGCCGAGGGGCTGGGGTTCCTGGCGCGGCGGCGGGACGTGGCGCTGTACGCCCTCACCAAGGCACTGTGGAGCATGGGCGGCGGGGTGCTGGTGCTGCTCACGCTGTTTGGGCGGCAGGTGTTCCCGCTCGGCGAGGACGGCGCGCTGAGCATCGGGCTGCTCTACGCGGCGCGCGGCGTGGGCGCGGCCATCGGCCCCCTGCTGGCGCAGCGGCTGGGCGGCAGCTCGGTGCGCTTCCTGCGCCGTATGCTCGGCCCGGCCATCCTGTGCACCGGCCTAGGCTACGCGCTGGTGAGCGCCGCACCCTCGCTGCCGCTGGCGGCGCTGGCGGTGGTGCTGGCCCACATGGGCGGCAGCACTCAATGGGTGTATAGTACGGTGCTGCTGCAGATGAGCGTCCCGAACCGCCTGCTGGGGCGGGTGTTCGCGGTGGAGCTGGCGCTGCTCACCCTCACCACCGCGGCCTCCAGCTACATCACCGGCCTCCTGGCAGACGCCGCCTGGGACCCGCGCACCCTGGCGGCGGCCATGGCGCTCGTTTTCGTGCCGCCGGGCGTGGGGTTGCTGGCGCTGCTGTGGCGCGAGCCTGTGATAGGACTTGCGCAGTCGGCGCCACTCGGTGGGGGTGCGGGGGCCGAAGGTCCCCGAGAGTAAGGTTTTGGAGGGACGCAGCCCCTCCAAACTTTCCCCTCACGGTCCCGGCGGCAGCCACGCCAGCGGCGAGGCGAAGTCCACGTCGGCGGTCAGGCGCTCCTCGGGAGGGGCGCCGGGGCGCCAGCGCCACAGCTCGCCCGGCCGCTCGGCGCCGCTCGGGTCCAGCGGCTCGTCGTCCGGCAGGCCGGGGCGCCAGCCGGGCGGGAGCTGCACCGCCAGCGTTGCGCCATCCGGCGACCAGGCGGCCCGTTGGGCGCGGCGCAGCGGCTCGCCGCCCACCTCCGTGCCGAGCATTGTCATCGGTCCCCACGGCAGCGCCACCTCACGCGCGCCCTCCAGCCGGATGACCCGCGCGGACCAGGAGTCGTACCCGCCGAAGCCGCGCGCGTCGCCGTAGTTGTGTTCGCTGATCACCAGCGAGCGGCCGTCCGGCGCAAAGCGCGCCGGCAGCAGCCAGCCGGCCCCTGCGGCTAGCGGCGCGCCGTGGCCATCGAATGAGCCGCCGATCTCGCTGATGACCACGTCCGTCTCCACCCGCACGCCGATGAAGCGGTGGTAAACTACCTGCGCGCCGTCGGGGGACCAGGCGGGGCCGTACACCAGCAAACCGCCGTTGGGGGCTGTGTCCTCCGCCCGCATGGCTCTGGCGAAGTCCCAGCCGTTCTGCCCCTGGCGGTTGATCAGCCGCACGCTGTTCACCGCCAGCGGCACGGGGGAATCGTAGCCAGGCTCGGGCGCGCTTGGCGGGGCGGCGTAGGCGATGCGCCGGCCGTCCGGCGAGATGGAGGGGTCGCAGCCGGCGGCCAGGGTGCGGCTCGCGCCGGTGGGCACGTCCAGCACGGCCACGGCGCTGGTGACGCACCACGCGGCCCACTCCTGCCAGCGCAGCGTGTAGGGGTCGCTGCTGTCGGCGGAGGCGTAGACGATCGCCAGCCCGTCGGGAGCCCAGCTGGGGGTGGCCTCGATGCGGGCGTTGCCGTCGGCGGTGAGCCGCGTCAGCCCGCTCCCGTCGCGCCGCACCACCCACAGGTCGTATTCGCGCGCCACCTCGCGCACCAGCGCGATCGCGGCGCCATCCCGGGTGGCGGCGAAGTCGCGCACGTCCCCTGCGATATGGCGCTCGGCGCGGGTGGCCACATCCAGCGCTATCAGGGCGCCACCGCGCAGGAAGAGGACTTCGCTGCCGAATGTCGTGGCTGGTGATGCGGGCACGGAAGTTGCTGGCGGGATGCTGCCCGCCGGCGGGGCCGGTGTGCCGGTGGGGGGCGCGGCCGGCTGCGTTGGGGCGGCCGCGGGCTGCGTCGGTGCGGTGGTGGGCGCGATAGCGGATGGCTGCGTGGGCGCCACGGTGGGCGGGGCAGGAGGGTTGGTCGCTTCAGCGGGTGTGGCGGGAGCGGATGGGCTAGGAGCTTCAGGGGCGAGCGCGGCGGTGGGGGAGGGTGGCACGAAGCTGCCGGAGGGCCCCGCGCCGCAGTTCGCCAGCAGCAGCGCAGCCAGGGCCAGGATGGCGGTCCGCCGGCGCACGAGCAACATGGGCGCACTCATCGTCGGTCTCCAGGCGGGGTGGGGGCGCGGCCCCCGCGAGAATCTGGCGGAGGGCTGTACGGAGGAACCGGAGGGAGCTCCGCCTCCCCGCGGATGTGCTTTGTTCGAGGCAGCGAACCCCGAACCCCTGCCTCATATTGTAGCACGCGCGCGACCGAGCTTCCTGCTGCGGCGCTTACGCCGACGTGATGGGCGCGTGAGGCCAGTGAACTCCAACGATGAAGGGGAGCGCGAAGGGGCGCAGTTCCTCCAAATCTCCCCTAGTCCATGGCGGCGAACGTCCGCCCAGGGTTTCCGCAGGGCTTGAGCCCGCTCGAAAGCGGCGCGCCTCGCGCAACAACCTACGCTTCAGCGTACTAGGGGGCGGGACCACCTGCGGCACTCCTATCATCCCGGACTGTGCGCGCAGCGCGTGCAGATCGGCCAGGTAATGCGGCAGTAGCGGGGTTGGGATACGCTGCTTGGTGAGACGCGTCGCCGCGCCCGCGTGAGGGGCCGCTGCGCCGTGCGGAGCTACGGTGATGACACATCCCATGCCTGGCGATATGACCGACGATGAGTATCTGGCGCAGGGCCTCGCGGCGCTCCAGGCGGGCGACAACAGCCGGGCGCGCCGGCTGCTGGGGCAGGCGGTGCGCTCGAACCCGCAGGACGACCGGGTCTGGCTCGGCCTGGCGCGCGCCTTCGACGAGCCTGCGCGCCGGCGCTACTGCCTGGAGCGCTGCCTGGCGCTGAACCCGACGAGCGAGGAGGCGCGGGCGGCGCTGGAGCAACTGACGGCCGCGCCCCAGACGAGGGGCGCGGCTGAGGGGCCGGCCACCGGCCCGGAAGCGTCCCCCGCTCCTGCCG
>DATMBA010000454.1:0-7907 GCA_035559635.1 Roseiflexaceae bacterium
ATCGCGCGCGCCGCGTCCGCGTCCCACAGCGAGGCGATGCGCGAGCCGACGCCCAACTCCCCGGCGGCGAGCTGCAGGTAGGCCGCGGCCTGGCCCAGCTCGAACTCGTTGCCCGGCAGCCCCACGCCAGGCGGCATCCACCGCAGCGGACGTGGAGGTACACAGAGGCTGTTGGATATAGTTCCCTCTGCGCTCCTCCGCGCCCGCTGCGGTTCGACTCACCGGCGGGTGCTCGGCGTAGCGGCCGGTGGCGCTCAGCCGCGCCAGCGTGTCGCGCTCTGTCACCAGGATGAACGTCCAGGGCTGGCTATTCTTGCTGCTCTGGGCGCGCCGGCCGGCGTCCAGGATCGCGCGCATCACCTCCCCCGACACCAGGCGCGGGACGAAGCGGCGCACCGCGCACTTGGTGCGGATGGCATCGCGGACCGGCATCCCGCCCGCCGGGCGCTGAGCATCGCTCTCGGACATCGTGCTTCCCCTTCATAGTATGTGGTCGAAGCGGAAGATGTTGACGGGGTCCGCTCGCACTCAGATCGGGGTGTGACGACGAGTTGTGCGGGCGCCGACCACGCCCGGCCGCTGATGACGTTTTACCACATAATCGGGTCCGTGGCGCCCTCCCACGCCCGGCCGCTGAAGCGGCGGGCTACCTATTGCCAAGCCCGCCGGCGCGGGCTGGGGTGGAGGCCGCGCGGGCGGCCTGCGGAGGGAGATCCCGCACGTACCATGCGGGAGCGCCGTGCTGTGTGCACGCACCGGACATGGGACGCCGCCGACGGATGTTGACAGCGCCCTCTCGCACTCAGATCGCGGTTGCACGACGAGCGCGCCTATGCTAGAATACACCAGCGCGGGCGCGCCGGTGTAGCTCAGTGGCAGAGCAGCTGTTTCGTAAACAGCAGGTCGTCGGTTCGACCCCGACCACCGGCTCCAGACATCAGAGAGGGCATTTCGCCCTCTCTTTTCTTTATTCCCGCAACACCTCCACGGGCGCGCATCGCCTCCAGGCTCACGTACACATGGCGGTCGGTCATATTCTCGTCTGCATAGCCAGCGATGGCCTTGATCACCTTGTCGCTCGTCTCAGTGTCACCCAGCCCCGAGCGGCAGGTAGGGCGCAGGTGATGAAAGCCAGATCGTGGTGTAGATCGCTCTCCCCTGCGGCGTGGGTGGCGACCTCCACCAAAAAGTCGCGCCTCCTACTCCTCCTCGAACTCGGCCTGGTTGAACTTTGGGGTCCGGCTGTTCTCTCGGACGATGCGCACGACATGGTCCGGCGTGCCGTCCGGGATGTCGACCTCGATCTCCAGCGTGACACGCACCTTCGCTCCCACGAGTCCGGCCATGTGAGTGATGACCTCGTCGGCGATCTTGCTCGCGTCCCGCGCCACCCGCCGGCAGGCGGCGTACTTGCCCAGGTTCGGCACCTCGCCGTCCATCCGCAGCGGAAGTGAACGCGGGCCGTTGACATCTTTCTCTAGCACCGGCGCCCAGTGTCCGAGAGATAGCGGGTCAGCTCGGTATACACGGGCTGCTCGTCGATCGGGATGTTGGCCGGCATGATCAGCGGGTTGTGGTCGCCCTTCTCCCACAGACTGTGGATGACCGCCGCCATCAGGAGCAGCACGCCGCGGGTGCGCTGGAACTTCACCAGCGTCGACCAATCGGTGTAGAGCCGGTCGAAGACCTCGGGGTGGATCGGGTAGGCCGCGCGCAGGCGCTGCTCGTACTCGCTGTCGCGGCACTCCGGCGGGAACTCCTGCTGCTGGGCGCGGTAGAGGTCGGCGAAGGCGCGCGCCATCACGTCGCGGTCTTTGAATCGGGCGGGATCGCTCATCGGCTGGAACCGCCGCCGCCGCACGATCTCGAAGCTCTCCTCGGCGCTCACCGGCCGCCACACTGCCTCGACGCGCCCGACGACGTTGCGCAGCCGGTCGAGGGTCTCGCGCCCGCGCTGCCCGCCCACCTCGGCGTCGTCGGCTTGGGTGTGCGGCGAGCTGCTGGTGTCCGATGCCGGCAGGCTGATCACCAAGAGGCAGTTCTTCGCAAGCTTGGCCGACGCGGTCAGCGCCTGGGCGAAGGAGAACTGGGTCTCCAAGCTCTTCTTGCCAACCAACTCAACTCGTTGCGCCAGCCGGAGGTGACGGTGGTGACCAGTACTTGCCGTAGTGCGCCTGGAGTTCGCGCTCGATGAAGGGGTGCAGACCCTGGCGCAGCAGGTCCATCGCCTTGCCGACGCGCTCGTAGTTGGTGATAGCCATGGGAGTGCTCCTGCATTCACCGCGGAGGGCGCGGAGGACCGCAGAGGGCGTTTCCCTCTCTTGCGCTTGCCCGCCGTGCGCCGCCCTCACGAACGCCCGATATCAAAGATTGTTGACCATGCGCTTGATCCCGTCCTTGAGATGCAGGACGTGGAAGTTGATAAGCAGGCCGAGTTTCCGCCCACTGAGCTTCAGGTACGAAAGCAGCTGGGCGTCGTGGATGGGCAGCAGGCGCTCCACGGCCTTCAGCTCGACGATCACCGCGTCCTCGACCAGCAGGTCCAGGCGGTAACCGGCGTCGAGCGCCACGCCCCCGTACACCACGGGGAGCGTGACCTGTGAGAGCACCTTGAGACTGCGGTTGCGCAGCTCGTAGAGGAGACATGCTTCGTAGGCGCTTTCGAGCAAGCCCGGCCCCAGGGCGGTATGCACTTTCATCGCCGCGTCGACAATCTGCCCACTGATCTGGTTGATGTGCATGGATGTGTCCTTGCGTATTCACCGCAGAGGGCGCAGAGACCCGCAGAGGCTTTAGGTTCCTCTGCGCTCCTCCGCGTCCTCCGCCGTCGGTCTTACCGCAGAGGGCGCAGAGACCCGCAGAGGCTTTAGGTTCCTCTGCGCTCCTCCGCGTCCTCCGGGGTAAACATACCGCGCTGTGTCTCGCCCAAGGTACGCCGCACCCCCGCAAACCGCAGCAACTCGGCGGCCAGCTCGCCCCCATTCAGCGTGCGCACCAGGTGGTGCACCATCTCCCAAACCATCAGGCGTCCATCTATCGTTCAACGCCCGCTCGTAACGACACGCGCGAGGTAGCGCTCGAAGATCGCCTCGCGCTCCGCCACACTCATCGCACGCCCCTCGGTGCTGGGTTCGCCGGCGGCGCCGAAGAAAGAAACTGCCCACGCTCCAGCATGTCAACGGTGGTGGCCATGTCCCACCAGGCTATCTCTTCCTGGCTCGCATAGTGGCGCAGCCCGGCCGCGACGGCATCACGTGAGACCAGATCCGGTCGGCGGATGCTGATCTCGTTCGGCAGCGAGCCGAACAGCTCCACGTGGTACGGTTCGGCGTTCGCGCCGATGAACTCGGCCACGAACGCTTCTACCAGCGATGAACTGTTGCCGGGTTGGAGCCGCGCAATGCGGCAGCGCCGCGATCTGCGCCTCCAGGTCGAGCTGCTCCATGCGCTTCTGCAGCCGAGCCTGCAGCTCGTCCGCCCGCCGGCGCGCCTGCTGCTCCTTCTTCGTCGCGCCACCGTGCTCGGCCTCGGCCTGCTGCACGAGGCGCTCGGCCTCCGCCTCCGCGAGAAGGGCGTACCCCTCGGGCGTACGCAGCTCGTCCTTGATGCGGCTGATAGCGTTGATGATCGCCAGCAGGTGGCACGTCGGGGTGCGAATATCCTTGAAGTGGTCGAGCTGGAGGGCGGCGAGGTTGCGGCTCAGCAGCAGGTACAGGTCACCGGTGTCGAGCAGGCGCATGTCGAGCGGCAGGCCGAGGCGCGGCCCGTAGGTGCGCAGGACGTTCAGCCCCCAAGCGTGGAAGGTGGTGATGTCGACCCGCCCGGCCAGCGCCGGCCGCTCGCGCCTGATCGCCGCCACGATCCGCCCGCGCATCTCGTCGGCCGCCTGTTGCTCCGGATCGGGTGGTGAGGTGCTTACCCAAGCAGGCGCTTCGAGGCGATGGCGGCCCCTTCGGCCAGCGCGCGCAGCTTGGCCCACACCACCTCCTCGACGACCATCTTGGAGCCTGCGGCGGTCTCGAAGCCGCAGTCGGTGCCCGCGATGACCCGCCGCGGGTCGCCCAGCGCCCTGGCCACCCGCTCGATGCGGTCGGCCACTACCAGCGGGTGCTCCACGTAGTTCGTCGTTGTGTCGATCACGCCGGGGATCAGCAGCCGATCGCCCAAGAGCGCTGAGTCCTCGAGGCAGCGATACTCGTGCGCGTGGCGCGGGTTGGCCATCGAGAGCATGAACGCACCGGCGTTGACCTGCGCCACCTCGGGCCAGATGTCCTCCAGCGGCACGTCGCAGTCGTGCGGCCCCTCGTAGTTGCCCCAGCAGACGTGCAGCCGCACCTGCTCGGGCGGGATCCCCGCCAGCGCGTCGTTCAGGGCAGCCACCACCACCCGCACGAAGGCCAGGAAGTCCGCCAGCGGCCGGTCCTGGAACAGGGTGTGGCGCTCGAGCGCCAGGTCCGGCGCATCGATCTGCAGGATGAAGCCGGCTGCGGCGATGGCGGCGTACTCGGTGCGCAGGGCGGCGGCGAGCGCCCGCACATAGGCCGCCAGGTCCGGGTAGTAGTCGTTCTGCATCCCGGCGGCGATGATACCGGGCGAGGGCGCGGAGACGAAGGCCTCGGCGAACCCGCCGCCCGCCTCGTCCAGCAGGCGCCGGAGCCGGCGGCACTCCCGCTCGATCGGCGCCGTGCTCACATAGCGCACCTCGCCGATGGCCTTCGGCGCGTGCAGCAGGTCGACCCGCTCGCCGCCGCCCATGGCCTGGCGCCGGCGCTCCAGGCTCCCGGGATAGCGGGTCAGGTCGGCCATGATCGGCCGGGTGCCCGTGCCACCGAAGCCGGTCATGCGATGCTGCACGTAGGTGAAGAAACTCTCCCGCCCCATCTCGCCGTCGTTCACGATGTCGATGCCGGCCTCGAGCTGCCTGGCGATGGCCGCGCGGCTCGCCTCCTCGGCGGCGCGCTCCAGCAGCGCCTCGTCCACAGCCTCTCCCCCGAAGCGCGCGGTGTGGAGCGCGATCAGCGAGGGCGGCCGCGGCAGGCTGCCAGCGTGCGTGGTCAGGATCCGGTCTGTGCTCCGGCGCATCGTCGCCTCCTCGCGCGCATTGCGCGCTCGACTCCCATGCGGCTGCGCCGCACACTGCCAACGGAAACAGGTGGGGTTCAGAGAGGACTACGCCCTCCCTCAACCTCCCCTTCTCACACCACCCCTCATGCGGGTCGCCCACAACGCCGCATGAAAAGGGGTGGGGTTTCAGGGAGGGCCTGGCCCTTCCCTGCCCCTCCCACGGGGATTTTCACGCTAGAACGTCAGAAGCCTTTGCCGGCTATTCTCGCATCGAATGCCCTGCGGATCAACTTTAGGGCTGCCTCACCGTCCTCGGCGCCACACCACGCCCGGCGCGTGGGGTGCCCTCTGGGCCCCGCGGGCTCGCGCTGCGAGGGCCGCCGGCGCGGCATGCAGCCCGCGGCGGCGGGCTTTGCAGACGATAGCCCGCCGCTTCAGCGGCCGGGCGTGGGACGCTACCGATGGATGTTGACATCGCCCTGGATCAACGGCCTGCGTGCTTGCATAGGGCGCCGTCAACGTCGGAGACTTGCCGGGCTGGCGCAAAGGGACTATAATCGTGCCAACCCCCAACGATCCACCGTTTTGCTCGGGTCACGGCTGCCGGGACCGTCGGTGCACCTGCCTGGCTGGAGCACCCACACGCCCCGGATGCCCGGCCGTACACCCGCGCACGCACAGATGGGATCGCTCCACTCGATATGTCGGCGGCAACACGCGAAGGAGGGCGGACATGGCAGTCAACCCGATGGCGTACAGCAGCAAGGATGTCGTGCTGGACGTGGTGCGCACCGAGCGCGGCCGCTTCTACGACGTGATCGACAACCCGGACAACTGGCACGTCGACACGCGCTGCGAGGGGTGGCAGGTCCGTGACCTGGTGGGCCACATGATTGACGTGACCGAGGGGTACCTGGCGCGTTGGGAGATGGCGCGCAACGGCCAGCGTCCGGAGGGGAAGGGCTGGCTGGTGATGGCGGAGGAACTGAACAAGGGGGCGCTGGCGTTCCGCAGCCTCCCGCGCGAGGAGGCGATCGCGCGCCTCAAGTCGGCCTCCGACCGGCTGATGGCGATCTTCGAGGGCCTGACAGAGGAGGAGTGGAACGGCTTCATGGTCTCGCACGTCTTCTCCGGCCCCACGCCCGCGTTCTGCTATCCCGCGTTCCAGATCATGGACTACGGCGTGCATACCTGGGACATGCACTGGGGTCTGGGCGATAAGGACGCCCGCTTGGACGAGCGGACCGCCGGGGTCCTGATCCCATACATGTTCGTCATCTGGCAGTACTCGGTGGACCAGGAGGCGGCCAGGGGGGTGGACATCACCTACGGCGTCAGGGTGGACGGGGAGTGGGGCGGCCAGTGGAAGGTCCGCGTCAAGGACGGCCAACTCAGCTACGCGCCCAGCGACGATCTGAGCGACGCGCAGGCGGTCTTCCACTACCACCACCCGTCCGACATGGTTCTGACCGCCTACCAGCGCATCGAGGGCGGCGAGGCGACCGGCGACCCGCAGGTGATCGACAAGGTCCGCCACCTGTTCTTCCATATATAGTGTGCTTGCAGCGCGGGGCAGCCGGCGCCTGCGGCCCCGCATCCCCACAGTGGGTGGATGCGGAGGGGCAACGCCCTCCCCTGCCCTCTCCCAGAACTATGTGGACGGTCGAGCGCGGGACGCTCTGGGTCATGGATGCTGGCGATGCGCCGCCGCTGGTCAGGCCACGCGTGGCGGCGCAGTTCCACGAGCTCTCGGACGCCGATCGCGCCGAGTTGGCCGCCGCCATGAGCTTGCCCACGACGGAACCGATTCAGCGCCGCCTCCAGAGCGGCCGGCGCTGCTTCGCCCTGAACGTCGGCGGCCGGGTCAGCAGCTACGGCTGGGCCACGCGCGGCGCTGAACGTGTAGGCGAGCTGGAGCGCGAGTTTCACCTGCAGGACGACGAGGCCTATATCTGGGATTGTGCCACGCTGCCGGGCTGGCGCAGGCAGGGGCTCTACAGCGCGCTGCTGAGCCATATAGCGCACCGGCTGCGGCAGGAGGGCGTCGCGCGGGTCTGGATCGGTGCCTCGCGCCAGAACCGGGCCTCGGTCCGCGGCTTCGCCAACGCCGGATTCCGGCCGGTCCTGGATCTCACCTACCTGCGCGTCCTGCGCCTGACACTGATGTGGGTCCGCATGCACCCCACCGCCACACGCGCGCACGCCGCGGCCGCCTACCGCCTCCTGCTCAACGCCCGCGAGCGCCGTCTCGGCCCACTGGTGCTCGGCTTCCTGCGCTAGACCTTCCTGCGCTGCATAAGGGGAGCGGGAGGGGTTGCCCCTCGCAATAACGTATGACAAGCACAATCACCGGCGCACGATACATCGCCGAGACCCTCAAGGGGTACGGCGTCACGCACGTCTTCTACGTGGACGCCATCCTGCGCACGACGATGGTAGAGTTGGAGGAGCTCGGCATCCGCCGGGTGATCACCCACGCAGAGAAGGCCGCCGCCTACATGGCAGACGGGTACGCGCGCGCCTCCGGCCGGGCCGGCGTCTGCATGGCCCAGTCCGTCGGCGCCGCCAACCTCGCCTCCGGGCTGCAGGACGCCTACCTGGGGCTGTCGCCGGTGGTCGCCCTTACCGGGAAGAAGCCGCCGCTGTTCCAGCACCGCCATGCGTACCAGGAGATCCAGCACGGCCCACTCTTCGCGCCGGTCACGAAGTTCAGCGCCGATGTGGTCACGCCGGACCAACTGCCCTTCCTGCTGCGCCAGGCGTTCCGCGAGGCCACCTCGGGCGCGCCGGGGCCGGCGCACCTAGACTTGCTGGGGCACAGCGGGCGGCCGCTGGAGGCGGCC
>DATMBA010000455.1:0-1046 GCA_035559635.1 Roseiflexaceae bacterium
GCTCGCGCGCCTTACTCGGTGTCGGCCGCCGCCCGGGCTGCCTGCCAGTTCTGCAGGCGCAGCCGCCGCCCGAGCGACACCGCCAGGTTCTTCATCATCTGCATGCCCATAGCCGGGTCGTCGGTGGCCAGCGCGTCCAGCGCCTCGCGCGTCAGCGCCAGCAGCGTCACCCCCGCCGGCCCGGCGCGCAGATCGGCGCTGCGGGGCGTGTCATCGAGCAACGCCAGTTCGCCTGCCACCTGGCCAGCCTGCAGAAAAGCCAGCCGCACCGGGCGCGCGTGCTGCCGGTTCGCCGCGCCGGGCGTCAGCCAGACCTCCAGGGTGCCCTCTTTGACGATATACAGCTCGTCGCCGCTGGCATCTTTGCTGACGACCTTCTCCCCGGCGCTGTAGCGATGGGTATGGAGCAACGAGGCCAGGCGCAGCCGCTGCGCCAGCGTTAGCCGGCCGCCGATCTCGGAGTTGTTCAGAAACTGCGCAGTCTCCGTGATCCGCGCCAGATCCTGATCGCTCGCCTGGCGCGCGCCGCCGACCTCCGGCGGGAGGCCCAGGAAAAGCGCGATATGGCGCAACGTGACCTCGCATTGCTCGAACTGTGGCCAGTGGCCGGCGTTGGGGATGATGCGCAGATCGGCTGCCGGCCACTCCTCGGCCACCGCGCCGGCATCGCGCAACGGGACGATATTATCCTCGGCCCCCCAGATCACCAACGCTGGGGTTTCGATCCGCCCCAGGTATCCCCGCAGATCGCCGCCGCGCATAGCGACGAAACAAGCGGCGCGCACGCGCCCCTGGCCACGGCGGCGCGCATCGGCCCGGATCCGCCGGTAATCTGCCTCGGAGATCCTGGCGCGCTCGGCGAAGTTCGATGGCTTCAGCAGATAGTCGGTGTAGTCCAGCGGTGTCTTCGCCAGCACATACAGCAACCACTCCATCACGGGCAGGCGCTCGGCCATCACATGCGGCGCGATCAACAGGTTGACGCGGGTCGAGAGCCGGCCGCTGAGCGCCGGGTTCAGCAACACCATCCGCTCGACCAGCGGCGG
>DATMBA010000456.1:0-1421 GCA_035559635.1 Roseiflexaceae bacterium
GGCCCGCCGCTCGGCCCGCCCGCGGTGGTGGGCGCGCTGACGCGCCAGCACTTCGAGCGCGCGGCGCTGGAGCTGCACACCGACCTGGCGGACACACCGTACCTGGTGCAGCCGGCACTCCTGGGGAGCCGGCGGCAGCAGGAGGCCGGCTACAAGGGGCTGGACGCACCGCCCTGCGACGTGAGCCTGCCCTCCTGCCGGCTGTTCCCCGAGACCGGCCTCACCGTGGGCGGGGCTTTCCTGAGCTTCTGGGAGCGCGAGGGTGGGCTGGCTGTGTTCGGCTACCCGGTGTCGGCCGAGTTCCAGGCCGTGGCCGCCGACGGCCAGGTGCGCACGGTGCAGCGCTTCGAGCGGGCGGTCTTCGCCTACTACCCCGAGGACAGCAGCGTGCGGCTGGAGCCGCTCGGCTGGGCCGACCTGCTGCGCACACGCGCCCAGGCGCCCACCCTGCCACATCAGGTGCGGTAAGATGTGAGCCTTTAGTGCCTATCCGGATACCCTGGATAGGGTGGGGTGTCAGAGGAGGGCTGTGCCCTCCCCTGACCCCATAGCCCGGGCAGGCACCGTTTGACGGCGACCCTCACCCGGCGTATGCTTGCGCGTGCATCCCACCGTCCGTCTCATCCTGCTGCTCGTTGTGCTATGGTGAGCCACCGGCATGCAATCCACGCGCTTCCACACGCTCTTCCCCGCGCCCCGGCCGATCATCGGTATGATCGCGCTCCCGCCACTCCCCGGCTACGCCGGTAGCCCCGGCGTGGAGGGGATCGTCGCCGCGGCGCTGGAGGACCTGGCGGCGCTGGGCGCGGGGGGCATGCACGCGGCGCTGGTGGAGAACGACTTCGACCGCCCGCACGCGCTCACCGTCGGCCCTGAGGTGGTGGCGGCCATGGCGCGCGTGGCATCCGAGGTGGCCGCACGCGCGCCGTTCCCGGTGGGCGTGCAGGTGCTGCTGAACGACTGGCGCGCGACGCTGGCGGTGGCCGCCGTGGCCGGGGCACGCTTCGTGCGGCTGGACTTCTTTGTGGACCGGGTGTGCATCGGCGCCGGCGTGGTCGAGCCGGACCCGACGGCGGTGCTGGCCTACCGCGCGGCGATCGGCGCGGCGGATGTGGCCATCCTCGCTGACATCCAGGTGAAGTATAGCGTGCCTCTGGAGCCGGGCAAGCCGCTGGCGCTCTCGGCGCGCCAGGCGGCCGCGGCTGGCGCCGACGCAGTGGTGGTCACCGGCAGCGCCACCGGCGTGCCGCCCACTGCGGCGGACCTGAAGGCGGCGCGCGCAGGCGGCGTCCCGGTGCTGATCGGCAGCGGTCTCACGCCAGCGAACGCGCCCGCGCTGCTGCCGCTCGCCGACGGCGCGATCGTCGGCACGGCGCTGCGCAGCGGGCCGGGGGCGCTGGAGCGGGTGGACGAGGGGCGGG
>DATMBA010000457.1:0-11684 GCA_035559635.1 Roseiflexaceae bacterium
CCGCAGACATCAGGCGCGCCGCGAGGTTCACCGGCTGGCCCATCACCGTGTACTCGTGGCGCCGCGCCGAGCCCACCAGGCCGGTGAAGACCACACCGGTGTTGATGCCGATCTTCTGTGTCAGGCCGACGCACGACGCACGACGCACGCCAGAGGCGTACCCGGCGCCGGGTACGACGAACGGGAGAGCGGCGGCTTTCTGATGCCCCTCGTTGGTCGTTGGTCGTTGGTCGTTGGTCAGAAGCTCGGCGATCTCGGCATTCGCCTCTTCCAGCGCGGTACGCAATTCGAGCGCGCAGCGCACCGCCCGCTCGGGGTCGTCCTCGTGGGCGGCGGGGGCGCCGAAGAGGGCCATGAGCTTATCACCGCTGGTGTACATGTCCACCTTGTTGACGATCCCGCCGTAGCGGTGGACGGCCGCCTGGGCGCGGCGGTAGTAGGCGTTGAGCACACGCGCCGCAGTGTCCGCCTCGTCCCCCAGCAGGTCGAGCGCGGCGCTGAAGGGGGCGAAGTTGGCGAACAGCACCGTGACCGGGCGGAACTCGCCGATCTCGGCGGCGCCCTCGGCCGGCTCGAGGAAGCGGCGCGGCAGGCGATGGGGCAGGTAGGGCGTCAGCGCATCGATGCGGTCGGCCAGCGCCAGCAGGTCCTCCAGGCGCTCGCCGCCGGTGGTCAGGCCGGGGGCGGTCTCCCAGCTCCAGGCGCGGGCGGGCGGCGCCTCCGGCGTCTCCAGCAGCAGGTGGAAGCCGGCGTCGCGCTCGAGCGCGACCACCTGAGGGGCGAGCGCCAGCGTGGCCTCCGAGATCACCACCTCGCCCGGCTCGGCGATCTCCTGGGCCAGCGCCACGCGGTTGATGTCGTGCCCGGTGACCACCAGCTCCACGTGTGTGGCATCGCCCACCTGGGCGGCGAAGACGCGGCCGGAGTGGACGCCGACGCGCAGCTTGAGGGTGAAGGTGCCGCCGCGGGTCTCGATGGCACGGAACCAGACCATGCGCTCCTGGAGGGCCAGCGCCGCGCGGGCGGCGATGAGTGCGTGGGACGGGCCGAGCGCGCTGGCGTGGAAGAAGGCGGTGAGCGCGTCGCCGCCGAACTTGAGCAACTCGCCGCCGTGGCGGTGCAGCTCGTCCACCAGCGCGCCGAAGAGCGCGTTGATGATGGCCGAGATCTCCTCGGCGCCCTGCTTGCCAAGCGCACTGAGCTTGCCGGAGAGCGCGGTGAAGCCGGACATGTCGGCGAACAGCACCGAGCCGTCCCAGTAGGCGCCGCTGACGCGGCCGGGGGACGGCGCGTCGATCTGCTGGCGCAGGATGGTGGCCGGCACAAAGGAGGCGATGGCCCGCAGTTCGGCGCGCAGGCGGGCGCAGGCGGCGGGGAGCTCCTGAGGGTTCAGGGCGCCGGCGCGCGCCAGGGCGGCGATCCGCGCGGGCGGGCGCGGGTCGGGCGCTGTTGGAGCGGGCGATGCGGCGGGAGAGTCGACCACAGCCTCGAACCTCTAACACAGTGAGCGCCGGGGCGGCGAAGCGCGGAGCAGCGTCGGGCGCACAGGCGGCACGGGGACAGGCTGCGTCTCAGAGTTCCGCACTTGTATGATACCACACGGGCCGCATGTCATAGGCGAACCCTTCGGGAACGCCTTTGGCGCCAGGTCATAGAGCTTGCCGGAGCGTCCCCCTAACGACCTCCGATGACCGCTCCACCTGGCTGGCGTCCATCACCACGTACACGCCCGCGAAGCGGTTGAAGGCCCCCTAACGACCTCCGATGACCGCTCCACCTGGCTGGAGCCACATTGTGTGCCCGCTGGTGGTCGGCCACACTGATGGTGACGGATGCAAGGGGGAGGGTCCAAGAGAGGGCGAAGCCCTCCCGTGAAAACCCGCCCATCATCACCACTGTGATGAACCACTTGAATGAACGCGGCGGGTGGGACGGATTTGCGGGAACGGAGCCTTGGCAACGGAGGGAGAGCCGCGGGAGCGGAGGGGGCGCACACGGAGGGGGAGCGGAGGGAGCGCAGGGCTGTTCCGCTGCCCACGGACCACTCGGCCACATGGCCGTCGGCATCCTCCACGGCACTGTCGCTGCCTACTCCGCCGCGTAGCCCGCGGCGTCCTCCAGCGCCACCGTGTAGCCGCCCGCAGCGCGCCGGCGCAGCCGGATATGGCGCGGCGTCACCGGCAGGCCGCGCCGGCGCAGCTCGGCGTCTACCGCGCGGAGGATCGCCGGCCACAGGCCGGCCTCGCCGGCGTAGTAGCGGGCGATCAGTTCGTTCAGCGCCTCGTCGGCGTCCCAGTGAATCATCGGCGCCTCGACAGCGGATAGGGACGGGGGCGTGGGGGCCTCTGGTCCCCACAGAATTCTCGCTCCTCCGAGCCTCCTCAGCCAGCGATGATCATAACATAGGCGCGCTGCGGCGTATTCGTATATTATTTCACAAACTTGCCCGCTTCAGACAAACGCTTTACAATAATTTTCTGGGGGCCAGGGGGCCTGTCCCCGAGGGCGTCTCCGCAGCATGGAGCTGTAGCCCTTGGGTTGAACGGGGATAAGAAATGAGGCCGGGCATGGTCGAGCTACAGGTCGCAGTCGCCAAAGTGCCCCGCCACGGCGCCGCCGAGAGCGGCGACACGCTGGAGATGATCGAGCGCCCTGGCGGGGGGATCTCGGTGGTGCTGGTGGACGGCCAGGGCAGCGGGCGTGGCGCCAAGACGCTCAGCAACCTGATCGCGACCCGCGCCATCACCCAGATCAAGGACGGCGCGCGGGACGGCGTGGTGGCACGCGCGGTGCACGACTACCTCTACACTTACCGCATGGGGCAGGTGGCGGCGACGCTCAATATCCTCTCGGTGGACCTGCGCAGCGGCACGATCCTGATGTCGCGCAACAACCCGGCGCCGTTCTTCGTGCTGGACGGCGGCGAGGTCCACAGCCACAGCGAGCCCTCCACCCCGATCGGCCTGCACCCCGGCACCAAGCCGCGCATCACCGAGATCCCGCTGCGCGCCGGCGCCTACGTGGTGCTTTTCACCGACGGGCTGCTCAAGGCCGGCGCGCGCTACGGGCAGGATCTGGACATCGTGAACTTCCTGGCCGCCTGGCATACCGAGGACGGGGCGCCGCCGCTGGCCGAGGCGCTGCTGGCCCGCGCGCTCGAGGCCGAGCGAGGTGCGCCCACCGATGACATGAGCGTGGTGGTGCTGGCCGCCATGCCGGCCCGCTCTGAGGGCCGCACCCGCCGCATGTGGGTCAGCCTGCCCGTGGAGCGCCCGGCGCCGGACGACCGGCGCGAGGTGGACCTGGACGAGGATCTGGGGTAGGGCGCTTTCAGTGCGAGCGCCAGGGGTTGGCGCTCGTGCCGCCCGAAACCACCTGCGCCTGCCTGAAACGCTTCCCTGGAGTCCAGAGCGTATCCGCACAGCGGTGAGTTGGCGGGGCGCCATCCAACGCGCCCCGCCAACGCGGCACGCAGCACTACTGGGTGACCTGCTCGGCGAACTGCAGTTGGTACAGCCGGTGGTAGTAGCCGCGTCGCGCCAGTAACTCCTCGTGGGTGCCGTCCTCCACGAGCCGGCCGCGGTGCAGCACCAGGATGCGGTCCACGTTGCGGATGGTGCTGAGGCGGTGGGCGATCACGATGCTGGTGCGGCCCCGCATCAGGCGCTCCAGCGCCGTCTGCATCAGCGCCTCGGTCTCGGTGTCCACGCTGGAGGTGGCCTCGTCCAGGATCAGCAGCACCTCCGGGTTGAAGGCGATAGCACGGGCGAAGGCCAGTAACTGGCGCTGGCCCACGGAGAGGTTCGAGCCGCGCTCGCGCACCTCGTACTCGTACTGGCCCGGCAGCCGCTCGATGAACGGCGCGGCGTTGGCCACCTCGGCCGCATGGCGCACCTGCTCGTCCGTGATGCTCGTGTCGTGCAGGCGGATGTTGGAGGCGATCGTCCCGCTGAAGCAGATGGGGTCCTGCGGCACGGCGCTCACGTGGCGGCGCAGCTCGGCTTGGCGCACGGAGCGGATGTCCACCCCGTCCAGCGTGATCCGGCCGCGCTGGATGTCGTAGAAGCGCGCCATAAGGCTCACCAGGCTGGTCTTGCCGGCGCCGGTGGCCCCCACCACGGCCACGCTCTGCCCGGCGGGGATGGTGAAGGAGACCCCGCGCAGCACCCAGTCCGCGTCCGCATCAGACGACCGGCCAACGGCGAACGACGAACGCTCCGCAGTGCTACCACCATGCTGGACATGACGGAGATCACCTTCGTGCGCTGCCGTTTGTCGGTCGTTGGTCGTTGGTCGTTGGTCGTTGGTCGTTGGTCGTTGGCCGTCGATCGTCGGGTTATAGCTGAACCACACATCCTCGAAGCAGATCTCGCCGCGCACCGGCTTAGGCAGGCTGAGCGGCTCGGCCGGGTCGGTGACGCTCTCAGGGGTGTCCAGCACGCCGAAGACGCGCTCGGAGGAGGCCATGGCGCCCTGGAGCGTGTTGTAGCGCTCGGCGATCTGGCGGATGGGGTGGAAGGCCTGGTCGGTGTACTGGATGAAGGCCACCAGCATGCCGAGCGTGGCCAGGTCCGCCAGCACCACCTGGCCGCCGAGGTTGAGCAGCAGCGCGGTGGCGGTGACCGAGATGAAGCTCACCACCGGGAAGAAGATCGCGAAGGTGCGGTTGGAGCGCAGCTGGGCCTCCAGGTAGTCGCGGCTTAGCTCCTCGAAGCGCAGGCGGCTGCGCTCCTCGCGGTTGAACAGCTGCGTCACCAGGATGCCAGTGATCTGCTCGTTCAGGTAGGCGTTGATGCGCGCAATGCGCTGGCGCACCTGGCGGTAGATGCCCCGCATGACGCGTTGGAAGCCGTTGGTGACGGCGATGATCACCGGGAACACCATCAGGCTGATCAGCGCCAGGCGCCAGTTGAGCAGCAGCATGGTGACGATCACGAACACCAGGCGCACCAGGTCGCCTAGCAGCGCGACGGTGCCCTGGGTGATGAACTCATTGAGCGCGTCCACATCGTTGCTGAGGCGGGTGATCAGCCTCCCGACCGGGTTGCGGTCGAAGAAGCTGAGGCTCATGCGCTGGATGTGGCTGAAGATCCGGATGCGGATGTCCACCATCACCTGCTGGCCTACAGCGTTCATCAGGTAGGTCTGGCCGTAGCGGAAGCCGAAGGCGGCCAGCAGCGCGGCCATGTACAGGCCGAAGATCGGCAGCATCCCCGGCACGTCCCGCCGCGCGATCGGCCCGTCGATGGCGGTGCGCATCAGGTAGGGCGGCGCAAGCTCCACGGCGGCGCCGAGCAGCATCAACAGCACGGCCAGCGCCACCCGCCGCCAGTAGGGCGCCACAAAGGTGGCCAGGCGGCGGACGAGCCGGCCGTCGTAGGCCTTGCCGAGGATCTCGTCGTCCTGGAATCCTGCTGACATAACGCTCCTCTCTCTGGGAGAAGCCATAGGCGGGAAGGTGCAGAGGGGCCGCGCCCCTCCACATCTCCCCTACTCCTCTTCCAGCTCCGCCTGCAGCAACTCGCGCCGGTACATCGCGGCGTAGCGGCCGCCGCGCTCGAGCAACTCGCGGTGTGTGCCGTGCTCCGCGATACCGCCGTCGTGTAGCACGATGATCTGGTCGGCGTCCTTGACGGTGGCGATGCGCTGGGCGATGATGATGCTGGTGCGGCCGCGCATCACCTCGCGCAGCCCGCTCAGGATCTCGGCGGCGGTGTGGGTGTCCACGCTGGAGAGCGCGTCGTCCAGCACCAGCACGGCCGGGTCGCGCAGCACAGCGCGGGCGATAGCGGTGCGCTGCTTCTGCCCGCCGGAGAGGGTCACGCCGCGCTCGCCGATCAGGGTGTCGATGCCGTTCGGGAACTGCGCCAGGTCATTGCTGAGGCGGGAGATGGCGAGCGCGCGCTGCACCTCCTCCTCCGTGGCGTCCGGCCGGCCGAAGGTGACGTTCTCGCGGATGGGGACGCTGAAGAGGAAAGTGTCCTGCGGCACATAGCCGATGCCGCGCCGCAGCGCGTCGAGCGGCAGCTCGCGCACGTCCACCCCGTCCACCAGCACCTGGCCCTCGTCCGGGTCGCGCACGCGCGCCAGCAGGTTCACCAGGGTGGTCTTCCCCACGCCGGTGGCGCCGACGATCGCCAGCGACGAGCCACGCGGGACGCGGAAGGAGATGTGGCGCAGCACCCAGCCGTCCGACGAACGATGGATGACGAACGACGAACGATCCGCAGCCGCCGGTCGTTGGTCGTTGGTCGTTGGTCGTTGGTCGTTGGTCGCCTCGGCGAGCTCGTAGTTGTACCGAATCCCAACATCGCGGAACTCCACCTCGCCCTGGACGGCGAAGTGCGCTGGAGCGCCGGGCGGGGTGGCGATCTCCGGCTTGCGGTTGAGCACCTCGGCGATGCGCGCCATCGAGGCCGACGCCTGCTGATAGAGGTCCACCGTCCAGCCCATGGCGATCACCGGCCAGCCGAGTTGGGCCAGGTAGGCGTTGAAGAGCACCAGCTCGCCCACCGTCATCTGGCCGGCGGCCACCATGCGCCCGCCCACCAGCAGCACCAACGCGCCGGTGGTGCCGAGCACCAGGCCGATGATCGGCCAGAGCAGGCCGCTGAGCAGCACGTAGCGCAGGTTCAGGGCGCGGTAGCGCTCGTTCTCGGCGCGGAAGACGGCGATCTCGGCCTCCTCTTGGGCGTAGGCCTTGATGGTGCGGATGCCGCTGAAGTTCTCCTGGGCGCGGGTGGAGAGCGTGCCGAACTGGTCCTGCACGCTGCGGAAGATCTTGCGCATGCGGCCGCCGATCACCACGAACAGCAGCGCCACGGTTGGCAGGATCAGCAGCACCACCAGCGCCAGCAGCGGCTGGGCGACGAACATCAGCGTGGTGGCGACGATGATCAGCAGCCCGCCGCCGGCCAGGTGGCTGATACCAGGGCCGACGAACATGCGCACCGCCGAGAGGTCATTGGTGACGCGCGTCATCAGGTCGCCGGTGTGCATGCGGCCGTAGAAGCCCTGGTCGAGGGTGAGCAACTTGCGAAAGAGCGCCGCGCGCATGTCGTAGTCCACCAGATGGGCCGATCCCATCATGAGGGTGCGCTGCCCGAAGCGGAAGCCGCCGTCCACGGCGGCGGCGAGCAGCAGCAGCCCGCCGTAGCGCAGCAGGTCGCCCGGGACGATCCCGCGGCTGTTGAGGTCGTCCACTGCCAGGCGGATGATCTGCGGGATGGTGGCGGCGGATGCGGTGGCGATGATGACGCACAGCGCGCCGAGGGCCATGCGGCGCCGGTAGCGGCCGACGAAGGGCCACAGGTGGCGGAGTTGTTCCATGCGACCTCCTTGCTCAGGGGACGGCGCCGCACAGCACGGCGGGTGGACGGGTGGCCCCATCGGGGGCGCAGCGGTAGCCGCTCCACCGCCGTGAGCGATCGTGCCGCGCCGCTGGCGCGCCTGTACTGCAAAGGGGCTGATGAAGATCAGGACGCGCCGCCGGGCGAGGCCGGCGACGCGACTTCTGAGTATACTCCGCTTTGCGGATTTGTCTCTACGACTTTAGGCGGATTTGGGGTGAGGTCCGTTTCTGCGAGACGTCGCGGCGGCGTGGGCACACGGTGCGACGGTGCAATCGTGGGGGCGTAGCAGGTACCGCTCGCGACAAGGTGATTCCGTCAAGAGATGCACCTGCTAGGCCCCTACGGCATCGCCCGGGGCATGGCGTCCCATCGCCGGCGCAGGCGCTGCCGGCTGGCCTTCGGCGGGCGCTGCCGGCTGACCTTCTGGCGCGGGCGGCGGCGCAGGCGGCGGCTCCAGCGGGTCGCGGCCCATCCAGAGGAAGGTCACCTCGACCTCGGCGCGATCGCCCTTGATCCCCAGGTCGTCCCACCACACCCCATCGCCGATGTCGATCGCGGTGGGGAAGCGCACCCGGCGCCCGCTCCCGTCCCGCCCGCCGTTGTGCCCCTCGAAGAACGCCGCGTGGTCCTGAGGCCAGCCCTGGCGCAGGTCGCCGAAGCGCCGCTGCTCCTGCGGGTCCCAGTAGTTGTCCTTCGTGTTCCACGGGCCGACGTCGTACACGGGGACGACGGCGCTGCGCCCGCGGTAGGTGACGCGCACCATGTACTCGTCGCCGCCCTTGCTGGAGAGCACGCAAGTGCACGGCAGCGAGACGAAGCGGTCGCGCTTGGTGATGCGGTGGCCGTTGGCCGTGCGCCTGCCCACCAGTCCCTGGCGGGTGGCGCGCACGGTGAAGGTGGGCGCGACGGGCGCGGGGGCGTCCTCGAGCGCGGTGTAGCGGGCGGGGCGCGCTGCAGGCGTCAGCCCGACGCTGCGCACCACGGGGGTGGCGGTGCCGCCGAGCAGCATCAGCCGGTACTGGGCGAAGCGCGCCGGCTCCTCGAACTCGGCCTCCGCGCCGCTCGCGAGCGCGGTGGCCCACGGCGTCCAGCGCGCGCCGTCCGCGCTGGCGCGTACGTCCACCAGCAGCGCCGTCCCGGGCAGCACCTCGGCGCCATACATGACACGCAGGGCGCGGAAGGTGGGGAGCGGCATGGCGGGCGAGATCAGCAGACCGAAACGGCGGTAGGCGCCGAGCGATGGCGGGGCGGGAGGGGCATCGGCAGCGAGGCGGACCGCGCCGTCGGCGCTGACGGCGACGGCCTCGTGTTGGTTCTCGGCGGCGGCGCCGAGCGTGCGCGGCGTGGCGGCTGCGGGCGCGAGCGAGGCGCACCAGAGCGTGGCGGCGAGGAGCAGGCCTCCGGCACGGACGCGATGCGCGGGTTCGAGCATACGTGGCTCTACTACGACGAAAGGCTGAGGCGCTCTCGGCCTTCAGATGGAGCGCGATTATATCACAGATTTTTCACCTGATTCTCATCAGCGGTCGCCGAGCGCCCGGAAGAGCGCCTGCTCCTCGCCGCTCAGCAGGTGGTAGCTCCAGGCGATCGTGTCGCGCAGCGTCCGCTGCCGGGCCGGCAGGTCGCGGGCGCCGCCGCCAGCAGCCCCGCCAGCTGCACCGCCGCGTCCGCCACCTGCTCGACGTTGTCCAGCAGCAGGAGCGCCCGCCGCTGGCTGCCTCCAGCAGGCGCGCGGCACGGTTGAGCGCCGGCCCGTAGTAGTCGCCGTCGCGCGCCTCGGCCGCGCCGCTATGCAGGGCCATCCGGACGCGGATGCTCCCGACGGCGCCCCACGGCTCGGTGACGAGCGCTCCCTGGGCGGCGTGCGCGGCGCCCAGGGCATCGGCAGCGCTGGCGAAGGCGGCGTGCATGCCGTCGCCGAGGGTCTTCACCACCTCGCCACCGCGAGCTGCCACACTAGCGCGCAGGATAGCATCGTGGCGAGCGAGGGCCGCGGACATCGCCTCCCTGTCTCGCTCCCAGAGCGCCGTGCTGCCCTCGATGTCGGTGAACAGGAACGTGATGGTCCCGCCGGGCGGGACCGCAAGAGGGGGCGGCTGCTCGACCGGCCGGGTCGTCAGCTCCAGGCGGTCCACGGCCAGCTCCGCCCGCGCGGCGCGGAGGAAGGCCGCGCGCTGCTCGGGCGGGACGGCCAGGCAGTCCGCCAGGCGCTCGGCCAGCTGGCGGGACGGACGGCGGGCGTCGGCTTCGATCTTCTTGATCGTGTCCGCGGCACAGCCGGCCTGGCGCGCCAGCGCATCCTGGGTCAGGTCAAGCGCCTTGCGCCGCCGCCGCAGCCAGTAGCCAAATGAGGCCGTCTCCTCCACCGCGCCCTCCTGCCGGATAGCCGTTCTGTCCACCTTTTTGTCCCGCGAAGGGGGACCCGTGCGGGGCGATCGCGTGGTGTCATGCAGTTGCGGCTCGCAGCCCCTACGTACGGCACAGGGAGGTCCATCGGAAAGACATCGTCATTATATGGCCTTTCAGCAAAAGTATCCGAGCGGGAGGCGCTAGAGCCAATACGTTTCAAATACGTGGGCGCTGCCAGCGGCGTGGGGGTGCGGGGGCCTGCGGCGCCCGCGAATCACTTCCCGGTGGGGGTGGAGGGCGCAGCCCTCCACATCCTTCCTTCCTTGAAAGGTATTAGGGCTAGGGGAGGGCCAGGCCCTCCCCACAGGAGGACTGCAATGGGCACCGAGGAGAACAAGGCCATCGTCCGACGCTTCCTGGAGGAGGGCATCAACGGCTCGAACGAGGAGGTCTTTCTGGACCTGCTCAGCCCGGACGTTGTCGACCACTACGCGCCGCCCGGCCTGCCGCCCGGCCGCGAGGGCTGGAACCAGAACCGCAAGCTGTTCCGCAGCGCGTTCCCGGACGGCCGCTGGATCGAGCAGGACGTGTTCGCCGAGGGCGACCGGGTGGTGGGCCGCTACATCTTTTGCGGCACGCACCAGGGCGAGTTCTTCGGCATCGCGCCGACCGGCAAGGCCGTCACGGTCTCGAACATCCACATCCTGCGCCTGGCCGACGGCAAGATCGTCGAGCACTGGGGCCACGGCGACGACATGGGCATGCTACGGCAGCTCGGGGCGCTGCCGTAGCGGCGCCATAACTGCTGGCCGCCGTCAGCGAGCGGGGCCGGGCGTCCACGGTTCGGGGGCGCGGTAGTGCAGCCCGGTGATCACCTCGACGACGGCCGGCGCTTCGGCGGCCAGCGCCTGCCGGATCGCCGCACCAATCTCGCCGGGGCGCTCCACGCGCAGGCCGAAGCAGCCAAGCTCCTGGGCGATGCGCGCGAAGCTCACCGGCCCGAAGCGATACAGCTCCTCGGGGTTGCCGGGGCGCCCGCCGTACACCGCGTGGATGTCGTCGATCCCCTGCGCCAGGCCGCCGTTGTTGTTGATGATCGTGACGGTGCGGATATCGTGGCGGCGCGCCGTCTCCAGCTCGCTCATGTGGTACCAGAACCCGCCGTCCCCGGTGAAGCAGATGACCGGCCGATCGGGCACAGCACACTTCACCCCCAGTGCGGCGGGGAAGGCCCACCCCAGCGAACCCGCCGCGCGCAGGTAGGTCTGCCGCGCGGCGAGCTGGACCATCGTGGCCGTCCAGATCGTGGCGTAGCCGGTGTCCGCCACCAGCACCGCATCCTCCGGCAGGGCGTCGCTCAGCTCCGCGCAGAGCCGCTCCGGGCGGATGGGGAGCGCGTCGGAGCGGCGCAGCGGCTCGATCTCGGCGCGCCAGGCGCGCACGTGGGCCTGCGCGCGCCGCAGCCACGACTCGTCGGCGCCGGTGGTGCGCAGCGCGCTGGCGAGCGCCGCCAGCGCCATCTTCGCATCCCCCACCACGCCGATGGCGCCGGGGTAGCTGCGCCCGATCTCAGCGGGGTCGATGTCGACCTGCACCACCGCCGTCCCCGGCGTGGGCACCGTCCAGCTGTGGGTGACCTGGTCGCCGGTGCGGCTGCCGACGAAGATCACCAAGTCGGCCTCCGCCACCACCTGGTTGGCGCAGCGGGCCGAGTAAGATCCCACCACGCCCACGCCGAGCGGGTGATCGTCCGGGATCGTGCCCTTGGCGTTCACCGAGGTGGCCACCGGGATGGCGAGTTGCTCGGCCAGCGCCACCAGTTCCTGCGCGGCAGCCGAGATCCGCACGCCGCCGCCGGCCACGATCACCGGCCGGCGCGCGGCGGCGATCGCGCGGGCGGCGCGCTCGATGGCCGCAGGCTCCGGCGCGGGCCGGAAGGCCGGGTAGCGGGCGAAGGCCGCGTCGACGACGACCGGGTGGGAC
>DATMBA010000458.1:0-6381 GCA_035559635.1 Roseiflexaceae bacterium
CGGCAGGGGCGGGCGGCTGAGGAGCAAAGGTGCGCCAGAGCAGCGCGACACCGGCGACCACACAGGCGAGCGCGGCGACGATCTGAGGGCTGGGGTGGCGGAACGGCAGCATAGGAGATCCCCGACGGCGCAGCGGCTTCATAAGGTGGTCATGACTATTATACGTGCGTTTGTTTGTGCGCGCCGGGCTATGGGGGTTGGTGGCAACACCATCGGCCATAGGCCGTGTCTCGTGGCAGCCGCTCCTACTAGGAGAATCCGCCGACGCTCAGCAGTTTGGCGCGGTCATAGGGCACGCGGCGGCGCACCTCCTCGCGCGGCACCGGTCGGAACTGCTCGGCGTTGACCCTTAGCATTGCGAGCCTCATCACGACCAGTGCGGGGGAGAAGGAGCCGCACCCCGGCTGGTATCGCGCGGCGCAACGCAAACTGCGCGTGCTGCAGCGGCGAGTCGCCCGCCGGAAGAAGGGAAGCGCGAATCGCCGTAAGGCGGTGTTGGCGCTTCAGCGGCAGCATGAGCGCATTGCCAATATGCGCAAAGACTATCTGAAGAAGCTCGCGCATCGGCTCATCGCGCAATACGATCGGATCGCGCTCGAAGACCTCCGCATCACGACCATGGTGCGGAACCGCCATCTGGCGAAAAGCATCTTGGACGCCGGATGGGGCTACCTCGTTCAGCACCTCACGAGTAAAGCGGCGGAGGCTGGCCGTGTGGTGCTGCTCATCGACCCCCGGAATACGTCCAAGACCTGTAACCAGTGCGGGCATGTCTTCGAGTCGCTGTCGCTGTCGGACCGGTGGATTGATTGCGGCTGCGGCCTGTCGCTCGACAGAGACCACAACGCCGCAATCAACATCCTGAAACGGGCTGGACAAGTCCGTTGGGGCGTAAGCTCGCCAGTGGGCGGGTTGCCCCAAGAAGCCGCGCCGTTTTAACGGCTGCGGAGTGTCACCATAGAACGCATGGCCGTGCGCACTACCCTTGGGGCGTTTGCACAGTCTGGCGCCGCCCGGAAACGCCGACGGCCGCCCCCTCAGGAGCGGCCGTCAGAGACCTGCTGGTGCCGGTGACTGGGATCGAACCAGTGACCTAACGATTATGAGTCGTTCGCTCTAACCACTGAGCTACACCGGCAGTGCAGTTCGCAAGGGTGAATGGTAGCACAGCGCGGCCGCGCTGTCAAACCCCCTAGGGTGCAAGGGTGCGACACAGGGCGTCTGGGTTCTGGGGCATGCACCACGCCCGGCGCGTACAGCCGCAGGCGTTCCCGCAGGGTACGCGCGGCTATCCTTCTTCGCGAAGGCCACCGGCGTGGCCTGCAGCCCGCAGCGGCGGGCTTGGCAGCAGCTAGCCCGCCGCGGGGTGCCCCCTGGGCCCGGCCGGACGTGGGCAGGCACCACGGACCCGATGAGTCGGTAAACCGTCATCAGCCGCCGGGCGTGGCCGGCGCCCGCACGACTTGTCGTCACACCCCTCCTATCGCCCATCGCCTATAGGCCATCACCCGGCCAGTTGCCCTGTGCACAGGCATACACCAGCTCGATCAGCAGCTGGCCGTGGCGCACCAGGTCCGGCAGCAGGATGTGCTCGTTCGGGCCGTTGGCGCCGCTGTCCGGCCGGCCGCAGCCCACCGTAGCCACCGGCATCCCGAACGACTCCGCGAAGAAGAACAGCGGCAGCGCGAAGGGACCGCGCGGTAGCAGCGTGAGCGGCGCGCCGTAGACGTGCCGCCCCACGTCGCTCACTAGCTGCAGGAAGGGGTGGTCGAAGGGGGTGGAAGCCGCCGGGTACCCGCCTGGCAGCCGCTCGGCGACGACGTCCGCCATGCCCTTGGCCGCCAGGTGCTCGTCCAGCAGCGCGGCGATCTGCTGCGGCAGCTGGCGCGGCACCAACTGGAAGTCCAGCCGCGCGCTCGCGCTGGTGGGGATGGCCATCAGATCGCTGGCGGGCTCCGCGGCCAGCGATGTCACGTTGCAGGTGGGGAGCGTGACCTCGGCTTGCACCAGCGCGGCGTGGCTCATCCCGAAGAGGAACTGGCTGATACCCCAGGCCGCCGTGCGCCCGGCCTCGTCCACCACGGCGCGCCGCAGCGCCTGGTTCTCCGCGCGGGTGGGTCCCTCGATCGCGTCGTAGAACCCGCCGATCAGGATCTCCTCCTGGTCACTCTTGATCTGGCCAAGCGCCCACACCAGCCGCCAGAGCGGATTTGGCACGCTGACCGCCAGCCCGTCCGGCAGCGCCTGGCGTGGCCCGCTGGCCCGCAGGCGCATCCGCAACAGGCCCTTGACGCCGCTGTAGGCGAACGGCCGCCCCTGCGCGTCCCGGTCGCCCGCCGTGGCCAGGCAGGCGTCGGCCTTCAGGAGCGCCCGCCGCTCCACCGCCACCCGGCCCAGGTGCGGGCTGCCGGACAGGCGCTCGCCCTCGGCCACCACCACCACGCCGCACGGCAGATCCCCCTCGGCCTCGATCAGCGCCGCGATGGCGTTCAGGTGCGCGGCGAGCGGTCCCTTGCCCTCGGCCACACCGCGCCCATAGAGCGTGCCGTCGCGCTCGGCCATCTGGAACGGTTCGTGGTGCCAGGCGCGCCACGGCCCCGGCGGCGCCACGTCGTAGTGGTGGTAGAGCAGCAGCGTGGTGGGGACGCGGCCCGCCCGCCGCCCGATCACCACCGGGGCGCCGCCGGTCGCCACCACGTCCACCGTCAGCCCGCGGCCGCGCATCATCGCCGCCACGCGCGCGGCCACGGCCGCGAGCTGGTCCTCCTGCCCAACGCTGCCTGGGAGGCCGATCAACTCGTCGAGGTCGAAGATCAGGCGGTCAGTGGGGATGAACGCTGGCTCGGTCACCGGGCGCTCCCGTGTGGGCACGATACCTCCGCAATTATAGCACACGGCGCATACCAGTCACACCCCGCCCCTCCCGATAGTTGGACAAATACATCGAAACTTGGTACACTCCCCGTCTCACAGAACAGTGAAACAGCCACGACACAATCCCATGACCACTGCCTCTCTCCCGCCGCGGGCGGCGCGCCTGGCCTCGGCGCTGCTCGGGTTCGCGCTGCTGCTCGCGGCATGCACCATCGAAGGGGGCGTCCCCCAGGCCACCTCCACCGCCACGCCGCAGCCCGGCCCACCGCCCACCAGCGCCGCGGTGGCGGAGCAGATCGCGGCCCGGCAGGACACCTGGGCGATCGGGCTGACCGAGGCGCCGCCCGACCTCTACCCGTACCCGCAGGGGGCCGCCGCTGCGCGCGCCGCCGCGCCCGTCATCGAGTTGCTGTTCCCCTCGCCCATCCTGGCCCACAGCTACACCTACACCGCCACCGGCGTGCTCGAGCGCATCCCCACCCTCGAGAACGGCGACGCCGAGATCCGCAAGGCCGATGTCTACCTGGACGTGGCCGGCAACATCACCACCACCGTCACGCAGCTGATCACCCAGGTGGACCAGTTGGTGGTGACCTTCCGCTGGAACCCGAAGCTCACCTGGTCGGACGGCACGCCTGTCACCGCCGACGACTCGGTCTTCGCCTACGAGCTGGCGCGCGCCGCGCCCGCCGGTCCCGAGGCGCGCGACCTGCTGGCCCAGACGGCCAGCTACGAGAAGGTGGACGACCACACCACCCGCGCGGTGCTGCGGCCGGACTTCACCGGCCCGACGTACTTCCTGAGTTACTGGACGCCGCTGCCGCGCCACCTGTTGGCGGGCGTCGCGCCACACCAGGCGCGCGAGGCGTTTATGAAATCGCCCGTCGGCTACGGCCCGTACGCGGTGGAGCGGCGCGCGCCCGGCGAGATCCACATGGTGCGCAACGAGCACTACTTCGGCCCACCGCCCGCCGCCCGCCGCCTGGTCTTCCGCGTCATGCCGGATATGGAGCTGCTGCGCGCCAACATCCTCAATGGCAACCTGGACGTGTTCGCGGCCGACAAGGTCACGCCCGAGCTGTTCGAGGCGCTCGCGCAGGACACCCAGGAGGGCGCGCAGGTCACCTACCTGCCTGGCCCGATCTACGAGCATATCGACTTCAACCTGGACGTGGAGCTGCTCCAGGACATCCGTGTCCGCCGCGCCATCGCCTACGGCACCGACCGGCAGGGCATGGCCGAGGCGCTGTTCGGCGGCCGCTCGCCCGTGCTGGACAGCTGGGTGTTGCCGGGGCAGGAGGCCGCCGCGCCGCCCGACCAGATCACCCGCTACCCCCACAGCCCCGATGAGGCGCGCCGGCTGCTGGACGAGGCCGGCTATACCGACCCAGACGGCGACGGGGTGCGTGTCTCGCAGGACGGCGTCACGCTCACGCTGCAGTTGCTCACCACCGAGGGCAGCCCCATCCGCCAGGCGATCGCCGAGCGCCTGCGCGAGGACATGCGCGCGATCGGCGTGCAGCTGGAGGTGGAGACCACCTCGTCCGAGGGGCTGTTCTCGCCGGACGGTCCGCTCTACCTGCGCCAGTTCGAGTTGGTGCTCTACGGCTCGATCGCCCGCCCCGAGCCGGCCGGCCTACAGCTCTGGAGCTGCGCCGCGGTGCCGAGCGACGCCAACAACTGGGCGGGGGATAACTTCGCCGGCTGGTGCTTCCGCGAGGCCGACCAGGCGGTGCGCATCGCGGCCACCTCGCTGGACGCGGCCGAGCGCCAGGCGGCCTACCTGCGCCAGCAGCAACTCTGGACGCAGGAGCTCCCCTCGCTGCCGCTGTTCCAGCGCCTCAGCCTGGCGGTGGTCGCCCCAGATGTGGTCGGCGTGCGGCCGGACGCGCTCGCGCCCATCACCTGGAACGTCAGCGAGTGGCGGCGGACCAAGTAGTCATATCAGCGGACGTCCGCCCAGGATTTCCGCAGGGCTTGAGCCCGCGAGAACGCGGCGCGCGTAGCGCACCAATGCACGCTTCAGTGTAGTAGTGTTCAGACCACCGCGCTAAGAAACCGCTCCAGCGCGTACAGCAGCAGCTGGCCACCCGGCCCGGACAGGTTGGCCTCGAAGCCGTGGGTGGCCCAAGGCAACTCCAACAGCAGGTGCGGGCGGTCGTGGGCCGCCAGGCGCTGCGCCAGCCAGCGGCTGTGCAGCGGCGAAGCCATCACATCCTGGCCACCGTGAACCAGCAGCGTCGGCGGCGACTCCGGCCCGACGAAGGTCAGCGGCGAGGCCGCGTCGTAGGCCGCGCTGGCGGTCTCGGGCGTACCGCCGAGGAAGCGCTCCAGCACCGCGCACGAGTCGATCACTCGCCGCGCGGCCGGGTTGGCGTAGCCCCAGCGCAGGTCGATCGGCGGGTAGAGCGCCACCACCCCGCGAATAGCCGGGTCGCGCGCGGTGTAGGCCGCCAGCAACGCCAGGTGCCCTCCGGCCGAGCGCCCGTAGAGCACGATGCGCCCCCCGTCCAGCCCCAGCTCCATGGCGTGTGCCTTGAGGTGCGCCACCGCCGCCAGCACGTCCTCCAGGGCGGCGGGGAAGGGGTGCTGCGGTGCCAGGCGGTAGCAGATCGCCGCCACCGCGTAGCCGCGCGCCGCCAGGTAGCGGTTGACCTCCGGCAGCTGCCCGGCGTCGCCGCTCTCCCAGCCCCCGCCGTGCACCACCACCACCACCGGGAGGCCTGCCTCATCCCCTCCCACCCCCTTGCCCGCTGGCCCATTCGATGGGCAAGCGGGCAGCGGCCGGTACAGGTCCAGCCGCAGCTCCTGGCCCGCGGCGCAGCGGTAGGCCAGCCGGTCGCAGCGCACCGTGGGCGAGGCCACGCCGCGCAGCAGATCCAGCGACACCAGCGGCGCGGGGCGCGGCGGCGCGCCAGGCCGCGTGCGCGGCTGCACGGGACCAAAGGCCGCGACCAGCTCGTCGGGCAGCCGGCGGGCAAGCGGCAGGGCGCGCAGCAGCGGCAGGGCCCCGACCACCCCTGCCGCCGCCCCTAGCGTCCAGGCCGGGAAGCCGATCGCGCGCCGGTACGGGCGGAGCAGCGCGGCCAGCGCCAGCGGCGCCAGCCCGTGGCCCCACTCCGTCACCCCCACTGCGGCCAGCCAGAGCCGGTATGTCGGCGCCCGGCGCAGCGAGAGGAAGCAGACCAGCGCGCTCGCCGCCGAGAGGAGCAGGCGGCCCAGCGCCCCAAGGGCAGCGAAGATCGTGGCTGGAAGCATGGAGTATCCCCAACGGCCAGAATGGTAACACCTCCCGCCTATACTACCACAGCGCGGCGCTGCGCAGCCCTGCCGCCTAAAGTCGGCAGTCCCCGCGCGGTGGCGATGCTGTACTAGCTACAAAGGATTCTTGGTCTTATGGACACCACAGGCTACTACCTGGGCTTCAACCGCGTCAACGGCATCGGCCCCGCGCGCCTGGAGCGGCTGATCGAGCGGCTCGGCTCGGTGGAGGCGGCCTGGCGCGCC
>DATMBA010000459.1:0-3182 GCA_035559635.1 Roseiflexaceae bacterium
GTGGCACGGTCACCTTCGCCTTCGACAGCTTCCCCAGCTACTTCCCCGGCATCATCGCCGAGGTGCGCGGCCTGCTGCAGAAGCGCGGCTACGAGCTGGAGTTGGTGCCCTTCGGGCTGGACGGCCAGCACGACTTCTCGGAGGCCGAGCGCTTCGCCAGGCTGCGCAGCGGCGAGTGGGACGTGCTCGCCACCACGCTGGACGGCTTCGCCCGCCAGGGCGACCCGGCGATCGGCGCGATCACCGCGGTGATCGACGAGAGCGCCGGCGCCGACAAGTTGGTGGCCGCCCCTGGCATCACGACGATCAACGACCTGCGTGGCCGGCGCGTGGCCTACAGCGAGGGCAGCGTCGGCGAATTCTTCCTGTACTATGCGCTCAGCCTGGCCGGCCTGGACCCTGGGGACGTGACGCTCGTGCCGCAGCCCACGGTGGCGGAGGCGGTGGCCGCCTACACGGCCAGCGAGGCGGACGCGGTCTCGGCCTGGGAGCCGGACGTGCTGGCCGCCGAGGAGCAGGGCGCGCAGGTGCTGATCGCCTCGGACAAGCTACGCGCCATCCTGGATGTGCTGGTGACCTCGCGCCAGTCGATCGAGCAGAAGGGGCCGGCGATGCAGGCCTTCCACGATGCCTGGTTCGAGGCGCTCAAGCTGATGACCGACAGCCCGCAGGAGGCCGGGCAGGCGGTGGTGGAGTGGGGGCACAGCGACTGGACCACCATCGCCGCGCCGGAGGACCTGCCGGCCGCGCTGGAGAGCCTGGCACAGGCCACACTGAACGCCAACCAGATCGCCTTCCGCACACCGGACATCCTGGTGAGCCGCCTGCGCGAGGCGCAGCAGGTGTGGATCAACGCCGGCCAGAGCGTGCCGCAGGCCGACCTGGCGCAGTTGGTGGACGGGCGTTTCGTGGCCGGCTCGGCGCAGAACCCGGCGCTCTTCTCGGCCCAGCCGCCCATCAATAGCTCCTTCCTGCTCACCTCACGGGTGGACCTGCCGCAGCTCTCGGAGGCCGAGGCGCAGCAGGCCGAGGCGGTGGTGCAGCTGCCGATCGAGAAGATCGACTTCGAGCCGGACAGCCTGCGGCTCACCGAGCAGGCGCAGCGCGACCTGCTCGAGCAGGTGCTGCCGGTGCTACGCAGCTCGACGCTCTACCTCAAGATCGAGGGCAGTTCGGCCTGGCCGGGGCCGGAGGGGCGCTTCACCGCCGAACAGATCCGCGCCTTCGCCCGCGACCGCGCCACCAGCGTGGCCACCTTCCTCAGCCAGCAGGGCATCACCCCCAGCCGGCTGATCATCGGCACGCTGGAGCCGAAGTTCCCCAACAGCCTGGACGAGGCCGAGTTGGCCCAGGACCGCATTGTACGCTTCACGCTGGTGACGCCGGGAGGCAGGTAGACAGCCGATAGGGAGCGGGGCTCGGAGGGCGCCCTGGATAGCGGCAAGATTTTGCTCGCCACGGTGGGCTAAGCGCCTCACGCTGTCATACCGAGCCGGCTTGCGCCGGGCGTAGGCCCCCAACGAGTGCACTTGAGCGCACTTCTGGTGACAGCCGCGGGCTTCAGCCCGCCGCATGGGAGCGAGCCGAGAGACTGTGATGCCGCCCTGTTGCCGATGCCCCCAACCCCCACCTCCACGCGGCCGTGGGGGGCGCACGTCTGTCACCCCGGAAGCACGGCTGACACTGCCCGCAGCGGTGTCCGTGCGGGCAAGCGCCGGTCACGGATGCAGGCGCAGAAGCGGACGATGTTGCGGATGAGGTCGCCCGTACGCGCCAGCGTGCTGCCCTGATGCAGCTGCTCCGCGAGCGATCAGACGAACAAACCCGCTACGATGCTCAGCAAGTGCGCGAGCGGCTCGGCCTCCCGAAGCCATACAACGATGTGCGGTGCGGCTCATGCAGCATGATACATCCGACCGTTCGATCCTCTGGCGCAGGCTTGACCAGCCGGGGCATGAATTCGCACAGCTGCGCCGCCTGGAAACCGGCTGGCAGTTGGCCGGCGTGGCGGTCTTTGCCCATCAGCGACGGCCATGCCGCTTGGATTACCTGGTGGCCTGTGATGACCGTTGGCACACCGTCTCCGCGCAGGTGAGCGGCTGGGTGGGGGACAGGCCGGTGGCGACCAGGCTGGCCGTTGATTCCACCGGCCGCTGGTGGCTCAACGGCGCCGAGTGCCCTGCGGTAGCGGGCTGCATCGACCTCGATCTGAATTTCAGTCCCGTGACCAACCTCCTACCGATCCGCCGTCTGGACCTGGCGATTGGCGCTGCGGCGGAGGTGCGGGCAGCTTGGCTGCGGTTTCCAAGCTTCGCGCTCGAACCGCTCGACCAGGTCTACCGCCACCTCGATGCCACCACCTATCGGTACGAAAGCGCAGGCGGTAGATTTGTCGCCGATCTCACGGTGAATACGGTGGGCTTCGTGACCACGTACCCGAACCTGTGGCAGGTCGAAGCCGAGGTATGATCGTGGTGATATGACACTGCCAAATTGGCATGTCAAGGAGCCGCTATGCCACGCAGACAGCAATCGCGCGGGACGTGTGCGTTCTGCGGGTACGAGACGACGAAGGGCAGCATGGGGAGGCACCTGGCCACCTGCCCGCAGCGCCAGGCGCAGATCGCCGCCGCCGCTCAGGGCAAGGGCGCGCCGGAGACGCTCTACCACCTGCGGATGCAGGACGCCTATAACAGCGGCTTCTGGCTGGACTTGGAGGTGCGCGGCTCAGCCACGCTGAAGGCCATCGACGACTACCTGCGCGCGATCTGGCTGGAGTGCTGCGGCCACCTCAGCCAGTTCTCCGTGGGCGGTTGGGGCGGCCGCGAGATCGGCAAGCAGCGCCGGGTGGACGCCGTGCTGCAGCCGGGGGTGGAACTGACGCACATCTACGACTTCGGCACCTCCTCCGAGACGCGGATCGCGGCGGTGGGCCAGCGCACCGGCGCGCCGCTGACCGCGCGGCCGATCGTGCTGATGGCCCGCAACGTGATGCTCCCCGCCACCTGCGCGGAGTGCGGCGCGCCGGCCACACACCTCTGCATGGAGTGTCTGATCGATGCGGGTGAGTGGAGGACGCTGTGCACACAGCATGCCAGCACGCACCCGCACGAGGACTATGGCGAGCCGATCGAGTTGGTGAACTCGCCATCCTCCTCCGGTGGGGGTGTGGGGGCGGATGC
>DATMBA010000460.1:0-7646 GCA_035559635.1 Roseiflexaceae bacterium
AGCCCTCCCCTGAAACCCCACCCCATCCGTCAATCAAGGATTGACAGACTACTAGGGCCGTGCGGCGCGTGTGCGCCGCACGGCTCTATTACGTTTGATACAGCGGCGACGCAGTAGTGCGTCATTGACATGCCACCCGCATATGCTACACTCTCGCCGGTCATACGTTCATGCGGCACCCAACGGGAGAAGAGGAATGCGCAACCTGCTCGTCACCGGCGGCGCCGGCTTCATCGGCAGCAACTTCGTCCACTATATGCTGGAGACCTACCCCGGCTACCGTATCGTCGTCTACGACAAGCTGACCTACGCCGGCCGGCTGGAGAACCTCGAGCGCGCCAGGGGCAACCCGCGCTTCGCCTTCGTCCGCGGGGACATCTGCGACATGGCGGCGGTGCGGGCCGCCATCCGGCAGCACAACATCGATACGATCGTCAACTTCGCTGCGGAAACACATGTCGACCGCTCCATCATGGCGCCCGACGCGGTGGTCACCACCAATGTCAACGGCACCTGGGTGCTACTTGAGGCCGCCCGCGACATGAAGCTCGAGCGCTTCCACCAGGTGAGCACCGACGAGGTCTACGGTACGATCCCCCCACCCGGCCGCTCGCAGGAGGGCGACCCGCTGGAGCCGCGCAGCCCGTACTCGGCCAGCAAGGCCGGCGCCGAGCACCTGGTGTACGCCTACCACATCACCTACGGCCTGCACACCACCGTGACACGCGGCTCGAACAATATCGGCCCCTTCCACTACCCCGAGAAGGCCGTGCCGCTCTTCACCACCAACGCCATCGACGACATCCCGCTGCCGATCTACGGCGACGGCATGCAGATGCGCGACTACCAGTACGTCATGGATCACTGCGAGGGCATCGACGTGGTGCTGCACAAGGGCGCCCCCGGCGAGGTCTACAACGTCGGCACCGGCGTGGAGACGCACAACATCGACATGGCGCGCAAGATCTTGGACATCCTCGGCAAACCCCAGAGCCTGATCACCTACGTGGCGGACCGCGCCGGCCACGACCGCCGCTATGCCCTGGATACCAGCAAGCTGCGGGCGCTCGGCTGGACCAGCCGCCACACCTTCGACGAGGCGCTGGAGAAGACGGTACGCTGGTTCGTGGAGAACGAGTGGTGGTGGCGCCCGATCAAGACCGGCGAGTACCTGGAGTACTACCGCAAACAGTACGTCGAGCGGACATGAGACGCTGAGGCGGTGGGATGGCCACGCCCCTGGAATCCCACCCGGTTTTCATCTAGCGGTGTGCGCGCAGCGCATGGACGACTGAGGTGAAATGGGAGGGTCAGGGAGGGCTTCGCCCGCCCTGCAACCCACCCCCTTTCCATTGGCAGTGTGCGCGCAGCGCATGGAGGTCTTGTGCGTGACGAAGGCCCAATTCGCCTGATCGTCGCGCCTGGGGATGCCGCCAAGACGGTGCTGCAGATCGCTGCGGAAGCCCTGGGCGCCGAGCCACGCGCCCGCGACGTGCTGGCCCACGGCGGCCTGTGGCTGAACCGCGCCCGCGTGACGGATCCCTCGGCGCCGGTGGCGGCCGGCGCCACCGTCTTCATCCACCGGCCGCCGGGCGGCGTCTACGCCGAGGTGCAGTTCGATGCGGGCACCATCCTGTACGAGGACGCCGACCTGATCGCGGTGAACAAGCCCGCTGGCGTGTACGTCGAGGCCACCCCCTGGGACGCCTGGAACCACCTGCGCGGCGCGGTGGAGCGCTTCCTCACAGAACGAACTGATGGCCGCGGTGTGCTGAGCGCGCCGTGGCAACCAGCCCTTCATCTGGTCCACAGGCTGGACCGCGACACCACCGGGGTGCTGCTGCTCTCGAAGGACCCGGCGGTCAACCCGGCGCTGCAGCGGGCCTTCGAGAGCGGCGCGGTCCACAAGGAATACCTCTGCCTGTGCGCCGGCGAGCCGGCCGCGGACGCCTTCGTAGTGGAGACCGGGCACGGGCGGGCGCGGCAGGGGCTGTTCCAGGTCTACCCGTTGGAGGAGGTGGGCCGCGAGCTGCCGAACGGCGCGCGGGTCAAGCTGATGGTGACGCGCTTCGTGGTGGAGCGGCGCCTAGGGGATGCAGCGCTGCTGCGGGCCTCCCCGGTCACCGGGCGCACCCACCAGATCCGGCTGCACCTGGCGCACCTCGGGCACCCATTGCTGGGGGACACGCGCTACGGCGGGCCGGCCGCGTGGCGCGGGCGCGCCCTCTCCCACCACCTGCTGCATGCCGCGCGGCTTGCGCTGCCCCACCCGCGCACCGGCGCCCCGCTGGCTATTAGCGCGCCACCTCCCGTATGGATCGCGCTACCGTGAAAACGGGGAGTGCGAGGGGCAGCCCCTCGCACCATCCCTCTTTCATCCGCTGTTGTGCGCTCAGGGCGAAGCGAAGACCATATTCGCGATGTAGTTGTTGATCCCCTCCGCGTCGGCGTAGTCCATGTTGCTCAGCACCACCACCGCGACACGCTGCTCGGGGTAGTAGGCCAGGAAGTTCGCCACGCCGGTCATATCGCCGGCGTGGCTGTAGCGCAGGCGGCCGCCCGGGCGCTCGATCTTCCAGCCGAAGCCGTAGCCCAGGTGCACCGGCGTGAACATCTGCTGCTCCAGATCCTGCGGCACGAGCCGCCCGGTGCCTAGCGCCTGCAGCCACAGCCACATGTCCTCCACCGTCGAGTACAGGCCCCCGGCGGCGTAGAGCGTCGAGGCGTCCAGGAAGCCGGACTTCGTGGTGAACGAGGTGTACCCCACCGCACCACCGGTGATCTGGCCGTGGTTCGTGTCGTATCCGCTGGCGCGCATGCCGAGCGGCGCGAAGATCGCCTCCTGCAGGAAGTCGGCATAGGGCCGGCCGGAGGCCCGCTCGATGATCAGGCCGAGCAGCACGTAGTTCGAGTTGCAGTAGTCATACAGCTCGCCGGGGGCGAAGGCCAGCGGGTAGCCGCGGAAGCGCGCCACCAATTCCTGCGGCGTGGCCGGGTTCATCTCGGTCGGCTCGAAGTCCATGAAGTCGGTGTAGTCCACGATCCCCGAGGTGTGGGTAAGCAGGTGGCGGATCGTGACCGGCCGCCAGGCGTCGGGGCAGTCGTCCAGGTAGGTACAGATCGGGTCGTCCACCGCGAGCCGGCCGCGCGCCTGCAGGATCAGCACCGCCATCGCGGTGAACTGCTTGGTGAGCGAGGCCAGGCGGAAGCGGGTAGTGGCGGTGTTGGCCGTGCCGGTGTCCCCGTCGGCCATGCCATAGCCCTTGCTGAGGATCACCCGGCCCTCGCGCGCCACGAGCACGCCGCCGTGGAAGAGTTGCCCCGCCACCAGATCGCTCAGGTAGCGGTCGATCGCCTGGCCGAGCGCCGCGTCCTCCGGGCGCGCGGTGGGCGTAGCCGCTGGCGGCGGAGTGCGCCGCTGGCCGGCAGGCGCCGCTGCGCCGACGATCCGCTCCAGGAGGCCGGGCTGGCGCGTGGTTGGCGCGGGCGTGACCGTCGGCAGTGCCTCCAGGCTCACCGCCTGCTGCGCGGGCGCCGGTGCAAGCCCGCCCGGGGCGCCGCCGGACAGCGGGGCGCGCGAGAGGTGCAGCGGCATGGTCGGCGCGCTGCAGGTGGTGAGCAACACCACCAGCGATGCGCCCGCCACGGCCAGCATGCGCAGCCAGCCGGCAGCCGGCCGCCTCCGCCGCGCCATTGCGCGCCGCGCCGTCGCTCGCCGGGGACGTGTGAGTCTACGGTCCAAGGGTTGGCTCGAGAAACAGGGCCTGTCAATGGACGGTATTGTACCGCAAAAAGGGGCAGCGCCGCACAGGCGCGATGGATCCCCATGGTATGACAATGCCGTAGGGGCGCAGCGATTGCACCTCACGACAACGTGCGTTGAATTTGAGCGGCAACTACTGCGCCCCTACGGGCGATGCCACGGCGCCGGGGTGCTAGCGGGCCATCGCCTCACACCGCCGCCCGTCTCCGGCCCGCCAGCGCCTCGCGGTAGACCTGCAGCACATCGCAGGAGACAGTGGCCCAGCCGAAGCGCTCGGCGCGTGCCGCGGCCGCAGCGCCCATCTCCGCCCGCAGCGCATCGTCGGCCAGCAGGCGCTCCAGCCGGGCCGCCAGGGCCGACGGGTCGCCGGGGGGCGTGAGCAGGCCGCTCACCCCGTCTTCCACGATGAACGCCGGGCCGCCGGCGCAGGTGGCCACCACCGGGCGGCCGCACGCCAGCCCCTCCAGCGCGGCCATGCCGAACGACTCATAGTGCGAGGGCATCGTCACCACGTCGGCGGCGGCGTATAGCAGCGGCAGTTGCTCCTGGCTGCGCGCCCCCAGGAAGCGCACCGCATCCTGCACCCCCAGCGCCGTGCGCAGGGCATCCAGCCGGCGCTGCTCGGCGTTCCAGCGCGTGCGCTCGCCCTCGCCGCCGCCGCCCACCACCAGCACGCCGAGCCGCCCGCGCCACTCCGGATGGCGCGCCAGCAGCAGCGCCAGCGCCTCGATCAGCGCATCGATACCCTTGAGCGGCTCGATGCGCCCCACCAGCGCCACCAGGCGATGCGGCGGGGCCGGCAGGCCCAGCGCCATGCGCGCCGCCGCCATGTCCCGCGGGTGGAAGCGCCGCAGGTCCACGCCGGGGGGCACCACCCGGATGCGGGAAGCATCCGCCCCGTAGTGCCACACCATCTGCGCCTTGTCCAGCGGCGTGGCCGCCACCACCACGTCCACCTCGGCCATCAGGTGGCGCTCGATCGCGATGCGCTGCTGCGTCTCGCGCTCCTCCGCCCCGCGCGCCACCTCGTTCTTCATCGCGCCGAGCGTGTGGAACATGTGCACCACCGGTGCGCCCCAGCTGCGCCGCAGCGCCAGCCCGGCCTCGCCGGAGATGAAGTAGTGGCTGTGGATCAGGTCGTAGGTCAGGTCCTCGCCATCCGCGAAGCAACGCACCCGGCCAACGAACTCCGGCAGGTAGGCCAGCAGCCAGTTCTTATCGTAGGGCGCCGCCGGCCCGGCGTGCAGGTTGACCACCCGCACGCCGCGCTCCAACGCCACTACCGTCGGCGCCGACGGGTCCTGCGCGCGGGTGAATATGTCCACCGCGATGCCGCGCCGCCCAAGCTCGCGGCTCAACTCGCGGACGTAGACGTTCATGCCGCCCGCCTCCTTGCCGCCGAGCGCGGCGAGCGGGCTGCTGTGAACGCTGAGCATGGCGATCCGCATAGTCTCCGAGATCCCCTCTCTTCTCGCGTGCTCCTCCCGCTGGATGACGGGACTTCCGCAGTCGGCGCCGCTTCGCGGGAGTGCGGGCCTGTGGCCCCCGGAAAGGATCCATGAGGGATCGTTTGGGGGGACGCAGCCCCTCCAAACTTCCCTCTGGAGGTGCAATGGCTAGCGGGGCCCTGCCGCCCCCGAATAGAATCCTCGCAGGGGCGGGGCCACTCTATAACCTCCTATGAATTATACGACGCCGCCGCGCCCCCTTGTGCAAGAGTTACATAGATGTGCCCGCAGGCCGGGCCTGCGGCGCAGGGATATGCGCCAGCGGCCCCACGAGATACGGTCACCCGCGCACCAAAACGATCCTGTCCAGCGTTCTACCGAATACGAGGCTGTGCGAACCAGCCCCGGTCCCCCCAGGTTGTGCCCAGGCCGATCGCAGGAAGGAGTTGCAATGCGCCCCCGACACCGCTCCCCGCTCGGTACGCTCGCCGTGCTCGCCGCACTCGTCCTGGCCGCCGCCTCGCCGCTCACCGGCGCATGGGCCCAACTCGCTCCAAAGGTGGCCTACGTGTACGACACCGACACCGTCTCGCGCGACAGCTTCGTCGCCACGCTCGAGCTGCGCGGCCTGGACGTGGTGCCGCTGAACCTTGCCGACGCCGAGACCCACGGCGACGTCTTCAGCTCGTACCTTGCCGTGATCATCGCCGACGATACCGGGGCGACTCCAACAGGCCCGGCGCCGGCATGGGAGGGCGGACCCGGCGCTCAACGCGACATCACCAACTTCGCCCAGAAGATCATCTCGATCGGCTATGGGGCACAGTTCTTCGACTCACTCGGCCTCGGCATCGGAGAGGTCAGGAGCACGCCGGGGAGCCAGAGCGGCGTCTTCGCGGTCGAGCCGGGCGCGGCCTACTGGAGCACACCCAATGCCGTGCCTGTGCCGGCGGACAATGTCGTGAAGCTATATAACCTCACGACGCCCATGTTAGCGGTGACCAGCCCGCTCTCCCCCACGGTCACGCCGATCGGCCGCGAGCCAGCCGGGCAGGGCGGCTACCCGCTGGCGGCGCAGCAGGGGAGCAACCAGGTGACCCAGCAGCTATGCAGCATCCAGTGGGGCTTCCGGCGCGCACCGAACGCCATGACCGCCGCCGGGCGCGACCTGCTGGAGAACATCGTACGCGGCAATCCGTGCGCCACCCAGGCCCGGCCGGCGGACGTCGGGATCACCAAGACCGGCAAGCCGGATCAGGCGGTGGTGGGCCAGAACCTGACCTACACGCTCACGGTGAGCAACGCAGGCCCGGCGCCCGCGCCGAACGTGCGCGTCGAGGACACCCTGCCGGAGAGCGCCACCTTCGTCTCGGCCACGCCGAGCCAGGGGAGCTGCATCCGCACCGGCCGGACCGTCAGGTGTAGCCTCGGCACGCTCGCCGCAGGCGGCTCGGCCACCGTGACGATCGTCGTCAGACCCAGCGAGGCTACCACGCTCACCAACACTGCGGCCGCCAACTCCGGCGCACCGGACCCGAACCAGCAGAACAACAGCGCCGCCGCCAACACCGCCGTGAACCAGCCGCCGACGTTCACGCCGCTGCTGGCGCTGCCCTACAAGCCGTTCTTCGAGGGGCCGCTGGTGTTGCTGCCCACCGAGGACCTGTCGATCCACGGCATCGAGATCACTCAGGGCATCCAGTGCTTCGACACCAGCCAGGGCCTGAGCGACTGCTCGAACAACTCGCTGCCGCAGGTGACGAAGAAGAGCACCGCGGCGCGCATCTACCTGCGTTACAGCGGCCCCGGCAGCGGTAAGAACAACGTGCCGGTGCGCCTGATCATCACCGACGCCAACAACGTGGTCTACCCGGTGAATGTGACCGGGCGCGCGCTGCCCACCATCAGCCGCGGCAACGCCGCCGACAGCGCCAACGTCTTCTTCGTCGTCAACTTCACCAACCCCACCGCGGTGAAGTTCCACGCCATCGTGGACCCCAACGGCACGATCGCCGAGACCAACGAGACCAACAACCGCTTCCCCGCCAGCGGCGATGTGATCATCAGCTTCAGCCCGCGCCGCACGATGAAGATCGTCGGCGAGCGGCTGGACTACCACCCGAGCGGCTACAGCGGCACGCGGCAGGCGGGCGGCTGGGCGGTGAACGGCGGCGCGGCGCAGTGGCTCGAGCAGCTGCTGCCGGTCCGCAACGGCGGCATCACCTACCAGGTGAAGAGCGGCTACCTGGACTGGACCACTACCCTGCCGGGCAGCAGCAGCGGCCAACACGCGCTGATCGGCAACCTCAACGCTCGCTGGATCCTGCAGAACGTCTTCTTCTGGCTGTTCGGCAGCGGCGCGTTCACCGGCGCGCGCCACGTCTACGGCTGGGCGCCCGGCGCGGCCTGGAGCGGCGGCCATGCCGACATGCCGG
>DATMBA010000461.1:0-1698 GCA_035559635.1 Roseiflexaceae bacterium
GTAGCGCATCACCACCGCGCTCAGGCCGAGGTTTGCCAGCGTAGCCACGAGCGCGGCGGCCGAGGCCAGGGCCGACGTCAGCCCCACCGCGGCCATGTCGTACCGCCAGGCGGCGAGCGTCCAGAAGATCACGCCGCAGCCGGCGCCGACGAGCGCGTTGGCGAACAACAACGCCGAGCCCCCCGCCATGCGCGCCTGGCGCGCCGCCACCAGCAATCTACCGGCGCGCGTGCGGGCGCCGTGGGCGGGCGATGTCAGGTCAGCGGACACGGTACGCCCTCACGCTGCCGCTGTCGTAGATGATCTCGAACCGCACCTGGTCGCGCAGGTAGCGCTCGAAGCGCGCCAGCGCCTCGGCGGCCCGCGGCCCGCGCAGCAGCGCCGACTCGCGCATCTGGTCGGAGATCACGATCACATCGCTGGAGTCCAGCAGCCGGTCGAAGGTGAAGTCGGCCGCGCCGACGGCGTACACCCGCACCCGCGCGCTGCGGTAGGTCGGCAGGTCCTCGGGGGCGGCCAGCGGGAAGCCGTAGCCGTAGGCGATGCGGCTCTGTGGCGCCTGCTCGACGATCACATCGAAGGAGTCCACCTCGGCCCGCGTGATCACCTCGCCGATATGGTTCGCGTAGGCGGTGATGTGGCCGGTGAGCGCCGTGAGCAGCAGCAGCCCGGCGAGCGCACCGCGCACCGCCCGCCGGCGCGCCAGGCAGAGGGCCAGCGCGGCGGCCAGGCTGGCCGGCAGTGAGGCGAACAACGGGCCACGGTCGCCGAACTCGCCGAACAGCATCATCGGCAGCCAGATGGCCGCGATGGCGAACCAGGCCGCCAGACGTGCGGCGGCGCTGCGGCTGGAGCGCAGCAGCACCAGCATCCCTACGGCCACCAGCGCCGCCGCGCCCAACAGCGCCACGCGGTGCAGCCAGACGAACAGCAGCGACTGCTCCGTCACCGTGGCGGTTACTGTGGCGTGCTCGCCGCTGTTGAAGACCTGGCCGATACGCCGGGCGAAGGCCTCGCCGGAGCGCAGGACCCACACGCCGATGTAGATCAGCCAGCTCACGAACAGGCAGGCGTAGAGCAGGACGGTGTTGGAAGCGACGAGCGCCGGCGCCCTGGTGCGCCAGCGCTTCCAGGCGTCTAGCGCCAGCCAGGCCGCGGTGACGCCCACCGTCATCAGAGCGGTGATCGGGTGGGTGAGGACGATCGCGCCGAAGGTGGCGAGGGCCACAACGCGGAAGCGGGCGTCTGCCGTGGCGCGCAGCAGGGCGGCGAGGCAGAAGGGCATGAGCGCGAAGGCCAGCGACTGCGGCGCGGGGTTGATCCGCATCCAGAAGGTGGGCGCGAGCGCCAGGAAGGCGAAGGCCGCCATCCAGCCGGCCCGCGCCGGCTCGAGGCCGCGCAGCCGCGGGTGGGCGGCCACAAAGGCGCTGGCCAGCGTGTAGAGGCCAGCGGTGTAGAGCAGCAGGCAGATCGCCGGGTAGGCGCGCAGCAGAGCGGGGGTGGCGCCGAAGCCGCCGCGCAGCAGCCCGAACAGCAGGAAGGCGGCCGGCGACCCGGCGACGTACTCCACCTCCGCGGTGTCGCCGGCGATCGCGGGCGCCAGGGCCAGCTGGCCCAGGCCGACGTTCTGCCAGGAGTCGTGGAACACGCCCAGTGGCTCGATCAGCCCGAGTGCCGCCATGGTTGCGGCGCCGAAGG
>DATMBA010000462.1:0-1589 GCA_035559635.1 Roseiflexaceae bacterium
GGCCGGCGTGCTCGCGCTGGCGCTCTTCCTGCGCACCTGGGGGCTGCGCTTCGGCCTGCCGTACCTGGAGCACCCGGACGAGTGGGCGGTGGCCGATGAGGCTGCCCGCATGCTGCGCACCGGCGACTACCGCCCCTTCAGCTACACCTACCCCACCCTGGTGATCTACCTGCAGGTCGGCGTAGCGGCGGCTCACTTCCTGTGGGGCGCCGGGGCCGGGCTGTACCGCGACCTGGCGGACCTGGCGCCGGTGCACTTCTACCCCTGGATGCGTGCGCTAAGCGCCGCGCTGGGGACGGGCGGCGTGCTGCTGACATATGTGGCCGGCCGGATGCTGTACGGCCGCGCCACGGGCCTGGCGGCCGCTGCGCTGCTGGCGGTGCTGCCGCTGGCCGTGGGTGACGCGCACTACGCCACCACCGATACCCCCTCCATGTTTTTTACCATGCTGGCGTTTGTGGCGATTGTGCGGCTGGGGTTGGTGGACGTCCCGCGGCGCGAGCGCTACGCCGCGGCGCTGCTCGCCGGGCTCGCCACCGGCCTGGCCGCCGCGGCGAAGTACAACGTGGCGGTGCTGGTGGTGCCGCTGACGCTGGCGGTGGCGCTGGCGGCCCGGATGAACGAGGAACGGGGAACGAGGAACGAGGAACGAGGAACGAGGGACGAGGAACGAGGGACGACGGGCGATAGAGCACGGTCGTTGGTCGTCCTCGGCCTCCTGTGGGCCGGGCTAGGGCTGCTGCTCGGCTTCACGTTGGGCGTGCCGCTGTGGCTGCGGGAGCTACCGCGCCTGGTGGACGACCTGGCGTCGATCGTGGTGCACTACCGCTTCACCGGCCACCCCGGCGCGGAGTCGTCCCGGCCTGGGCTGTTCTACTGGGGGGCGCTGGCGAACGAGGGGTTGCTAGCGGCCTGCGCCATGCTCGGCGGGCTGCTGCTGGCGTTCGTGCGCCGCCGCCGGGCCGACCTGCTGGTGCTGGCCTTCGTGGTGCCGGCGGTGCTGCAGCTCACCAGCGTGAAGGTGGTGTTCTTCCGCAACGCGGTGCCGCTGCTGCCGTTCCTGTGTCTGCTGGCGGCCGCCGCGCTGGTGGCGCTTGTCGAACGAACGACGAACGACAGACGGCTGATGGCAGGCGACGGGCGGCGGACAACGGCGGACCGGTTGGGGGATCCCGCAGAGGTACCGGCGGGCCAGGTGTTCGGTCATCGGCGGTTGGTCGTTGGTCGTTGGTCGTTGGTCGTTGGTCGGCCGCTGCTGTTGGCCCTGGCCGTCGCGCTGGTGGCGGCGGAGCCGCTGGCGCGCTCGCTGCACGACGAGCAACTGCGCGCCCGGCCCACCACGCGTGTGCTGGCGACGGAGTGGGTGGAGCGAAACGCGCCGGACGGGGCGCGCATCTGGCTGGAGGACGGCACGCTGCTGCTCTCGGGCCGGCTGCGGGCGGAGGGCGCGCAGCAGGTGACGTCCCACGACCCGGCGTGGTATCGCGAGCATGGCTTCCGCTTCCTGGTGGCGCACATGGACCGCGACGACAAGGACCCGGCGGCGCTGGCGGCCCGGATGAACGAGGAACGGGGAACGAGGAACGAGG
>DATMBA010000463.1:0-3907 GCA_035559635.1 Roseiflexaceae bacterium
AGCCCTCCCCTAGCCCCTCCCCTTTAGAGCATGTCCATGAACCTCGAATGCGCCACAATCACCGAGCAAGCGGCCACCTTCACGGTGGTGATCGTGCCGAAGGCCGTCCTCAGCGACCCCACCACTGCGACGCGGACGATCCAGTTCCTGGAGCGGCGCCACTTCCACCGGCCCACCGTCCTCATGGCGCGGGACGAGCGCGGGGTGCCGTGCTCGTACTACGGCCGGGCCGACCTGGCGCTGCGCCTGCGCCACATCCCGCTCGCCACCCTCCCCTGGCGGCGGGTCGCCCTGAGCTAAAAGCCTGTCCGCATACCTCGGGAAGGGGGCAGGGGAGGGCTTCGCCCTCCCCTGCAACCCCACTCTCTCCGGATAACCCGGAGAGGGTGGGCGTAGCCCTCCTGCACCCCCGCTCTGGCTGGCCTTGAGGCTCAGCTGAACGAGGCCAGCATCCCGCCGTCGGCCAAATAGGCGGCGCCGGTGCAGAACGAACTGCGCGGCGAGGCGAGGAACAGCACCACCTCGGCGATCTCCTCGGCGCGCGCCACGCGGCCCAGCGCGTGCAGCTTCCCCCACGCGCGCACGGCCCCCTCCGCGTCCCCGCCGCCGAACAGGTCGGCCGCCCAGCGCAGCATCGGCGTGTCCACCGAGCCGGGGCAGACACAGTTGACGCGGATGTTGTCGGCGGCGAAGTCGAGCGCCATGCTGCGCGTCATCGAGACGATGCCGCCCTTGGAGGCGGCGTAGGCCGAGACCGCCGGCTGGGTGGCGAGCGCCTGGACGGAGGCGATGTTGACGATCGCGCCGCCACCGCGCCGCCGGATCTCCGGCACGGCGTACTTGGAGACGAGAAACACGCTCTTGAGGTTGACGTTCAGCGTGCGGTCCCACTCCTCCTCGGGCATGGTCTCAACGGTGCCGTAGGTCTGGATGCCGGCGTTGTTGACCAGCACATCGATCCCGCCGAAGGCCGCCACCGTCTCCATGGCGATGCGCTGCGCATCCGCGGCCCGCGACACGTCGGCCTGCACCGCGAGCGCCCGCCCGCCGGCGCCGCCGATCTCATCGGCGACCGCACGCGCCGCCGCGCCGTCCAGGTCCACGATGACCACCGCGGCCCCTTCGCGGGCGAAGACGCGCGCCACCGCCGCACCGATCCCCCTGGCCGCGCCGGTGACGACGGCCACTTTGCCCTGCAGCTCCATCCCACACCTCCCTGGGGAGGTTTGGCGGGACGTAGCCCCGCCAAAAAGAGTCCTGAATATGTTCAGGGGGATGCAGGCCCCTGCGAACCCCTTCCGGGTGGAGGTGTGGGGGCGGATGCGCCGCCTCCACACCCCCACCGATCGCAGACCCCCACACCCCGCCTACTCCACGCGTACCGACCCATCCTCATCGACGCCGGTGACTTCGCCGGCCCCCTGGTAGACGGCCGCGACGAGGCGGGTGGCCACTGTCTGGCCGGGCTGCAGCGTGAGCTGCGTGCCGCGGCGGATGGCCTCCGGCAAGCCGAGCGTCGGGTAGCTGGTCCAGGGCTCGAGCGCCACGGTGTGCGCGCGGCCCCACCAGGGGTAGCCGCCGGCCCGGCCGAGCTCCTGCCAGAGCCAGAGGTAGCGGAACAGCCCTCCGTCCCAGCGCATCGCGAAGCCGGCCTCGCGCGAGCGGCTGCCGATCGCATACCAGGCCGGCCCGTCGAACTCCGTCAGGTAGCACATCTCGCGGCCGGCGGCCTCCGCGCGTGGCGGCACCACACGCATGTCCACCGTGCCGCCACCCGCGCCGGGCGCGTACGGCCAGGCCACGTCGCTGCCCACCGCCAGGCGGCGCGGCGCGAAGCCCGGCAACTCCTCGTGCACCAGCAGCCGCCGCGCCGAGGTGGCGATGGTCGCGCCGTCCTCAATCAGCGGCGGGCCGAAGGCCACGTGGTGGCCCCACATGAGATCGAGCGACTCGCCGGCCTCGTTCGTCAGCCGCTCGTCGAGCACCAGGGCCGCGCGGCCGCGCTCGAGCGCCATGGTGCGCTCCAGGCGCAGCGGGGTGCGCAGCGCACGCACCGCGCAGCGCAGCCGCACGCGCTCCGGCCCGTCCTCCAACACCTCCGAGTCCCACGGCATCAGGCAGACCTCGCCGTGCTGCCCGTAGTCTGCGCCCCGGTACGCCGCCGGGGGGCCGCCGTTCGGCAGGATCTCCTGCCACCCGCCGACGTAGTAGTCCAGGAACGTCCCGCCGCCAGCGCCGATCGACGCCAGCCCGCGCGAGGGGTCGCGCAGCTCCACCGGCAGCCGCAGCAGCGGGTCAAGGTCCAGCGGCTTGTAGCGGAACTCGACGATCTCGGCGCCCCGGTCGAGCAGCACGGTCACGCGCAGCAACTCGTTCTCCAGCACCGCCGCGCGCATCCCACGCAGGGTCCACTCATCCGAGACGCGGCAGCCGTGGATGTGGATGGAGGTGTGGGGCATCGGAGGTCCCTCCGCTGGTGATAGGCGATGGGCGATGGGGGTATTCGAAAGGATTTGCTCCTCGTACGCTGAAGCACGGTGCGTCTGTCATCGGGTCTCCTGGCTTCGCACCACGCCCGGCCCGTGAACGGGCGGGCTATCCTTTGCCAAGGCCGCCTACGCGGCCTGACTCAGCCCGCGCCGGCGGGCGTTGCCGAGTCTCGCCCGCCGCGGGGTGCCCGTTGGGCCCGGCCGGGCGTGGGAGGGCGCCACGGACCCAATGAGTTGGTAAAAATTCATAAGCGTACGTTGCTGCGCTGCGCGCGCCGCTTTCTCGCGGGCGGGGGCTTGGAAACCTCCCGCCTTGCGGATACGCCCTCGTGGTCCATCACAGTGATGGTGATGCGTGGATTGGCGGCTTCAGCCGGCTCATCGCCAGCACACCCGGCGAAAGCCTCGAATCCAGGTGATACACCAGAATCGGTGTGGCGCACCACTAGTCCCCGCCCCACCCCGCGACCTCCGGGTATATCAGCGGCAGGCCGGGGGTCTCCACGCGCGCGCAGGCCAGATGCCAGCGGGAGAGGCTCGCGATCACCAGCGTGCGCAGGTCCGGGCCGCAGAACGCCAGGTTGGCCGGCGCGGCGATCGTCGTGGCCTGCCAGTCCTCCGCCAGCAGCGCCAGCTCGCCGGCCGGGGAGAGGCGGTAGATCGCGTTGGGCGTGTAGCACGAGATGTAGAGGTTACCGGCGGCGTCGAAGGCCAGGCCGTCCGGCACGGTGCGTGGCAGGTGCGCCACCCGCTCCGGCGGGCCGACGCTGCCATCCTCCCCCAATGCCACCCGCACCACCCCAGGCTCGGTGGTGGAGAGCGCGATGTAGAGGTGGGTCCCGCCGGGGCCGAGCGCCATGCCGTTGGGGAACTGGCGCACCGCGTCGCTCACCACCTCAGTGCGCCCGCCGGGGCGGATGCGCAGCAGGCAGCCGTCATCCTTCAGCCAGCCGCCCGAGTCGGAGACGTACAGGTTGCCGTGGCGGTCGAAGGCCGGGTAGTTCGGGTTGACCAGCGGGCGGTCCGGCGCGCCGGTTGAGTAGGTGGCCACCTCGCCGGCCAGCGAGACGCGCAGCACCGCGCGGCGCCGGATGTCGCAGACGTAGATCGCGCCGGTGGCGTCCAGGCATAGCCCGAGCGCGAAGCCGCCGGTGCAGGCGATCTCGCGGCAGCTGCCGTCCAGCCCCACGCGGTAGATCTGGCCGGCCTCGCCGCCCGCGTACACCTGCCCATCCGGCCCCCAGGTGACGCACTCCGGGTGGTCCAGGCCATCAACCAGCGTGGCGAAGGTGTCGAGGCTTAACAGTGGCTCTGACACGGGCACGCTCCTTCAGCGTTCGCTCGCCACAGAGGGCACCGAATGATATAGTGCGCTGCGCTGAAATCTAAAGTTGGGGCGGGGTTTTCGGGGAGGGCTT
>DATMBA010000464.1:0-4855 GCA_035559635.1 Roseiflexaceae bacterium
GATGTGGCGGCCCAGATCGCCCAGATCGAGGACGCCGTCACCCAGGGGGTGCACGGTATCGCCATTGCGCCCACTGACCCGGCCGCGCTGGCGCCGGTGCTGCAGACGGCCATGGAGAAGGGCGTGAAGGTGGTGTTCATCGACACCAAGGGCCAGAACGAGGGCGTCACCTTCATCGGCACCGACAACGAGGCGGGGGCCAAGCTGGCAGCCGACTATATCTGTAAGACGCTCCAGCCGGGGGATAAGGTGGCCATCCTGCAGGGCATTATCACCCAGTCCACTGGTAAGGCGCGCGCCGACGGGGCCAGCGCCGGGCTGAAGGGCTGCGGGCTGAACCTGGTGGCCGAGACCCCCGCCGAGTGGGACAAGGCCAAGGGCCAGGCGGCGATGGAGGACATCCTCACCAAGCACCCGGACCTGAAGGGGGTCTTCGCTAGCAACGACAATATGGCGCTGGGGGCGGTGGAGGCGATCAAGAACGCCGGGCTGAACGGCCAGATCGTGGTGGTGGGCTTCGACGCCAACCCGGACGCCGCCGCCGCGGTGCTGGCCGGCGATATGAACGCCACCGTGGCCCAGGCGCCCGCCAACATGGGCAAGCTCGGCGTCGAGAGCGTGCTTAAGCTCATCCAGGGTGAGACCCTGCCCCCCGTGATCGACACCGGCACCGAGTTGGTGACGAAGGAGAACGCGGAGCAGTATAAGTAGCAGCCGCCCTCACCCCTGACCCCGCTCCCTGGCCGGGAGCGGGGAGACCAGCCGCAGCGCATCTGCTCCCCCTCTCCTGCCGCAGCGGGAGAGGGGGTCGGCGGGTGAGGGCCTCAAGGAGCCTCCCGTGACCACCCCGCTCCAGATCGGCCTGATCGGCGCCGGCCGCATCGGCCGCGTCCACGCCGAGACCATCGCCTACCGCGTGGCCAGCGCGCGCCTGGCGGCTGTGACGGACCCGCTGCCCGGCGCGGCCGAGGCCGTGGCCGCGGCCTACCGCGTCCCAAGGGTCGCGCCGGACTACCGCGCCATCCTGGCAGACCCGGCGATCGACGCAGTGCTGATCTGCACCCCCACCGACACCCACGCCGAGATCATCGTCGCCGCCGCGCAGGCCGGTAAGCAGATCTTCTGCGAGAAGCCGATCGCGCTGGACCTGGCCCAGACCGACGCGGCGATCGAGGCCGTGGAGCGGGCCGGCGTGCAACTGATGATCGGCTTCAACCGCCGCTTCGACGCCAACTACGCCCGTGTGCGCCAAGCGGTGGTGAGCGGCGAGATCGGCACGCCGCACATCGTCCACATCATCAGCCGCGACCCGGCCCCGCCGCCGATCGACTACGTGAAGGTCTCCGGTGGGATCTTCCTGGACATGGCCATCCACGACTGGGACATGGCCCGCTTCTTGACGGGCAGCGAGATCGAGGAGGTGTACGTCCAGGGCGGCGTGCTGGTGGACCCGGCGATCGGCGCGGCAGGCGACATCGACACCCACGTGACGCTGCTGCGCTTCGCAAGCGGCGCGATCGGCACGGTGGACAACAGCCGCCGCGCGGTCTACGGCTACGACCAGCGCGTCGAGGTGTTCGGCAGCGCCGGCGCGATCCAGACCGAGAACAACTACCCGAACAACAGCGTGGTGAGCACCGCCGAGTCCGTGCGGCGCGACCTGCCGCTGAACTTCTTCATGCAGCGCTACCTGGAGGCCTACGCCGCCGAGGTGTCGGCCTTCGTAGATGCGGTGGCGCGCGGCCGGCCGGCGCCGGTGGGCGGGCGCGACGGGCGCGCGGCGCTGCTGGTGGGGCTGGCGGCGAAGAAGAGCTATCTGGAGCAGCGCCCGGTGCGCGTGGCTGAGGTAACGGAGTAAACGGGGGACCGGGGGCCGCAGCCCCCGAAGAAATAGACTTCCCTCCCCTGCCAGGGGAGGGGCCGGGGTGGGGTCAGCTATGTTCAACGTCGCATTCCTGGGCGCGGGGCGCATGGGCATGACCCACCTGCGCAATCTGGTGGGCATCCCCGGCGTGCGCGTGCGGGTGGTGGCGGACGTCCAGTTTGACGCGGCTGAGCGGGGCGCGGCGTTGGTGCAGGCCGAGCGTGCCAGCGACGACGTCGAGGGCACCATCCGCGCCCGCGACGTGGATGCGGTGCTGATCGCCACGCCTACGCCCAGCCACGCCCCGCTGATCGAGGCCTGTGCCCGCGCCGGCAAGCCGGTGTGGTGCGAGAAGCCGGTGGCGCTGACGCTGGAGGAGACCCGCCGCGTGGCCGAGGCCGTCGAGGCTGCCGGCATTCCGGCCATGGTCGGCTTCATGCGGCGCTTCGACCCCGGTTACGCCGAGGCGAAGCGCCGCATCGAGTTGGGCGAGGTCGGGCGCGTCGAGCGCTTCCGCGCGCTGAGTTGCGACTTCAGCCCACCTCCGCTCGGCTTCATTCGCACCAGCGGCGGGATCTTCGTGGATATGCTGGTGCACGACTTCGACCTGGCGCGCTTCCTGGTGGGCGAGGTGGCCGAGGTGAGCGCCTGGGGCGCCACCCTGATCGACCCCGGCTTCGCACAGGCCGGCGACGTGGACACCGCCGTCGCGCTGCTGCGCTTCGAAAATGGCGCGCTCGGCGTGGTGGAGGGCGCGCGCCGCACCACCTGGGGCTACGACATCCGCACCGAGGTGGCCGGCAGCGAGGCTAAGGTGGTGGTCGAAGCCTTCCAGAAGACGCCGCTCGTCACCTCCTGCGGTCTCGGCTACGGCGGTGACCATTTCGAGAGCTTCCCGGACCGCTTCGAGGCCGCCTACCGGGCCGAGTTGGCGCACTTCTTCGACTGCCTGCGCACCGGGCGGGCCCCCGAACCCGGCGTGCGCGATGCCCTGGAGAGCCTGCGTGTCGCCCTGGCGGCCACCAAGAGCCTTCAGGAGGGCCGGCCGGTCAGAGTTGAGGAGATCCAATAGGGGTGGGTTTCAGGGAGGGCAAGCCCCCCTGGCCCTCCCAGTATCCAGAAAAGAGGACCCTATGACTGTCGAACAGCTTTCGAACTACATCAACGGCGCCTGGGTGCCATCGCACGCCGGGGCGGCGCTGGACGTGCGCAACCCGGCCACCGCCGAGACTCTGGCGCGCGTCCCGCTGACGCCGCGCGAGGAGGTGGACGCCGCGGCGCAGGCGGCGCAGGCGGCCTGGCCCGAGTGGCGCGCCACCCCCGCGCCTGAGCGCATCCAGTATCTCTTCCGCCTCAAGAACCTGCTCGAGGAGCACATCCAGGACCTGGCGCGCACCATCACCCTGGAGTGCGGCAAGACCCTGGCCGAGTCCGAGGCCGAGATGCGCCGCGGGATCGAGAACGTCGAGGTGGCCTGCGGCATCCCCATGCTCATGCAGGGCTACAACAACGAGGACATCGCCCGCGGCATCGATGAGCACATGATCCGCCAGCCGGTGGGCGTGGTGGCGGCGATCACCCCCTTCAATTTCCCCGGCATGATCCCGCTCTGGTTCTTGCCCTACGCGGTGGCATGCGGCAACTGCTTCATCGTCAAGCCCTCCGAGAAGGTGCCGCTCACCAGCACCAAGCTCATGGGGCTGATCGAGCGCGCCGGCTTCCCCAAGGGCGTGGTGCAGTTGATCAACGGCTCGAAGGAGACGGTGGACGCCATCCTGGACCACCCGCTGATCCGCGCGATCTCCTTCGTGGGGTCCACCGCGGTGGCGAAGTATGTGTACAGCCGCGCCACCGCCAACGGCAAGCGCGCGCAGGTGCAGGGCGGCGCCAAGAACCCGGTGATCGTGCTCCCTGACGCGGACATGGAGATGACCACCCGCATCGTGGCGGACTCCTCCTTCGGCTGCGCCGGCCAGCGCTGTCTGGCCTCCTCGGTCGCCATCACGGTGGGCGAGGCGCGCGACATGTTCCGCGAGCGGATCGCGGATGCGGCCGCCAGCCGCACGGTGGGCAGTGGGTTGGACCCGGCTGTTCAGATGGGGCCGGTGATCACCGCCGAGAGCAAGCAGCGTATCGAGCACCTGATCGGTGTGGGCGCCGCCAGCGGCGCGGAGGTGCTGGTGGACGGGCGCGGCGCGGTGATCCCCGGCTACGAGCAGGGCTTCTTCGTGCGCCCGACGGTGCTGGACAACGTGGACCCGCGCAGCGAGATCGCCCGCACCGAGATCTTCGGGCCGGTGCTGAGCCTGATGCACGTGCGCACGATCGACGAGGCGATCGAGTTGGTGAACAGCGGCAGCTATGGCAACATGGCCTGCCTGTTCACCAGCAGCGGCGCCGCGGCGCGCAAGTTCCGCTACGAAGCGCGCGCCGGCAACATCGGCATCAACATCGGCGTGGCCGCGCCCATGGCCTTCTTCCCGTTCTCGGGCTGGAAGGAGAGCTTCTTCGGCGACCTGCACGCCCAGGGCCGCCACGGGGTGGAGTTCTACACCGAGACCAAGGTGGTGGTGGAGCGCTGGCCGAAGGAGTGGTCGCGCCAGTTCTAGGCAGCCTGCGGGGGAGGGGCGCGAGGAGGGCTTGGCCCTCCCTGCAACCCCCTCCCTTCTTGCGGAAGTGCGAAGCACAGTTATGGCAAACAACATCCATATCGGGAACGCCCCCTGCTCCTGGGGCACGCTGGAGTTCGAGGGGCTGGAGGGGGAGCGCATCGGCTACGCCCAGATGCTCGACGAGCTGCGCGAGACGGGCTACGCCGGCACGGAGTTGGGGGACTGGGGCTTCATGCCCACCGAGCCGGAGGCGCTGCGCGCGGAGCTGGCCCGGCGTGGGCTGACGCTCACCGGCGCTTTCGTGCCGGTGGCGCTGGCGGACGCCGGCGCGCACGCGGCGGGCGAGGCCCAGGCGCTGCGCACGGCCCGGCTGCTGGCC
>DATMBA010000465.1:0-4679 GCA_035559635.1 Roseiflexaceae bacterium
TGGGCGCGCGGGATGACATCCCGGCGCTGCTGGGCGCGCTGGACCTGTTCATCTTCCCCTCCCACTACGAGGGGTTGGGGATCGCGCTGATCGAGGCCCAGGCGGCTGGCGTGCCGGTGCTCGCCTCGCGGGCCGTGCCAGCCGAGAGCGACGTGGGGCTTGGGCTGGTGCGCTTCGCCAGCCTGGAGGAGGGGCCGGCGCGCTGGGCGGCTGCCGGCGCGGGGCTCGCGGCGGCCCCGCGCCCGGCCTGGGAGGAGCGCCGCCGCGCGATCGAGGCTGCCGGGTACGACCTGGAGCGCCTCGTGGCCCGGCTCACCGCTTGGTATGGCACGGAGGGCGCGCCACAGCCCTGCTCGCCGCCCATAGGGGGCGGCCTGGAGGGGCGAAGCCTCTCCAAAAACACCTGATACGAATCTTTTTGGGGCCTATGGTCCCGTACCCGCCCGAAACGCCGGCCGCGCAAGTCCTACCATCGAGCGAACGAGGAGAGCGATCCGATGTCCTTCAGACTTCCCGCCCCACCCCGCGCGTCCCTGGTGCTGTGGGGCTACCTGCTGCTGATCACCCTGGCCGAGGTGCTCACCGCAGCGATCAGCCCGCACGTGGGCCTGACGCTGCACGCACTGCTGCTGGTGGGGCTGGTGCTGCACGGCGCGCTGGCGCGCGAGGTCCCGTGGCGCAACATGGTGCTGGCGCTGACGCTAGCACCGCTGATCCGGCTGCTCTCGCTCTCGCTGCCGCTCACCAGGCTGCCGCAGATCGCCTGGTACCCCATCGTCTCCGCGCCACTACTGCTGGCGGCCTGGGTGGTCATCCGGCAGATCGGGGTGGCGCGGCGCGAGCTGGGGTTGACGCTCGGCAACCTGCCGCTGCAGCTGGTACTCACCGGCGCCGGGCTGGCGTTGGGCGCCGTCGAGTACGCCATCCTGCAGCCCAAGGCGCTGTTCGCGACCTTCTCCTGGGGCGCCTTCCTGGTGGCTGCGCTGATCCTGCTGGTGGCCACCGGCTTCACCGAGGAGCTGCTGTTCCGTGGGCTGCTGCAGACGGTGGCGCGGCCCGCGCTCGGCCGCCAGGCGATCGTCTACGTCTCGCTGCTGTTCGCGGTACTGCACGTCGGCTACCTCTCGCTGGTGGACGTAGTGTTCGTATTCGCGGTAGGCTGGGCCTTCGGCTTCATCGTGCGGATGGGCGGCTCGATCCTCGGCGTGACGCTGGCGCACGGCCTCACCAACATCATGCTGTTCCTGGTGATGCCGCACGTGGCGAGCGACCCCACCTTCCCGCTGCGGCCGTGGATGGTGTGGGCCGGGGTGGAGATCTGGGTGATCGCGGCGGGGGTACTGCTGCTGCACAGCTGGGCGCGCCGGCCGCTGGATGCGCCGCAGGCGCCGCAGGGGGCCGCCATCCGCGCGGCGCGGCGCGGCGCGGGAATCACGTACACCGAGCTGGCGCAGCGCTGCGGGCTGAGCGTGCGGCTGCTGGCCGAGATCGAGCACGGGCTGGCCCCGCTGGAGGCCGAACACGTGCGGCGGATCGCCGCCGGCCTGGGCGTGGCTCCGGGCGCGCTTGCGCCTACGGCTGCGTAATGCGCACAGTGTATACTGCAGGGCAGAGTCCATCCCAATGGCCTGGGAGGGTTCAGGGGAGGGCCCGGCCCTCCGCAACCCACTCGTGGGGAGGGTTCAGGGGAGGGCCCGGCCCTCCCCTGAAACTCTACCTTCTCCGGGGTATCCAAATGGGCACGAAGTATTCTCCGAAGGAGATCCTCAATGATCACGACCGTCACCACCACCACGACCACCGCCATCACCTCGATGGCCGCCGCTTCACTGACGCTGATCGTTGTGCTGACGCTGATCGCCGTGCTGGTGCAGAAAGAGATCATCGGCGGCCTGGCGGGCGAGCGCGCCAGGCGCGTGGCCCGTGCGCTGAACATCGCCATCCTGCCGTTGGCGGTGGTGTTCGTGGCCACGGTGGCGGTGCGTGTCGTGGAGACACTGCGGTAGCGACTGCCGATTGAAGATTGGAGATTGAAGATTGGAGATTGGAGATTGGAGGTCGCCGGTGACCTTCAATGTTCAATCTTCAATCTTTCCTGCGCCGGCGCCGCTTCGGCGGCGGGGCGGCGGGAAGCCCGCCGAGCCGGCCGAGAGCCGCGGCGATGGCGGCGTCCTCGGCGGCCATCTGGGCCGCGTAATCCTCGATCGGCAGGCTGCGGCGCTGGCGCAGCGCGAGCGGCGCGATGGTGCGGATGTCGTCGGCGGTGACCTCGACGCGTTCATCGGCGGCGGCGCGGGCGCGGGCGGCCTCCAGCAGCGCGATCTCGGCGCGGTGGGAGGGGATCTTCAGTTCCTGGATGCAGCCAAGGGCGAACTCCTCGGCGGCCGGGGGGACTGTGACATGTGGCAGGATCTCGCGCGCGGCGGCGATCTCCTGGCGCAGCCGGGCGGTCTCTTCGGCGTAGCGGGCGCGGAAGGCCTCGGGCTGCTCGCGGAAGGCGCGCGTGCGGTGGTAGACCTCCACGCGCTGCTGCGTCTCCTCCAGCGGCGCCACCCACACCCGTAGCCCGAAGCGGTCCAGGATCTGCGGCCGCAGCCGGCCCTCCTCGGGGTTCATCGAGCCTACCAGGACGAACTGTGAGGGGTAAAGGCGCGCCATGGCCCCGCGCCGCACGAAGGTGCGCCCCTGCGCCGCGGCGTCCAGGATGGCGTCGATCACCCGCGCGTCCAGCAGGTTGACCTCGTCGATGTAGAGCAGGTTGCGGTGGGCGCGCGCCAGCACGCCGTCCTCCAGCAGCACCCGCTGCTGCTCGAGCGCCACGCGCTCGTTGACGCCGCCCACCACGTCCTCCATGCGGGCGTTGAGCGGCAACTCAACGATGCGCATCGGCGCGCGGCGGATCACCGGGTTGCCCTCCTCGTCCAGTTCCTCGCGCTCCACCGTGGGCATCAGGTCGATCAGCCCGCGCACGGCGGTGGTCTTGCCCACGCCGTAGGGGCCGATCAGCAGCACGCCGCCGATCTGCGGGTTGACAAGCGCCAGCACCAGGGCGGTCTTCAGTTCGGCCTGGCCGACGATGCCGAGGAAGGGGAAGGGGAGGATTTCGTCCATACTGTTCTTCCCCTGATGGGGAGGATTTCTCTCGGAGGAACGGGGAGGTTTCACGGAGGGCAAAGCCCTCCCTGAACCCCCCCATGGTCCTATCAGAGCAATTCAATGTCAGCATCCAAAATGGTCAGGTCCGGCCGCTCCTCCTCGATCCAGCGCACGAGCGCCTCCAGTTGGCCTTGGGCATAATCGCCGGAGGCCGAGACGGCGGCCACCCCAAGCACCGCGCGGCCGTAGGTGTCCTGCGCGTCCACCTCGGCGGCCGAGACGTTGAAGCGATTACGCATGCGCCCCAGCAGCGACTTGACGATGCTGCGCTTCTCCTTGAGCGAGCGCACGCCGGGGAGATGCAATGTTATCAGGCAGGAAGCGACGATCATACTTTTTGCCGGTGTCCGGATCCGCACGATCATGGTCTGGAGGGCTTCGTCCTCCAGACCTCCGCTAATTCCATGTCCACGGCGCGCCGCCGCCGTGCGCGGGGCCGGCGGCGGGGAGCAGGGCCAACTCGGCGCGCAGGCCGGCAGCGATCTCCCGCAGGCGCGTCAGGGTGTCCGACTCGAGCCAGCGCTGCTTGCGGGGGTTGTCCACCTGCATGCGGTGCGCCAGCGCGTAGCTCAGCTCCAGCGGGTCGTCCGGCAGGGGCGGAGCCTCGTGCTCCTGCCCGGTTGCGGCGCTGAGCGCGGCCCAGTAGCGGGCATAGAGGGCGCGCAGCCGCGCGGCGGCCGCGCTGGCCGCAGCGGGGCGCTCGTCCTCCAGGTAGGCCACCGCCGCCACCAGGTAGGGCTGGCGCTGGGTGATGGACTGGATGCGGAAGCGGCGCGCGCCGACCACCACCAGATAGTAGCGGCCGTCCTCCAGCCGCACGCTGTCGGTGATGCGCGCGGACGTCCCCACCGCGTATGGGACGGTCTCGCCGCGCGGGACCTCGCCGGTCTGGCCGATGACCGCGCGCATCCGCCGCACCCACGGGTCGTCCGGGCTCACCTCGCTGCCGCTGCGGATGAGCGCTACGCCGAAGGGGCTGCTCTCGTACAGGCAGCGCCCGATCATCAGCCGGTAGCGCTCCTCGAAGATGTGCAGCGTGAGCGGTGCAGCAGGGAACAGCACAGTCCGGAGCGGGAAGAGCGGCAGCTGGTCAGTCATAAGAGAACATGCGACATAGGAGGGGCAGGGAGGGCGTGCCCTCCCTGAAAATCCCTCTTCCGTAGTACGCAGGCTTGGCCTGCAAGCATTTAGAAAAGGAGGGCGTAACCCCCAAGAGCTTCAGCCCTGGGATAGAAGCCCTTCACCCATCCATCGGCGTCGTACAGGTCCAGACCGTCGCGGCGCTGGTGCCGACGTGCAGGTCCGCTGCCAGCTCGATCTCCGGGCCGGAGAGCGCCTGCACCAGAGCGGGCGGCTCGAAGCGCGCCGGCATGCCGTCGCGCATCACCGTCACATGGCCGACGCGCAGCTCGAGCGCGTCGGGCCGCAGCTCGGCGCCGCTGGCGCCCACCGCCACCAGCAGGCCGCCCCAGTCGGGGATGCCGCGCGCGCAGGCCGAGCGCACCGAGGACGAGCGCGCCACC
>DATMBA010000466.1:0-10212 GCA_035559635.1 Roseiflexaceae bacterium
GCGGCGTGCTGATCGGACTCGGCTAGCGCGAAGCGCGCCACGATGCTACCCGCAAGCGGCCGCGGGTCACCTACCGTCGTGAAGCGGCTGATCAGGCGCGCGCCGAAGCCAGCGGGCGCGGGCGGGCTGGTGCGGGCGGCGATGTCCGCAGCAAGCGCCGCCCGCCGCACGAGCGAGTCGGCCAGGCGCAGCACCGCGGCGGCCGAGGGGGGGATGGTCAGTTCTGGTGGAGTGTGGGACATGGCTGATTAGGTGATGGGTGATAGGTGATGGGTGATAGGTAATAGGTGCAGGATGTCGCACACGCGCCACAACCTAGACCCTATCACCTATCACCTTCTCGTAAACCCGTGATGCGCCAGCTCCAGCGTCTCCACCGCCGCCTCGCCCGCGCCAGTCTTGAGTGTCGGACCGACCCACTTCACCGGGAAGGCCTGCACGACATCCCAGCGCACCTGCGGCATCCCGTCGTAGCCGTACAGCACCACCGACAGATTGCGCCGCTGGATCCTGGCACCCTGGATCACCCCGTCGTACCACTTCCACAGCTCGGCCGAGGCGATACCGCGCTTGAGCGTCAGGTTCGAGAACCTGGTGCGGACCGGCAGGCGGTGCTTGTAGGTGTTGAGGCCGCCCTCCTCCCACTCGAACACCTCGGTCTCCACCTGGAGGCCGCTGCATTCGCTGAAGGCCGCCTCGTTGATCCCCTCGATCTCCACCCAGAAGCGGTAGGTGCTGTAGACGCTGCGCGTTGCCATACGATCCCCCCTCCGGGGAGGTCTGGAATGGAAAGAGTTCTTTCAGGGAGGGCAAGCCCTCCCTGACCCTCCCTGAAAGCGGGGAGTTGGAGGGGCGCAGCCCCTCCAGAAAAAGAGAACAAGATTCGTTCGGGGCCGTAGGCCCGCGCACCCCCGCACACAGGGCTTGCAGATAGGCCCTAGTCGGCGCCCTCGCTCAGGCGGCGGTTGATCGCGGCGATCTGCTCGGCCCAGGTCTGCCGCTCACCGTGCTCCATCCGCAGGATGGCCTCCGGCGGCCAATGGAAGTGGTAGGCGATATAGGCTACCTCCTCGTAGAGCCGGTCGAGGGGGTAGCCTATCACCCCCCCAGCCGGCCGATGTCCACCTCGAAGCGCGAGCTGCAGTCCGGGCACACCACCTCCACCGTGCTCGTGCCGGTCTCGTTAATGCGGCGGTAGAAGTCCTGCAGGTAGGCCAGGTCGGCCGAGAAGAGGCTCTCGATCACGCCGGGGTTGATCTCGCTGTCGCGCAGATCCCCCAGGCGCGTGATGACCCGCGCGAGCAGGATGATCACCAGGTAAGCCTGGTTGCTGCGCACGCGCGGGTCGCGCATCGGCGCGATCTCGTCCAGCGCGGTGGCAAGGCGCATGGTCCCCTGGCGGTGGATGTTGCCCTCGCGGTCGACGTAGCCGCGCGGGAGGGTGAACTCGAACTCGGTCTGGAAGGTCATCGTCGCCTCAGTCGTCAGTCTTGCGTGCGGCTGCGCCACACGCATCCAGCGGAACATGGTGGATTTCAGGGAGGGCTTCGCCCTCCCTGATCCTCCCACTGGTTACTTCACCCGCTTCAGCCCCTCGTGCGCGATCGTGATCTCTTCGATGGCGATGTCGTTGTTGTTGGCGTTGAGCTGCGGGCCGGTGATCTTGGAGGGCCAGCCATTCTCGAAGTTGTAGCGCGCCACCTCGGTGTTGGACTGGTCGTACAGCACGATCGAGCCGTTCTTGCGCGCCTGGTCCACCTTGCCGTCCTCGATCTGCTTGCGCCACTCCCAGAGCTTCATGTCGCCGGTGATGCCGCGCTTGAGGACGATGTTGGACCACTTCAGCTCGCCCGGCACCTTCTTGATCACCGTGACGCCGTTCTTGGCGGCCTCCTTGAACTCGATGATGTTCGACTCCGAGTCCAGGCCGCTGCACTCGCGGAACTGCGCCTCGGCCAGGCCATCCAGCTCAAGGTAGAAGTGATAGCCGGTCAGGGGGTCGGTGCGCCCTGGCATAGTGGGGTCCTCCTGTGCTACTCGCTAATCTCGCCGCCGCCGGGGAGCTGCTTGAAGCGGAACACCACGAACTCGGCGGGCTTGACGGGGGCGATGCCCACCTCGACGTGCAGCTCGCCGCGGTCGCGGCTCGAGGGCGGGTTGAGGGCCGCGTCGCAGCGGACGTAGAAGGCCTCCTCGGGCGTGGCGCCGAACAGCATGCCATCGCGCCAGAGGCCGGTGAGGAAGGCGGAGACCGTGCGCTTGACGCGCTCCCAGAGGTCCATGTCGTTCGGCTCGAACACCACCCACTGGGTGCCCTCGAAGATCGACTCCTCGATGTAGTTGAAGAGCCTGCGCACGTTGATGTAGCGCCACTCGCCGGCGGGGTCGTCCAGTGTGCGGGCGCCCCAGACGCGGATGCCACGGCCGGGGAAGGCGCGGATGCAATTCACACCCACCGGGTTGAGCAGCGCCTGCTCGCGGTCCGTCACCTGCAGCTCCAGGTCGGTCGCCAGGCGCACCACCTCGTTGGCCGGCGCCTTATGCACACCGCGCTCGCTGTCCACCCGCGCATAGATGCCGGCCATGAAGCCGCTGGGCGGCGCGGCGATCTGGCCGCGGCCGCGCGGGTTCTGGATGACGATCCAGGGGTAGTAGAGCGCGGCGAACTTCGAGGAGTAGTTGGCCTTGGCGGTGCGCCACTCCTTCACCTGCTGGACCTTCATGCCGTAGGGGGCGTCCAGGATGGCCATGCGGTCGCCCATCTTCTCACAGTGGGCGATCAGCGCGCTCTGCAGCCCGATGGCGTCCTCCATCGAGATCTTGCCGGTGCGCTGCATCTCCATGATGTCCGGCATGCACACCATGGTGATCTCGGTGATCGCCTCCAGCCCATCCAGCCCCACCCGGTCGTCCAGGTTGCCCTGGGCCAGCTCGGTGATGCTTTTGGCGGGCGCCTGGGCGGGCGCGGCGAGCGGGGCCGGCAGGGTGTAGGTGCTGGCCGCCGGGCGGCGCTCGGCGAGCGGGGCGGGGTTCTCGATCTCACGCACGGCCACCAGCTTCGAGCGCTGCAGCGCCTGCACCACGTTGCGCACCTCGCGGCCGCGGTTGAAGGTCACGTTGTCGTAGGTCTCCTCCTGGCCGCCGGCGCTGCGGACCACCACCTTGAACAGGTCCTCGCCCGGCTCGCTGGCGTCCGACACGATGACGGTGACAGGCTCGCTGACCTTCGACTCGAGCTCGAGCGCGGGGGCGCCGCCGGCGGCGCGGCTAGGGAGCTGGAGCGTGGGCCTGGCGGGGGCGCCGTTGCCGCGGGCGGCGGGCGCGCCAGCGGTCATCAGGCTCTCCACATAGCAGATGCCGCCGCCGTTCTCGAAGAAGCCGCGGACAGCCACCGGCAGCATGGCGCCCTCCGGGTAGCCGCCGAAATACTCGGTGTACTGGTCCCAGCTGGTCACCAGGAACGGCCGGCCTAGCAGCGTGGCGCCGCTCTCGTCCACCGGGCACTTCTCGGTCACGCCGAGGAACGCGGCGATCGAGGTGCTGACGCCCTGGATCGGCCGGCTGCCGGACGGGATCTCCTCGATGTAGACGCCTGGGGTGTGGTACGGTCCGGGCATGAGGTTCCTCCCTCCTTATAGTTACCACTCCTGGGGGAGTGTCTCCGGGAGGGCTGCACCCTCCCGAGCCCTCCCCTGCCAGCGAGGTGCGTTAGCCCTCACCCTCCTCCGCCGGGACGCCGCCGTAGGTCAGGCGCAGGGTGTAGGCGTCACCGCGCACCGTCACCTCGCGCCGCTGCGTCCAGCCGTCGAGCTGGAAGCGCAGGATGTAGCGGCCGGGCGGCACGTCGAACGCGTAGCGCCCGTCGAGGTCCGTCACGGTGCGCAGCCAGAGACCCTCGACCTCGACAAGCACCCCGGCGAGCGGACGGCCGTCCTGGTCGCGCACGACATCCTGCACGCCGCCACGGGTGCGGGGCGGCTGCGGCGGGCGGATCATCACCGTGCGCCGCCGCAACTCGCCGCCGAGCCGGGCCTGCAGCACGTAGCGGCCGGGCGGCAGGGCGAGCGCGAAGCGCCCCTCGGCGTCAGCGGTCACGGTGGCGTCCGGGGCCTGTGCCGGCTCGCCCTGGTCCGGCACGCGGCGGGCCTCCACCAGCACGCCGGCGAGGGGTGCGCCGGGCGGGGCCTGGAACAGCTCGCGCAGGTGGAGCGCGCCGCCCGGCCGGGCCTCGGGCAGGCGCAGGCGCAGGCCGCCCGCCAGCACCGGGGGCGCGTTGGTCGGCTCGGCCCGCCGGCTGCGCCCGAGCGTCACCACGTAGCTCAGCGAGGGCTTGAGCTGATTCTCCAGCGCCGTCCAGAACTCGCCGGGGCTCTTGAGCACGCCCTCGAGCTGCGCCACTGTGGTGTGCACCGGCCACTCGTGGCTGGTGCGCAACTCGCCCTGCAGGTACTCCTCCGGCAACACCGGGTGATCCATCAGCGTCGCCAGTGCGCGCCAGAGCAGTTGGTGCTCGTCCTCCACCTGCGCGGTCCAGGCCGTGATCAGGTAGGTCATCTCGAAGAACAGCGGCGGCGGGCGGCGGGCGGACTCGCGCGTGCCGCGCCCCTCGGTGCGCCAGCCCTCCTCGCGCAGCGCGCGGCGCTCGTGGATGTCGAACAGGTAGCAGTTGAGCGTCGGGCGCGTGATGCCAGCGGACCACTCGCGGTTCGGGATGTCAAAGCTGATGTCCACCGTGGCGGGGTCGAAGCCGCCAGCGTCGATCAGCAGCCGCCGGATCGTCTCGTCCAGGTCGTGCAGCATAGACAAACAGTCCTGTCGGACGTAAAGGGGAGATGTGGAGGGGCCAGGCCGCTCCACACGACCCTACTGCGCCTGCTCCTCCTCCTCCTCGGCGCTCTGGCGCTGGGCGAGCGCGCGCTGTGCCTGCGCCTCGTCCGCCTCGCGCTGCGCCGCGGCGGTGGCCGCCGCACCGGAGGTTACCGCGGTGGCCATGGAGTCGGCCGCCACCTCATTGCTGTCGCCGGCCGGGCCGACGCGCATGCCCCCGCCGCCGGATGCGCCGCGCTGCTGCACCACGTGAGTCAGCTCGTGCGCCAGCAGCGCATGGTCGCCGGGGCTAGTGTCGTGGCGGAAGAAGATGTCTGAGCCGGTGGTGAACGCCTTGGCGCTGATGTTCCGGTTGAGCGCGTCGGACTCGGCGTCGGTGTGGACACGCACGTCCTTGAAGCTCGTGCCGAAGGAGCGCTCCATCGTCGCGCGCGTGCCGTCGTCGAGCGGTGCGCCGCCGCCGCGCCGGGCGTTGATCCGTGCTGACAGCCCTTCGCTAAGCGGGCCGCCCTCCAGCCCCACCTCCGGCCTGGCCATGGCCTCGTCCCGCTCGTCCTCCTGCCGCAGGGCGACATCGTGCCTGGCGGCAAGCTCCTCCTCGTCCTCCTCGCGCTGCGCCACATCGTGCTTGGCGGCGGCCTCCTCCTCGTCCTCCTCACGCTGCGCCACATCGTGCTTGGCGGCGGCCTCCTCCTCATCCTCGCCCTCGCGTTGGGCCAGCATGCGCGCCACCTGCGCATTGCCCACCTGGCGCTGCAGCGCGACGAGCGGGTGCGGTGTGGGGCCATCGGCGTCGGCCTCGCGCTGCGCGGCGTCGCTCGCCATACGGCGGCGCAGCGCGGCGCGCTCGGGTGTCTCCGCCTGTCGGTCAAGTCCCATGGTGTGCCTCCCGTCGTGTTCGCGCCGCGTCGTCATCGTTCTTCACCCATCTGAACGAACGACGCGGGGCATTTTTCCCATTACAGTGCGGTTACAGCGAGGTGCTCTGGGCGGGGGTTACGGGGCCGGAGATCCCCGAAAAGAACCCTCAGGGGTTTTCTGGAGGGGCCAGGCCGCTCCAAACTCCCCGTCGGGGCGCGGGGGGCAGGGCCACTGCGTAACTCCTGCAAAGTGTGCCGCAGGGACTTACGCAGGTGCGCCGTCGCCGCCCTCCTCGCCGGCGGGCGCGTCCGCCTGGGCGGTGGGGCAATGCAGCTCCTCGGTGTGCGGGTCGATCGAGGTCATGTCGGCGCGGTACTCGGCGAGCCAGCTATCCCACGCGGCGTTGACGAGCGCCCTGGCACGGCGGCGCACCTGCGCGCGGGAGGAGGCGTTGACCTCCAGGCTGAGGTTCTGCAGGCGCTCGGTGAGCGTGGCGTGCCAGCGGCGGGCGATCGCCTCATGCTCGGCCTCGTGGCGGCGCAGGCGGGCGTACATATCCTGCCAGGCCTCGCGCATGGCCGGGCTGCCCGGGCGCCACTCCGGCATATCCACGCGCGGGCCGCTCATGCGCACCTGCGGATTGCTGAGGCTGAGGGTGAAGCTGGGCGCGCTGCCGGTGATGGTGAAGCCGCCGCTCCAGGTGAAGCCGGCGCGGGTAAGCGCCCAGTCCGGCGCGTGCGGGTTGCTGGTGTTCAGCCAATCCACCACCTGCGCGCAGCTGGCGCCGGGACGGACGCGCACCGGGTAGCGCTGGGCCAGGGCGCGCTCCACGGCGGCGTTGCCGACGCGCGCCTGCAGCTCCACGAGCGGGTGCGCCGCGCGCACGAGGGCCTCGCGCTCGCCAGACTCCTCCGCGCGGCGGCGGGCCGCACAGCGCTTCAGCGGGCGCCGGGAGCGGTGGGTGGGCATAGGGCTACCTCTTTGATCGCTGAATCGCTGCGGGAGGTGCGGACGCTGAGCGGGGCATCTTGAACGGGTGTATCGCAGCATGCCACAGACCCGATTGTTTGCGCAACGTTCAACAGCCCGCGCGAATACCGTTTTCAGCCTCAAAGCCATCAACCCGTGCGTGGGCAACCGCCCGCGACCCGGCTGTGACATGCCTGCCGTCTATGTCACTTCGCCTTCGACTCACCGGCCGCATCCGCCACCTGGCTGGCAAGCGCGAACAGCTCCGGCTCGCTCAGCGCCGCGTGCTCGATCTCGACCTTCAGACCTGTCGCCTGCGCTGCGGCGGCGATCTGCTTGCTATCGATATCCTTCGGCACCACTCCGGCGATCGTCGTGCTCGAAGGGCTGCCGGTCGCTTTCACCGGCTTGCCGTCGATCAGGATAGTGATGTGGCCGGCGCCGAAGTTCGGCACAAGGCGCTCGATATCGGCACGCGCCTGGCCTTCTTCGGTCTGGACCTCTGGCCGCAGAAGCTCCCGCACAATCGCTCGGACTTCGGCGCGATGCTGTTTGAGAATGACGCTGCTGTGCGTCCTGGCGAGATCCGCGCGCCGCCTGCGCAGCTCTTCAACCGCTTCGCGGTACAGCTCGCGCCAGTCGTCCCTGGACAGGCGCAGCCGTCGCTCTGCCAGACCTCCCGCGGCCAGCGGCCCGGCTTTGCTCTCGATGATCTTGACAACGTGCAGGATATCGCCCTCCCAGGCGCCGATCAACCCATCACTAAACTGGCGCCCGTTGGCATCTTTCACGCGATGACCTGCAAAGAACACCGGCTTCCCGCGCCTGGATTTCGCGGTGGGCTGCTGCCCATCCGGACCTTTCGCTTTTCCTGCGGCTGTCTCCTGCAGAACCTGCGTGCGCTTGATCTCCTCAAGGATCTGGCCCTTGATATGGCCGACGTTGGGCGCCTTCGCGAATATGCGCCCGATCGCATCATTGCTGAGGCCCAGCGCTTTGAGGCGCTTGGTCACCTCCGCCTTGAGATCGGCCTGCGTTTTCTTGACCGTGGTGCGCGCCTCGGCCATACGCTGGATGTCCGCGCGCACTGCCCAGTAGCCCTCCTTCTCAAACGGCTCGAGCCGGCTCAGCTTGTAGAACGTGCGCACACCATGCAGCACCGGCCTGAGCATACCCTCGGTCAGGCGCCGGCCCCTGAGTTTCTCGACCGCCCGCACGCCCGCCCGCAAACCCTTCGCCAGCCGCTCTTGCTTCTGCTGCGCACGCTCGGGCTTCGTCCCGAGCGCCCCCTTGACCCCGCCCACCACCTTCTTGGCCAGCTTGAGCGCGCCGCCCACCACCTTGTCGATCAGGGCGTTGACGGGCCGCTGGATCTTGCCGATCACCTCTTTGACCTTGCCGGCGATGCCGCCGAGGCCCAGCAGACTGGCCAGGAAGCTGATCGCCACCGGGATCGCCCGGCCGAGCGCCTCCTCCACCCTGTTGGCCGCCGCGCCGATCGAGCCGGCCGCAACGGCCGATACGCCGTCCAGGATGGCGTTCACCAGCGCCATGATCTGGCTGCCGCGCTCGATGAAGAACATCACCACGTCATAGATCATCTTGCAGGCCTTGATGAACGCCGACGCGGGGTTGAGCATGCTCAGCAGCCAGGTGATGCCGGCCTTGATCACGCTCTCGGCGATGAAGCTCCTGAGCGCCTCCATCGCCTGCTCCTTCAGCTCGCCGAGCTTGTCCTGGATGAACTTCCATAGCCCGGCCGGCCCCTCGGTGACCAGGATCTTGAAGACCTCGGCCACCTGCTCCAGCCGCGCCACCGCCGCCTCACCGACGATCTTGACGGCGCGGGCGCGGATGTTGGCGTAGGTCAGCCCGAGCAGCTGCAACACCAGGTGCAGCACGCCCTTCAAGTCGAAGCTCTCCGGCAGCTGGATGCCGGCGTCGGCCAGGGCGCCGAACAGCCAGCCGATCAGGCCCTTCTTGAGATACTCGGGCAGCTTAGCGATGAACTGGTTGAAGCCCTGCTTGATCGCGCCGATCAGGTTGCCCAGGAAGGAGATCGGGTGCTTAATGATGTTGCCGATCACGCTGGCGGCCTTCGCCAGCACGTTCAGCAGCATGTCCTTCAGCTTCTTGATAGTCTCGATCACCCCCTTGATCGCACCCACCGCCTTCTGCACCAGCCCCTTGTTGGCCTCCTTCATGGCCTCGATGCGGGCGTCCACCTCCTTCAGGCGCTCGTTGTACTTTTGCGCCAGGCTCTCGATCAGCTCGCCCTCTTTGTTCTTGATCGCGTCGTCCAGCCCGTCGAGCTGGCTCTGCACGTCTGCGGCGGCCTCCTGCCCGATCTGCTTCAGGTTCGCCGGCAGCCTGGCGACGTACTCCTCGATCCGCTGCCGGCCGCGCGCCACCTCGGCCTTGGCCTCATTCAGGGTGGTGGCGACGATCTGGGCCACGCGGCGCACGACGGCGCGCATCTCCTTCAGGTACAGGTCGCGGCCGGCCGCGTAGATGGTGTTGACCTCGGCGGGCATGCCGGCCACCTTGTCCTTCAGCCAGCGGGCCCAGCCGAACCAGCCGCCGTAGCGCCGCTCCTTGTAGGCGTCGACCTTCTCCTTGACGTAGTTCTCGAAGGTCTGCTTCGCCGCGTTTGCGCCCTCGTCGAAGGCCTGGGCCACCTTCGCGTCCAGCCCGGCGAGCTTCGCCTCGACGGCGCTCTTGGTCTCGGCGAAGATCGCCTGGATGTCGGCGGCCACCTGGGCGCGCTGCTGCTCGTCCTTGCTCTTGGTCTGCGCCTGGCGCCCGGCCACCTGCTGCAGGGCCTGGGCGCGCCCGGCGTGCATGGCCTGGGTCTGCTGCCCGGCCAGCGCGCCGGCCTCGGCCCTGGCCTGCCCCAGCTGGGCCTGCTCCTCCTGGCGGTACCCCTGCGGGGCCTGCGCGGCGTGCTCCCTGGCCTGCTCGCTGGCCTCCGAGGCCGCCTGGAACTCCGGCTCGTTCGACTCCTCGAGCTGCCGCTTGTCGACGTCGCCCTCGGCCAGCTCCTGGTCGATCTGCCCGGTCTCGGCCTTGAGCGGCGCCTCGACCTCGGCGGCGGTGCGGGGCTTGGGGGCAGCGCGCTCGGCGTCCAGAGGCGGCGGCGCGGCGCCAGCCTGCTCGGGGGCTAGCGGCGCCACCGGCTTCTCCTCGATCCCGGCCGCGTCCGGCGCGGCCTTGGTCTGCTCCTCGAGCGGCCCCTGGGACTTGCCCTGCTCCTGGGCCACGTCACCCTGCATCTGGCCCGTGACGCCATCGAGCTTGCCGGAGCCTTTGAACGTGTCGGCCTCGTCGGCGGTCTTCGGCGCGAGCTGGGCGATGCGCTCCATCAGGCGCGCCTCGAAGCCAGCAGCGTCGAAGGCCGGCGTCTCGGCCTGCTGCATCTTGCCGGCCTGGCGGGCCTCGGCCTTGCTCAGCCGCTCGTTGGCAGGAGGCTCGGCGGCGTGCTGCGCGGCAGCGGCCTTCTTCTCGGCCGGCTCGGTGGTGCGCTCTTTCTTAGCGACGCCCCTGACCTTGGCGATC
>DATMBA010000467.1:0-4172 GCA_035559635.1 Roseiflexaceae bacterium
CCGCCACACCTCCCCACACGGGTGCGGGGCGGTGCTATGGCGTAGCCCCTGAAAAAGAAGACACGAAGGCGCACAACCTTCGTGTCCTCGGTGGAGCGAATTGCGGGCGCCTTACTGGACGGTGAGCGTGCCCTTCATGCCGCCGGCGTAGTGGGCCGGGTAGGTGCAGAGGAAGGTGTAGGTGCCGGCCGCCGGCGCGGTGAAGGAGATCGTCTCGCTCCCGCCCGGCTGCAGCATCTTGGTGGACGCGATGACGTTGGCCTTGTCGGCCGGCAGGTAGTCCGGCGGTCCGGCGTTGATCCCCGCCTCGGCCACCTGGGCCGCCACGTCATCGCCGCCGTTCACCAGCACCCAGTTGTGCTGCTGCGCCGTCGAGTTGTTCGTGAAGGTCACGCTGACCTGCGAGCCGGCCGCCACCGTCGCCGTGGCAGGCTCGAAGGCCAGATTCTCACCGGGCGTGCCGAAGTTGAGCCCGCCGCCAGTGCCCGCGGGAGTCTGGCCACCACCCCCGCCGCCACAGGCTGACAGAACCAGCGCGCCGACCATGGCGACGCCTGCCAGCCAGAGCCGAACCGTCGACTTCATGTCTAGGGACTCCTTTATGCTATCGTGTGCCGTCGTTACAGCGCGTGTATTCTATCACAATCGCCATCCGTGTCAACCGGAAACGGTAGAGCAGGTTTCGTGCCATGAGAACGGGTGAGAGGCCATAGGTAATAGGTGATAGGGGGGCATGCTCTGGTCGCCTGCGATCTATCACCTATGGCCTCTCACCGAATCACCTGGTCTCCCGCCTCGAACCCAAGGATATCGATCCGGGAGCGGCGGGCGCATAGCCAGTCGCCGGGCGCGGCAGTGGGCGTGCCGATGCTTTCGGCCAGGTTGGTGGCAGTGGCGCTGGTGCGCACCCCCACCGTGCCGATACCAACATCGAGCAGCAACTCGGTATAGAGCGCCTCGTATGGCAGGTGGCGCCGCTCGGACTCCCAGGTGTGGACGACCACCACCCGGCCGCAGGCCAGCGGGGCGGTGCTCGGGCGCCCCGGCGCCGGCGCCTCCTCGTCGAACAGCCCTTGGCGCACCGGCTCCTCCTGGATGCGCAGCGTGCTGAGCAGAAACACCAGCCGCGCCACTCCCACCCGCCCGGCCTGCGCCGCGTCCACCACATGGTGCCGGTCCACCACCCCGAGCATCGTCACGCGCCGCACGTCGCCGCCGGGGTCCGGCAGGCGCAGCAGCACCAGCGGCAGGTAGCGCCGCCCGTCCGGGTGGCGCCGGCCAGGGACGATCTCCTCAAGCGTGCAGGGGAGCGCGACCTGATCCAGGGCGGGGAAACGCATCACCTTGTCACCTTGTCACCCTCGGCCCGCTCCGGCGGCCGCACCAGCGCCTCGCGCAGCGCGTCCACGAAGGCGCGCGAGCGGGCGGGGCTGAGGATGAGCGGCGGGGCCGTGGCGCGGGCGATGGCCACCAGGCGCTCGCGGTTGGTGGCCACGAGGAACACCGCGCCGTAGGGCGCCAGGCGGAAGGGACCCTGGTAGCCGAACACCCCGGCGTTGAAAGCGCGGCGCAGCCCAAAGCGCGGCATGTCCGCCAGGCCGGCGGCGGGCGACACGCCGGTGATCTCCTTGAACGGCACCCGGATGGCGCGCGCCCAGCGGCGCCGGATCACCAGCCGGTCGGCCTCGATCACGTAGCGTGTGGGCTGCGCGGCGTAGTTCAGCAGCAGCCAGGCCGCCAGCGCCGCAGCGGTGGCCGAGGTGATCAGCGCGCCCGTGAGGGCGACGCCCTCGAACAGCAGGCCGCTCAGGTACAGAAACAGCGTCGGCAGCATCAGCACCCCACCGAGCAGTGCGATGCCGCTCGTGATCCGTTCGGCGTACGAGTCAAGCGGCGCGACGTCAAACTCCTGTGGTTTCATCCCCACCAGCCGATTGTTTCCTGTGCGTTGCGCGCAGCGTCCCCGGACAAGGGGAGGTTCAGGGAGGACAAGCCCTCCCTGTCCCTCCCCACATGCATCCCTGCAATGATACCACGCGGGCGCCAGGGCGCTGTCAACCCCTGCGAGTCTGACCACACCCGCCGCGCGCCCTGCTGCGGCGTCGGCGGGTCGATCGGGGTGGCCGCTCCTGTGTCAACGTCGATGCGCGCGATGTGGCTGCCGCGCAGCGAGGCGTAAACCGGCTACTCCTGCACCTCCAGCGCGGCCGGCGCCTCCGCTGGTGCGGGCGGCTGCGTGGCGCTCGCCGGCGCTGGCGCCGGCGCGACCGTGGCGGCGGGCGGCTCATCTGTGGCGGCCACCGTGGGCGGCACCTGAGTCGGCGCCTGAGTGGGCGCCGCCGTGTCCTGAGGCGTGGCCGGCGGCGCCGTGGTCGGCGGGGGTCTTTGCGGATGGAAACGGCTCTACGGCGCCGCACCACGCGCGGGCTGATGAACGTTTACTCTTTCCTGGCGTCTCCGGCGCGGCACCACGCCCGGCGGGTTAACCCGCGGGCTATCCGTCACGAAGCCGCCTGTGCGGCCTGAGATCCAGCCCGCGCCGGCGGGCTTTGCAGCAGATAGCGCACCGCGGGGTGCCCTCTGGGCCCGGCCGGGCGTGGCACGCGGCCACAGACCCGATGATTGAGCAAAAGTTCAAAAGCGGGCTGCGTCTGGGGTGCCCGCTGAGCCCCGCTTCAGCGCGTTTCGCGGGGCAGGAAGGGGGTCCCAGAGGACACCCCGCCCCGAGGGGTACGAAAGACCCCACTAATTTTTCGAAGTTCATCAGGGGAGGGCAGCTGACTCCGGCGCAGCCGCCAGATACGCGCGCACCCGGGCGCAGTCGATCTTCCAGATCGTGTTGGCGATGAAAGGCTTGAAGCCCAGTTCGTAGTTGATCTTCAGCATCGCCGCGTTCGAGTCGGCGTTCCCGGTACGGATGAATCGCACGCTGGAGCGCTCGCGCAGCACCCGCGCGATCATCGCCGCCTTCAGCCAGCGCCCGAGGCCGCGCCGTCGGAAGTGTGGGAACACGCCGGTGGCTCCCTGCCAGAGCAGGTGCGGGCGGTTCGGGTTCCAGAAGACCTCGGTGAACCCGGCGAAGGCGCCAGTGGCGCGCTCGCGCACATAGGCTGACCAGCGCTGCTCACCGCTGGCCGCCATCGTGCGCTCCCAATCGCGCAGCAGGTCCGGGGTCACGTTGAAGTCCTCCAGATCCAGCGTGCCGCGCGGGGCGGTGTTCATCACGCCGTGCAGCCGCGCGATCGCCGCCAGCTCATCCTCGGGGTACGGCCCATCCCAGAAGCCGAGATCGAAGCCGCTGGCGCGCTCAGGGGCGCGCTCGAGCCAGCCGCGCACCAGGTCGTGGTTCAACTCGTCCAGCGCCAGCTGGTTGATATGCGTCTCCAGGCCGCGCTCGGCGCCAAGGCGCAGCAGAAATGCCTCGCCGGCCGGCACGCGGTCGCTCGTTCCGGTGAGCAGGAGGTGGCGCTGCTGCGCCTCCGCGTGATCGGCCACGGCAGCGAGCAGGCGCCGTGCCAGGCCGCGCCGGCGGTGCTCAGGCAGCACGCCGATGCCGAAGTCCAGGACGTGCTGGTTCTCCTCGGTGCGCCAGAAGGTGGCCCCCGCGTCCGCAATGATCGCCGTCCCGTTGTCGTTCCACACCACCCAGCTTCGTTGGTCGAGCAGCGCTGGCGCCTGCCGCCACCAACTCAGGCGCTCCTCGAGCGGAGGCGGCGGGTCCTCGGGCGTGCGCTCGGCATGCAGCCGGTTCTGGAAGTCGCTGAGCGCGGCGTACTCGCGCTCGGTGGCGTTGCGGAGATCGACCGGTACCACCTGCAGCGTCTCGGTGCTCATACGCTTCCTTTCGCGAAAGCTGTCGGCCTCCATTGGGTGTTGGTGCTGGTATGGTCCCAGTATGCACCACCTGCCCGATTCGCGCGTCAGCATTTCGGCCGAACATAGGGCAGGTTCGCCGCGCGGCCACCAGCCTGACGGACCGGGGTGGCGCAGCCACGCGGCGCGGGGGCCGCAGGCCCCCGCATTGATCCATACAAAGAGATCCGCCTGGAGGGGGCAGCGCCCCTCCAGGCGGATCGGCGCATCTCTGTGATCAACGTGTCACCTGAGGTGACCTTGGTACCGTTGCGCGGCGATACCCGCGCGTGCTATAACTGCAGGAAGGAACACCAGAT
>DATMBA010000468.1:0-8161 GCA_035559635.1 Roseiflexaceae bacterium
CGGTCTCGCTGGCGGCGAGCGCGTGTGCGCGCTCGCCCGGGGATGCCCGGCCGCCCGCGGCGCCGGCAAGCCCGACGCCATCGGCGCCGCGCCCGGCGTTCGAGAGCGGCGTCCACCGCAACCTGTTCGCCGAGCGCGGCCGAGGCGAGCAGGAGATCGCGGCGAAGATCGACGACGCCTGGGGGAGCCTGTTCGCCTCGACCGACGACACCCGGCGTATCTACTACCCGGCCGGCGAGAACGAACACGGACCGCTGGCCTACGTCAAAGACATCGGCCACGATGACATCCGTAGCGAGGGCATGTCCTACGGCATGATGATCGCGGTGCAGCTCGACAGGCGGGCCGAGTTCGATGCGATCTGGAACTGGGCCAAGACCTATATGCAGCATCAGGAGGGGGACCGCCAGGGTTATTTTTCGTGGCATAACCGCGCGGATGGCACCAGGCTCGACCCAAACCCGGCCTCCGACGGCGAGGAGTGGTTCGCCACCGCGCTGTTCTTCGCCGCGGGCCGCTGGGGTGAGGGCCCGGGCATCTACCACTACCGCGCGGAGGCCGACGCCATCCTGAACACGATGCTGCACAAGACCGAGATGCTCGCGGGCCCCAGCGCCGTGACGAATATGTTCAACCGCGAGCACAGGCAGGTCGTGTTCGTACCCTACGGGGCGGCGGCTACGTTCACCAACCCCTCCTACCACCTCCCGGCCTTCTATGAGCTGTGGGGCCGCTGGGCGGCGGGGTACGCCGGCCAACAGCGGGAAGACCGCGCGTTCTGGCTGGCCGCCGCACGCACCAGCCGCGATTTCTTCCAGAAGGCCAGCCACCCGGCCACCGGCCTCACCCCTGATTATGCCAACTTCGATGGCACGCCCAGGGCGGAGAACGGCCACGATGCGTTCCGCTTCGACGCCTTCCGTACGATCGCCAATGTCGCAGTAGACTACGCCTGGTTCGGGGCCGACGAGCGCGCGCGCGCACTGTGCGACCGGCTGCAGGCCTTCTTCGCCAGCCGGCCTGATTATGTCAATCAGTACACCCTCGACGGCCAACCGCTCTCCAGCGATCGCTCGCCGGGCCTGATCGCTATGAACGCAGTCGCCAGCCTTGCTGCTACCAACCAGGAGCGGGCCGGCGCGTTCGTTGACGCGCTGTGGCAACTGCGGCCGCCCACCGGCACCTGGCGCTACTATGACGGGCTGCTCTACCTCCTGGCGTTGCTGCACGTGAGCGGCGCCTTTCGCATCTACGCGCCAAAGGAGCACTGATATGTCACCCCCCCGCTACCGCGACGCGGCGCTGCCAGTCGACGAGCGGGTCGAGGACCTGCTCGGGCGGATGACCCTCGACGAGAAGATCGCGCAGCTCGGCTGCCTCTGGAGCACCGCGCTGGTGCAGCACGACACCTTCGACCCGGAGTTCGCGGCCGCGAAGATGCCCCACGGGGTCGGCCAGGTCACGCGCATCGGCGCCTCGACGGGGCTGCGCCCGCGGGAGAGCGCCGCGCTGATGAACGCCATCCAGCGCGTGGCCGTCGAGCGCACGCGCCTGGGCATCCCGATCTTCGTTCACGAGGAGTCGGTGGGCGGCTACCTCGCCCGTGACGCGACGGTCTTCCCCCACGGGATCGGGCTGGCCGCCACCTGGGACCCCGCCCTCGTCCAGCAGGTGGCCGACGTCATCCGCCTCCAGATGCGCGCGGTGGGCGCCCGGCTCGGCCTGGCCCCGGTGCTGGACGTGGCGCGCGACCCGCGCTGGGGCCGGGTGGAGGAGACCTACGGCGAGGACCCGGTGCTGGCGGGCACGCTCGGCGCGGCCTACGTCCGCGGCCTGCAGACCGACGACCTGCGCCAGGGGGTGGTGGCGACCGGCAAGCACTTTCTGGCCTACGCTATGTCCGAGGGCGGGCGCAACTGGAACCCGGTGCAGATGGGGCCGCGCGAGCTGCGCGAGGTGTACGCCGAGCCGTTCGCCGCCGCCATCCGCGATGCCGGGCTAGGCGCGATCATGAACTCCTACGCCTCGGTGGACGGCATCCCCTGCGCGGGCAGCAAGGCCATCCTCACCGACCTGCTGCGCGGCGAGTTGGGCTTCGCCGGCGCCGTGGTGGCCGACTACTGGTCCATCCCGCAGCTCGTGCGCTTCCACCGCGTCGCGCCGGACAAAGGCGCGGCCGCGGCCCTCGCGCTGGCCGCCGGTCTGGACATGGAGCTGCCGTCCACAGAGTACTACGGCGCGCCGCTGAAGGCCGAGGTGGAGGCCGGGCGCCTGCCGCTGGAGGTGGTGGACACGGCGGTGCGGCGCGTGCTGCGCATGAAGTTCCAGCTCGGCCTGTTCGAGCAGCCCTATGTGGACCCCGAGGCGGCCGAGGCACAGTTCCAGACCCCGGCGCAGCGGGCCCTCGCCCGCCGCGCCGTGGCCGAGTCGGCCGTGCTCCTGTCCAACGACGGCGTGCTGCCGCTCGGCCCGCAGCTCACGCGCGTGGCGGTGATCGGCCCCGGCGCCGACGACCAGCGGCTGCTCCAGGGCGACTACCACTACCCGGCGCACCAGGAGATCATCTACCTGGCGCCAAAGAAGGACACCGACCCGAACCTGATCGGCGCGGAGGACTTCACGCCGCAGGCGGGCGGGGCTTTCGCTCCCGGGCCGTACTACACGCCCCACGTCACGCCGCTGGCCGGCCTGCGCGCGGCCCTTGGCGCAGGGGTGGAGATCCGCTACGCCAAAGGCTGCGAGGTGCTCGGCGACGACCGCTCCGGCTTCGCGGAGGCGGTGGAGGCCGCGCGCAGCGCCGAGGTGGCCGTGGTGGTAGTGGCGGGCAAGAGCGGGCTGCACCGGCCGGTCACCGTGGGTGAGGCCAACGACGCTACCAGCCTGGAGCTCACCGGCGTGCAGGCCGAGTTGGTCGAGGCCGTCGCGGCCACCGGCACTCCCGTCGTGGTGGTGGTGCTGAGCGGCCGGGTCCACGCGCTGGAGCGGGTCGCCGCGGTAGCCAACGCCCTGCTGTACCTCTTCCCCCCCGGTGAGGAGGGCGGCAGCGGGCTGGCCGACGTGCTGACGGGCGCGGTGTCCCCGAGCGGACGGCTCCCGGTGAGCCTGCCGCGCTCGGCTGGCCAGATCCCGGTACACACCAGCCACCGCGCTGGCGGTGGGCGGGCCATGTTCTTCGGCGACTACACCGACAGCCCGGCGACGCCGCTGTTCCCGTTCGGCCACGGCCTGAGCTACACCAGCTTCGCCTACGAGAGCCTCACAGCCAGCGGCACCAGCACCAACGCGCCCCTCGAGATCTCGCTCACCGTGCGCAACACCGGCGCCCGCCGGGGCGAGGAGGTGGTGCAGCTGTACGTGCGCGACGAGTTCGCCTCGGTGGCGCGGCCCGACCGGATGCTGGTGGGCTTCGCCCGGGTGGCGCTCGAGCCGGGGCAGGCCCGCCGGGTGACCTTCACGGTCCACCCGTCGCGGCTGGCCTTCTACGACCCGCAGATGCGCTTTGTGACCGAGCCGGGCGCGTTCACCTTCAGCGTCGGCGCCTCCTCGGCCGACATCCGGGCCGAGCAGGTGGTCACCCTAGGCGGCGCGGTGGCCGAGTACCGCCAGCGCGAGATCGTGGCCACCAGGGTGCGCGTCGAGTAGCGCGGGAAGTGTTGTGAGGCCAGGAGAGGGTTCGGAAGGGCTGCGCCCTCCCAGGACCCCTCCGCTCAGGGGGCGGGCCGGGGCGGGCACAGCCCGCCCCGAAATTCTTCTCATGGATCGCATATTTGGCGTGGAATTCTTCCGAGGAGTGGAGACGATGGAACAGCAAGGGCTTGGCACGATCACTGTCACCCAAGTGGGCATTATCGTGCGGGACATCGAGGCGCGGGCGAAGGCGTGGGCCGATGTGCTAGGGCTGCCGGTGCCGGAGATACGCTTGACCGACCCGGTGGAACGTGCCCGGACCGAGTATATGGGGGCGCCGACCCCTGCGCGGGCGAAGCTCGCGTTCTTTCACCTCGGGCAGGTCGACCTGGAGCTGATCGAGCCGCTCGACGAGCCAAGCACCTGGAAGGATCATCTCGACCGGCACGGCGACAGCCTGCACCACATCGCCTTCCACATCCAGGGCATGTCCGAGCGGCTCGCCTACCTGAGCGCGAAAGGCATCCCGCTGGTGCAGCGCGGCGAGTACACCGGCGGGCGCTACGCCTACGTCGATTCGGCGCCACAGCTCGGCGCGATCCTGGAGTTGCTAGAGAACGACTCCAGATAGCCTGAGCGCTTGTTTGAAAAGCCTCCCGGCCGGGGGCCGTGGGGGCCACAGGCCTCCGCATCTCCCCCGCCCGCCACTGCGCACGGGCGGACGAGGGATGGGTGAGGGGTAAAACCTCACGCTCCCCTCGTCAAACAGGCTCTGAGAGCTGCTTCACGGCTGCAGCACCGTGTCCCGCTCGAACTGGCCGGCGTAGAGCGCGGCGTAGAACCCGTGCGCCGCCAGCAACTCCGCGTGCGTGCCGCGCTCCACGATCTGCCCCTGGTTGACCACCAGGATCTGGTCCGCCTCACGGATCGTGGAGAGGCGGTGGGCGATCACGAAGCTGGTGCGGCCGGCCATCAGGCGCAGCATCGCCTCCTGGATGTGCTGCTCGGTGCGCGTATCCACGCTGCTGGTGGCCTCGTCCAGGATCAGGATCTTCGGGTCCGCCAGGATGGCGCGCGCGATGGCGAGCAGCTGCCGCTGGCCCTGGCTCAGGTTGCTGCCGCGCTCCGAGAGCTGGGTGTGGTAGCCCTGCGGCAGGCGGTGGATGAACTGGTCGGCGTTGGCGAGCCGTGCCGCCGCCAGCACCTCCTCCTCGGTGGCCTCCGGCCGCCCGTAGCGGATGTTCTCCAGCACCGTGCCACTGAATAAGAAGGTATCCTGCAGCACGATGCCCAACTGCCGCCGCAGGTCGTCCCTGGCGATCTGCCGGATGTCCCACCCGTCGATCGTGATGCGGCCGGCGTCCACATCGTAGAAGCGCGTCAACAGGTTCACCACGGTGGTCTTGCCGGCGCCGGTTGGCCCGACGAGCGCCACGGTCTGGCCGGGGGCGGCGCGCAGGCTCACGTCCCTCAGCACCGGCACGCCCGGCACGTAGCCGAAGGTGACGTGCTCGAAGATCACCTCGCCGCGTATCTGGCCGAGCGGCCGCGCGTCGGGCGAATCGGCCTCCGGCGGCTCATCGATCACCGCGAACACCCGCTCGGCGCCGGCCACGGCCGACTGGAGGGCGCCGTAGAGGTTGGCAAGCTCGTTGAGTGGCCTCCCGAACTGGCGCGTGTAGGTGATGAAACTGGCGATCGTGCCGACGGTGGCCAGGCCCTGCACGGCCATCCAGCCACCCACACCACCCACCACCGCCAGGCTCAAATTGCCCACCACGTTCATCAGCGGGCCGATGAAGCCGGCCAGCACCTGCGCACGTGTGGCAGACTCGCGCAGCGCGCGGTTGGCCGCGGCGAACTGGGCGATCACCACCGGCTCGCGGTGGTAGGCCTTGACCACCCGCTGGCCGGTGATGGTCTCCTCGATCAGGCCGTTGAGCGCGCCGAGCGCGGATTGCTGGGCGCGGAAGCCGCTGCGCATGCGCGGCGCGAGCCAGCGGTTGAGCGCGAGGGTCATGCCGCTGATCGCCACGATGCTGACGGCCGCCAGCGGCGCGTTGAGCGCCAGCATCACGGCCGCCACGCCCACCATACCGAGCACGCCGGAGACGATCTGCACCACGCCGTCGGCCAGCACCTGGTTGACGCTCTCCACGTCGTTGGTCAGGCGGCTCATCAGGTCGCCATGGGCGCGCTGATCGAAGAAGCGCAGCGGCAACGCCTGCAGCCGGCCAAACAGATCGTCGCGGATGTCGCGCACCGTGCGCTGGGCCGCCCCGGCCATCACGTAGGTCTGCAGCCAGGTGAGCGCCGCGGCGAGCAGGTAGGTCACGGCCATGAGCGCACAGATGCGCGCCAGACCGGGCAGGTCCCCGCCGGTCAGATAGCCGTCGATCGCCAGGCCCATGAGGTACGGGCCGAGGATGGTGAGGGCGCTGGTGGCCACCACAAGCAGGACGGCGGCGATCAGAGCGGTGCGCTGGTGGCGCAGGTAGCCCCAGAGGCGCCGCAGCGTGCCGCGCGTGTCGCGTGGCTTCTCCACCGTGCCGCCCATCATACCGCGCGGGCCAGGCCCGAAGCGCCCGCCTATGAGGGGCGGCAGGTCGGCTGCCGCGGGGCGCTGGCGCTGGTCAGTCATGGATGATCGCTCCGTTGTCCATCTGAGACTCGTAGATCTCGCGGTAGATCGGGCTGCGCTCCATCAACTCAGCGTGCGTGCCCTGGGCCACCACCCGCCCGTCGTCCAGCACCAGGATGGAGTCAGCGGCGAGCACGGCGCTGATGCGCTGCGCCACCACGATGCGCGTCGGGCGGCGCTCCAGGCTGGCGAGCGCGGACTGGATGCGCGCCTCGGTGGCCACGTCCACCGCGCTGGTGGCGTCATCCAGCACCAGCACGGCCGGGTTGAGCAGCAGGGCGCGGGCGATAGCGATGCGCTGCTTCTGCCCGCCGGACAGGTTGACGCCGCGCTGGCCCACCAGCGAGTCGTAGCCGTCCGGCAGGCGGCTGATGAACTCATGCGCCTGGGCGAGCCTGGCGGCAGCCACCACCTCCTCCTCCGTCGCCTCCGGCCGCCCGTAGCGGATGTTGTCGCGGATGGTGCCGCTGAACAGCAGCGACTCCTGCAGCGCCACGCCGACGGCCGCGCGCAGCGTGGCCTCGTCCAGCTCGCGCACGTCCACGCCGTCGAGCGTGACGCGGCCGGCGCTCACGTCGTAGAAGCGCGGGATGAGGTTCACCAGGCTGGACTTGCCGGCGCCGGTGGCGCCCAGGATCGCCACCGTCTGCCCCGGTTCGACCACGAACGAGATATCCTTCAGCACCAGGTCGCCGGCGGGCGGAGGACGAGTGCTGAGCGCTGCGTGCAGAGGAGCGCTCATCCCCGGTCCTCGGTCCTCGGTCGTCGGCCCTCGGTCGGCGTAGCCGAAGCTAACGCCCTCGAAGGCCACGCGGCCGGCGGGGCGGGCGAGCGAGACGGCGGCCGCGCTGGCGGGCACCTCCGGCTCGCTCGCCAGCACCTCCTGGATGCGGGCCGCGGAGGCCTCGGCGCGGGCGAAGCGCATCACCAGCATGCTGATCATCATGAGCGACATCAGCGTCTGCGTCAGGTAGTTGATGAAGGCCACCAGCTGGCCCACCTGCAGGCCGCCCGCGCTCACCTGCACGCCGCCGAACCAGAGCGCCGCCACCACGCCGCCGTTCATCGCCAGCATCATGAACGGCATGGTGGCCGCGCCCGTGCGCAGCGCGATGATATTCTGCGCCATCAGGCGGTCGTTGGCGTGGGAAAAGCGTGCGCGCTCGTGCGCCCCGCGCGCGAAGGCCTTGACCACCCGCACACCGGCCAGGTTCTCCTGCATCACCGTGTTGAGCGCGTCCAGCCGCCGCTGCACCTCGCCAAACATGGGGAAGGTGACATTGATGATCCACACTAATACGGCGACGATCAGCGGCACAAGCACCAGGAAGATCAGCGCCAGCTGCGGGCTGGTGATCACCGCCATCACCAGGCTGCCGAGGAGCAGCAGCGGCACGCGCACCATGATGCGCAGCAACATCATCACCAGCTCCTGGACCTGTGTCACGTCGTTGGTGAGGCGCGTGATCAGGGCGCCAGTCTCCAGCCGGTCCAGGTTGCCGAAGGAGAGCGACTGGACCTTGGTGAACAGGGCGCCGCGCAGATCCGCGCCAAAGCCCTGGCCGGCCATGACGGCAAACAGCCCGCAGCCCAGGCCGCCTAGCAGCCCCACCGCCGCCACGCCCAGCTGCAGCAGGCCGGTGGAGACCACCACGTCCATGTTGCGCTGCGCGATCCCCTGGTCGATGATACGCTGGATCAGCCGCGGCTGCAGCAGATCCATCGCCACCTCGAGCGCCATCAGGAGCGGCGCGAGCACCGCCCAGCGCCAGTAGGGGGCGAGAAACCGCCCGAGCGTACGTGTGGCCCGCATACCTGCCTCTGCCCGTTGCGCACATAATATAGCGCGCTGCGCTGAAAGCTAAAGTAGGGGTGGGGTTTTAGGGGAGGGCG
>DATMBA010000469.1:0-28128 GCA_035559635.1 Roseiflexaceae bacterium
CTTGGCACCGGAGGGAGAACGGAGTGGGCAACGGAGGGGGCGCGGAGGGAACGGAGCCTTGGCACCGGAGGGAGAACGGAGTGGGCAACGGAGGGGGCGCGGAGGGAACGGAGCCTTGGCACCGGAGGGAGAACGGAGAGAACGGAGTGGCGGGACCGGACGCACTGGGCGCACCAGGCGCGCCGCATAGCGCCGAGCGGCCTACTCGCGCTGCCTCCACACTCCTCACCCATGATCCGCCGATAGTCGCTCAGTTCCAGCACGCCGCACATCCCCCGTCCAGATACCGCCAAACCGCTGGCCCTCTCCGCGCTGGTACACCCCTCCGCTCCCGCCGCTCCCGCCGCGCTGGCACACCCCCGCCGCTCCCGCCGCTCCCGCCGCTCCCTCCGCGCTGGTACACCCCCGCCGCTCCCGCCGCTCCCCTTCCGATGACAAGGCTCCGTTCTACCCCTTCGCCGCCGCGATCGACACGATTCCCGCGAAGATCAGCAGCGCGCCGGCCACCTTCTGGCGGCCGAACGGTTCGCGCAGCACGAGCGTCCCGAGTGCCGCCGCGAACACCACCGACATCTCGCGCACCGAGGCCACGTAGCTGACGCGGCTACTCTGCATCGCCACGAGCACCAGCGTGTAGGCCAGCAGGTTCATCGCCGCCACCGCCAGGATGCGCAGCGGGCCGTTGCGCCACTCCGCCACGATCGCCGCGCGCCGTCGCAGCATCAGCGGCGCCAGCAGCAGGGCGCACACCTGCAGCCCCAGGTAGACGTACACGAACGGCGGCGCGTGCGCCACTCCCACCTTGTCCACCGTCGAGTACGAGGCGATCACCGCCCCGGTGAGCAGCGCGCTCCACGAGGCCGGCTCGCGCAGCGCCCGCAGCGGCCCGGCGGCGCTGCGCAGGTCCAGCGCGCGCAGGTGCACCGTGTAGATCCCCGCCGCCACCAGCGCGATCCCCAGCGCCCCACCCGGCGTCAGCCCCTCGCCGAGCGCCAGCGCTCCCAACACTGTCACCGCCAGAATGGCGCTGCCGCGCGCCAGCGGGTACACCAGCGACAGGTCGCCCTGCTGGTAGGCGCGGCCCAGGAGCAGGGTATAGAGCACCTGCAGCGCCCCCGAGGCCAGCACGAACAGCCAGCCCGCCGGGCCGATCGGCTCGTACGCCAGCAGCGCCGGCACCAGGAACAGCGGCCCGGCTGCCACCGTCACCAGCCACAGAAAGACCTGCTTGTCCAGTGCCTGCTTCGAGAGCAGGTTCCAGCTGGCGTGGATGGCCGCAGCGGCCGCCAGCAACAGAATGGTCTCCAGCTCCAAACCGTGCGCCTCTCCCTCTCTGCCGTACCGCCTCGTGTTGCTGCCAGCGGGGCGCGGGGCATCCTCTCCGCTCATCCGCTCCCTATCCGCTACTCCCTACCGCACCGCGAACACCACCTCGTCGCTCCTGCTGACGACGCCGCGCCCGTCGCGCGATTCGACCCATACCCGGTGCTGGCCCGGACGCAGCGCCCACAGCGCCCGGTACGGCGGCCGCGCGAAAGTCGCCAACGGCAGGTCGTCCACGTAGATCGTCACCTCCGCCGCGCCGGGGGGCGCGGCCGCCAGCAACTCGATCCGCTGGCGCTCCGGTGGCACCCCTGGCGCGAGCGCAAAGGACGCGCCGGGAGCGGGGGCGAGGACCATAGGCGCCGATCCATGTGATGGCGGACACAAGAGACGAGAGGCGAGGCACGAGACACGAGACATCGGGTCAAACGTAGGTGTTCCGGTCTCCTGGCTGCTGGCTCCTGGCTGCTGGCTCCTGGCTGCTGGCTCCTCGGCGGCCCACGGCGCACATACCTCCCGCGGCGGGCGCGGCAGGCCGGCCTCCAGCGCCCACGGCTCGGCCTCCGGCGGGAGCAGGCGGAACGTGCGCGTCACCGTGCGCGCGGCCGGGTAACCGTCCGGCACACGGCAGCCCAGCGCCGCGTCCACCCGCAGCGTCAGGTGTGTGTCGTCCGGGCGGGTGGGCTGCGTGCCGGCCACGAAGCGCTCGGCGCGCGTAGCGGGGCAGGCGGGCGAGGGCAGCAGGCCGCCCTCGACGCACACCGCCAGTTCCACGATGCCCGGCGGGCGCGGGAACGGGCGCGGCGGCAGGTCGCGGTGAGCAGCGATCAGCACCTGGCGCCACACCGGCCCGGCCCCGGTCAGCCCGCTCACCTGCTCCATCGGCCGCCCATCCGCGTTGCCCACCCACACCCCTACCGCCCGGTCCGGTGTATAGCCCACCGCCCAGTTGTCGCGCCAGTCGGTGGTGGTGCCGGTCTTGACCGCCGCCGAGCGCCCCACGTCCAGCGTACCACGGGCGCCGAAGGCGCGCATCCGCGCGTACGGGTCGCTCAGGATGTCCGTGATGAGGTATGCTACGCGCGCGTCGAGCGCGACGACCGACGGTCGATGACCGACGGACGACGAACGCTGGCCTGTACCGGCTTCAACGTCCGATATCGTAGCGCCGGCGCTCTCATCCCCGGTCGCTGGCCATTGGCCGCTGATCGCTGGTCGCTGGTCGCCCGGCGCCGCCACATCCAGGATGGCATACGGCATCACCCGCCGCCCGCCGTTGGCGAACGCACTGTAGGCGGCCGTCAACTCCAGCAGCGTCACCTCGCCGCCGCCGAGGGTGAGCGCCAGACCGTAGCGCGCACTGTCCCGGCCGAGGGTGGTGATGCCGAGGCGCGCGGCCATGTCCAGCAGCGCCGGCAGGCCCACCGCCTCCAGCGTGCGCACCGCGGCCACGTTCGAGGATGTGGCGAGCGCCTCGCGCAACGAGAGCGGCCCATGGAAGGCGCGGTCGTAGTTCTGCGGCGCGTAGCGGCGCCCCTCGCGCGTCACGAACGAGGTGGGCACGTCGAGGATGGTGGTGGCCGGTGTCCAGCCGCGCTCCAGCGCCGCAGCGTAGGTGAGCGGCTTGATCGCCGAGCCGGGCTGGCGCAGGGCGAGCGCCGCGTTCACCTGCCCCTGGCTGGCCACGTCGGAGAAGTCCGGGCTGCCCACCATCGCCAGGATCGCGCCATCGGACGGGTCCAGCACCACCACGGCGCCGTTGCGCGCCTGGTGGTCCGGCCGGCCATCGTGCGGGCGGCCGAGGAACGCGATCTGGCGGCGCAGCGCCTCCTGCGCCACCTCCTGCAGGCCAAGGTCGAGTGTGGTGGTGACGGTCAGCCCGCCGCGCGCCAGCGCCTCCTGGCCGAGGTCGCGCGCCAGCTGGCCGAGTACGTACTGCACGAAGTGCGGCGCGCGCAGCGGCGGCGGCCCGTCGGCGAGCTGGAGCGGCTCGGCCGATGCAGCGGCGGCCTGGGCTGGCGTGATGAAGCCGGCGCGCACCATGGCCTGCAGCACCTGGGCGCGCCGGGCAAGCGCCGCCTCCGGGTGCGCCAGCGGGTCGTAGCGCGAGGGCGCCTGCGGCAGCCCAGCCAGCAGCGCACACTCCGCCAGGTCCAAGTCGCGCACTGGCTTGCCGAACACCCGCCGCGCCGCCGCCTCGACGCCCACCGCCTGGCGGCCGTAGAAGGTGTGGTTGAGGTACAGCTCGAGGATCTCGTCCTTGGAGTAGGCCACGGTGAGCTTGAGCGCCAGCGTGGCCTCGCGCAGCTTGCGCTCGAGGGTCCGCTGGCCGGCGAGCGCGGGGTCCATCAGGGAGCTGCGCGCGAGCTGTTGGGTGATGGTGGACCCGCCAGCGACGACGCGGCCGCTGCGCAGGTTGTCCCACGCGGCGCGCGCCACGCCGCGCGGCTCCACGCCGGAGTTGGTATAGAAGCCGGCGTCCTCCACGGCCACGGTGGCCTGGCGCAGGGCGAGCGGCACCTCAGCGAGCGGCACCGGGCGGCGCGTCGTGCCGAGCGGGCCGGGCAATTCGTATAGCAGGCGCCCGTGGCGGTCCAGGATGCGGGTGCTGCCGCGCGCGGCTTCGGCGCGCAGCCGCGCGGGGGCCGGCAGGTCGGTGGTGGCCCACAGCGCAGCGGCGGCAAGCAGTAGCGCCGCCAGGCACGCCCCCAGCACCCGGGCGGCCAGGCGCCTGGCGCGGGCGAGCCGTGTAGGGCGGCTGTTCTGTTGCGCGCGGGCCATCGGGCACCTCCGGCGAGGGTGCTGATGGGAGGGCCACGCCCTCCGCTGGACCCTCTCTTTGACCCAGCCATATGCGCGATCATAGCACGGAACGCGGCCCGGCGGTATGATTCGCAGGTGAGATGCGAATCCTGCACGCCTCTAGTACCAATACTTTTCAAATACGCGGGCGCTGCCCGCTAAACGATCCTCGACCGGTGCACTGAACAGGTGCTCCTCCGCCAGTGCGTGGTTAATCAGGCGCTCACGACCTCCATCGCGGCCGCGATGGAGGTCGTGAGCGCAAGGATCTTGCCGGCGAGCACCTTGAGCCGGTTCGGTTCGGTAAGAAACAGCATCCGGATGGTGCCGTTGTTGAACCGCACCGTTCGGACCGACGAACCCGGCCACCCCACCCTCGGGCAGGTCGAGATCGATCTCGTTGACGGCCCGGAGATCGCCGAAGTTCTTGGTCAGACCGGCGGTTCGGATCGAAGCCTGTGCCTACCGTCCCATCTGGATCTGCGACCGGTTGGGTTCGATGAGGTCTGGCATCGACGGTGAGGCCGCGCGGGGCCAGGTCCAGGCAGAGCGCAGGATGAAAGCCAGAAGCAGCACCTCGAGTCCGATGGAGAGGCCGTAGAAGTAGGCCCAGTCCCAGGACTCCCCTGCTGCGTTGAAGGCCGCGAAGGGGATTTCAAGCGATGCCACGACGAGGTTCGTTGCGCGGTTCGCACGGGCGGGCAGTGTCATCGAGAGCAGGATCATGAGGGCCGGGATGGCCACGAGCGCGAGGACAGTGGTCAAAAACGTCGGGCTGATGTCGAACTCAAAGACGACACCGGCCCGGATGTCGTCGATGGCCCCGGGCTTGTACAGGTGGAAGTAGTCGACGTAGATGTAGAGGAACATGAAGCTGGTCCATGCTGCTGCGAGCTTCGCCTGGACCGGGATCTGCCGGTCCTCTAGCGTGGTGAGTTCTGCTGTTTGGGTTCTCATTTTAGTCCTTGTCCTGAATGATGTCGGAAAGTGTGCTGAAGGGTCCTGCATGGAATTGCGGTCGCCATGCTGTTCCTCGGGAGTTGAACTACAGCGGAGACGCTACCAAAGATGAACCACCTTTCTAAAGGGCGTGCGTCGCGTTGCCGGTTGGCGTCTGACGTATCTGCACGCACTCGCTTGAGCACGCCATGCAGCGCGGCCTGATCGACTCGCACTCCTGCGCGGCAGGTTCCCGCATGGTGGGGGCCAGCATCCGATGATGCTCAACGCTTCATCGCAGCCCACGCGCTCGAACATCTCCACGATAGCACCCGACGGCACGCATGGCGTACCACCGCGGTGGTATTTGAGGGGGTATGTATGCACAACGCGCTATGGCTGGGTGCAAAGAGCCACCGTGCACCGCACGGTGGCTGTGGCTCGCGGCGCTGCGGATGTGGTATACTGCCGTTACACGAACAGATGAGCGAATGACGATGAGCACCCACCAGAAAGCATACCGCTACCGGCTGCTGCCTACTCCTGAACAGCAGGGGCGATTTTCGCAGTTCTTGGGAGGTATCACGATCGCTCCAGGAAGCCGAGATCCCGGCCTCTGGCAACCGCTTGAGTGCGGCTCGCAACCCCAAGCTTGCTGTAGATGTTGCGCGTATGCACCTTGACCGTCTGGGGCGAGAGGTGCAGCCGTGCGGCAAGCTCCTGGTTGCTGAGCCCCTCGGCGATCAGGCGCAGCACCTCGCGCTCACGTGCGGTGAGCGGCTCCACCGCAGGGTGGAGGGCGAGGGATGCAGGATGCGCTGTCAGCCGGGTCGCGAAGGCTGCCTGTAAGCGCTGAAGGTACGGCTGCATCCCTCCGCCCGCTTCCCTCTCCCGTTCCAGCAGCCGTGCCAGTGGTGCGCCCTCGTCTGTAAATAGCCGGACGTACCCCTCCGGCTCGGCTAGAGCCAGCGCACGTTGCAGCGGGATGCGTGCCTGCCCACTATCGTCCAGGGCCTCGTGGGCGAGGCTCTGGAGCAGCAGGATCTCGATCTGGCTGCCGATCCTGCCGCCAGCCTCCGCTGCCGCAAGCAGTCGCGTGAGGAGATCCAGCGCGTTGTGCTGATCGCTGGCGACGTGCTCGCGGCGAGAGCGGGCGATAACGCTGTGCGTCAGCTTCGCTAACAGCACGCGCGCGAGGATGATATGCTCGAACTCACGCTGATAGCTCAGGGCGTCCGTGGCGGTGACGCCGCACGCTGCGACCCATGCCGTTGCGGCGGGGAGATTGCCCTGCCGCAGGTACACCCGCGCCTTGAGCGCCGCGACGGGGCGCAGGTTCGGGACGGGGTTGGGGAGATAGCGCCGCTCGGCCGCATCCAGCAGATCAAGGGCGGCCTCCCAGTTGCCGGACGACTCTTCGATCCGGGCTTGGGCCAGACGCCAGCGAAAGGGCCAGTCGATCAAGGCGGCCTGCTCGCCCTGCTCTTTGCTGGCGCGCAGGTGCAACGTGGCGGCCTGAGCATCGCCCTGCTCGTGGGCAATCACGGCCAGGCCCAGGTGCAGGTGTGGGGCCGCCATCCTGAGGGCCTCGTGATCGGCGGGTACCAGGCTGAGGAACTGCCGGTAGAGGCGGGCCGCCTCGCGCAGCTGACCCTGGGCAAGCCGAATCTCCGCCAGGTAGAAGCCACTGGCCAGAGCGAAAGCAAGATTGCCAGTCTCGCGCGTGTGCTCGACCCACGCGGCGAATGCGCTGTAGGCTGCCTCAAGGGCGCCGGTAGCCCAATGGCTCACCCCCGCCAGCACGGTCGCCTGGGCGTGCAGCAGCGGCTCCGTCTCAGCGCTAAGGTCCCGCGTGGTGGCGGCATACTGCTGGGCCGCGACGAAATCGCCGCGGCTCTGGGCCAGGTAGGCGCGGGCGGCGGCGATCCGCGCCGGCAAGCTGGGCAGCAACTCGCTGGCGACCACCACCATGGACGCCATTTCGTCGTGCGACGTAGACCCCATGCTGTCCGCAGCGGACAACCAGCGCTCGGCGTGGCGCAGCCAGGCCTCGCTAGCCTCGGTCTGGCCGGTATCCATCAGCGCCCAGGCGTACTGGGTGCACAGCACCGGCCTGACGCGCAGCACCTCCTCCGAGAGTTGGCCCACCCGGCGGCACCATGCGGCCGCCTGAAAGCTGCTGTCCATGTGCGCCCAGGCGCGCTCGGCCAGCGCGGCGACCCGAGCGGGGTCGGCGGCCGCAGCGGCGTGGTGCAGCGCCTCAAGCATCAGACCCTGGGCCTCATACCAGCCACTCGCCCGGAGGTGGAGCGTGGCGATCGCACCCGCGTCCATGGCCGCCTCCTGCGGGAGGCGGTGCTGCAGCAGTTCGCCAAACAGATGGTGGTAGCGATACCAGCAACGCTGGTCGTCCAGTGGAACGAGGAACAGATTGGCGCGTTCGATGGCTTCAAGGGTCGCCTGCCCGGTGCCGACGGGCATGGCGAGGACCGCGTCACACAGCGGGCCACAGAGCCGGTCAAGCACTGACGTGCGTAGCAGGAACTGCTGGAGCAGCGTGGGCTGCTGTTGGAGCACTTCTTCGAGCAAATAGTCGAGCACAAAGCGCTGACTGCCTGCGAACGACCGGATAACGCCGGCGGGGTCACCCTGGCTGCGCAGAGACAGTCCGGCCAGCTGCAAGCCGGCGGCCCAGCCCTCAGTGCGCTCCACCAGCGCGGCAACCTCAGCTTCAGCCAGCCGCAGGCCCATCGCCTCGGCGAAGAAGGTCGCCGCCTCGTCGGTGGCGAAGCACAGTTCGGCGAGGCGGAGCTCGCTCACCTGGCCGCGGGCGCGCAGCTGCGCCAGCGGCAGCGCCGGATCCTCGCGGGTGGCAATGACCAGGTGGAGTTGAGGCGGGAGATGGGCGACCAGGAAGGCGAGCGCGCGGTCGACCTGGTCCGAGTCGATGACGTGGTAGTCGTCGAGAACGAGGATGAGCCGCTCGGGAAGGGCGGCGAGCGCGTTGAGCAGGTCGGCGAGGAGTGTCTCGACTGGCGGGGGCTGTGGGGATTGGAGCGCGGCCACGATGGTGCTGCCGAGATCTAGCCGAACCGTCTGGAGCGCGGCGAGGACGTAGCTGAGAAAACGGACGGGCTCGCCGTCGTCAGGGTCGAGCGACAGCCAGGCGGCCGGCAGGTCGGCCGCAGCGACCCAGGCGCTGACCAGCGTGGTTTTGCCAGAGCCAGCCGGCGCAGCAATCAGTGTCAGTTTGCACGCCAGCCCCTCGCTGAGCCGTGCGAACAGTTGGTGGCGGAGCACGGTGCCGGGCCGGGGCGGCGGGCGAAAGAGCTTCGTGGCGAGCAAGGGCATTGCGATCGTTCACCGGTGGTTGAGCAGAGACAGCGTTGCAGGAAGTATAGCAAATCAGGGCTGCGCGGAGAACTGATGCTCGGGTAGGTGTGGGCCGGTGTTGATGATTCACGCCGCCTTTGGTACCTGTGATCCAGGCTTTATCATTGGGCGCTCCTGGTTGGGCACGTGCAAACAAGGTGTGAGGCAACGCGTCGTAATGCGCGCTTCAGCACGTATGCCCATATCGCTCCGACACATCCAGGACAGGCGTGCTAGTCAAGCCGACGGTGCGATTCCAACTCCTGCCCAATGAGTGCAAGATTACGCCGCATGTGATCGAGTACGTCGAGCGCTGCGCTATCACGACGAAGACGAGCACGCTGCTGAGCGACCACGGCTAGCACGACAGCAGCTTCCTGCAATAGCTCATTGGTCGTCGGATCAGCAAGCTGCTCCGCCACATCGCCACGAGCGATCTCGTCCATATTTATGGAATGGGGACCGCGCTCGGTATCTCTATCTGGAGCAGACGGCACTGCTCGGCCCAGGCGATGATCTGTGCCTCCTCGAGTGGGTCGAGATCCTGGCGCTGGAGGTTCTCTTGCGCACCGATCGTGAGCATCTGTGCATCGCCGATCTCTCGCAGAACGACTAGATTGGGTACCATAAAAACCGCCGCATGCCCCCGCCGCCTGAAGGCAGCGGGGGCATGCGGCCATGGCAGCTCCTTGAACGTCTGTTCGCACTGTAGTACAATGACCGTACGGCACACAGCGCAGGCAGGCGCGGAAACGGCTCCACGTTCCCAACGGAGTCGTGCCGGTTCGGGCGCAGGACCCGTCGCCCGGTACACGGCGCACGGTGCAACGCGGTGTCGTTGCTCAGTGTACTGCGCTGCGGCGCAGCGGGCATCGCGGCGGGCGAGGCGACGATACGGCTGGACGAGGACCCCACCCTGTCCGGCTGCGAGTTGATCTACGGGTTCTTGTAGCAGCGCGGGCGCGACGGGGAGGCCGAGCCGTACGCGCTGCTGGAAGCGCTGCGGCCGTAGGTTCCCCTCGCCGAGTTGGAAGACGAGCGTCTCCTCGCCGCGGAAGGTCGTCGCTGTTCATGGTCGCTCGTCTCCGGCTACGGCCCGAGGTGTAAGAACATGGCGCGACCGCGCCGCGTCGCGACAATCGGGGCAGCGCGGCGCGGGCAAGGCACAGAACAGAGGACAAATTGGAGCGAAATGGTTAAGCGGGGGTTGCCGCAGGTTCGTGTTGACGCCGCGGCTATAATCCGCATACGCCGTTCGTTTGGCGGGAGGGCAAGGCCGGGCTCCGCCCCTGGCTCTCCCCGCGAGGAGGCCCACGATGGTTCTCTACCCGCTGCTGACGCGCCCGCACATGGTGCAGCCGATCTGGGGCGGCGATCGCCTGGCGGCCTGGCTGGGGTTGCCGGAGCCGCGCCCCGAGCGGCTCGGCGAGGTCTGGCTGGTGTACGACACGAACCCGGTGGTGAACGGCCCGCTGGCTGGCCGTACGCTCGCCGAGGTGGCGCGCGAGCGCGGCGCGGCGCTGGTAGGCACGCGCACCGCTGAGCGCTACGGCGCGGACTTCCCGCTGCTGGCGAAGTTCATCGACGCAGCCGACCGGCTGTCCATCCAGGTGCACCCGGACGACGCCTACGCCCACAGCCGCGAGGCGGCCACCGGCTTCCACGGCAAGACGGAGGCCTGGTACATCCTGAGTGCCGCGCCGGGGGCGGAGGTGATCTACGGGCTGGAACGCCCCAGCAGCCGGGCCGAGATGCAGGCCGCCATCGTGTCCGGCAGGGTCGAGGCGCTCATGCGCCGGCTGCCGGTGGCGGCCGGCGACACCGTGTTCGTGCCGGCCGGCACGGTCCACGCGATCAACGCCGGCATCGTGCTGTTCGAGATCCAGCAGAAGTCCGACCTGACCTACCGGGTGTACGACTACGGCCGACGGGACGCGCGCACCGGGCAGCCGCGCGAGCTGCACATCGAGAAGTCGCTGGACGTGATGGACTACCAGCCGGCGCCGCGCGGCACGGTGCCGCCCCTGCCGCTCGGCGAGGGGCGCGATCTGCTGGTGGCCTGCCCGCTGTTCGCACTGGAGCGCTGGGTGCTCCCGGCGCCGCACGAGGGGGTGACCCACGCGGGCACCTTCGAAATCCACACGCTGCTGGACGGTGCGGCCGAGCTGGCCTGGGCGGGGGGCGCGCTCCACCTGGGGCGCGGCGACGCGGCGGTGCTGCCGGCGGCGCTAGGCGGCTTCACCCTGCGCCCGCTCGCACCGGGCACGCGGCTGCTGCGGGCGACGGTGCCGGATCTGGAGCGGGACTACCGTGCGCCGCTGCGGGCGCGCGGTGTGGCAGCGGAGCGCGTGGCGCAGACCGTGCTGGAGGAGATCAGGGCATAAGCTGCCCGCCGTTCACCTCAATCACCTGGCCGGTCACGTAGCCACTCAGCGCGTCGGACGCCAGGAAGAACGCCGCGCCGACGCACTCCTCGGGGGTGCCGGCGCGGCCGAGCGGGATAGTGGCCACCATCGCGTCCATCTGCTGCTGGTTGGTGAACCGCTCGTGGAACGGCGTCAGGATCACGCCGGGCGAGAGCGCGTTCACGCGGATGCGGTGCGGCGCGAGCTCCTTCGCCAGCCCGCGCGTGAAGGTGCTGACCGCACCCTTGCTGGCGGCGTAGAGCACCGCGCCGCCGCCGCCGCCGTGGCGCGCCGCCACCGAGGTGACGTTAATGATCGCGCCGCGGCCCTGCTGCCGCATGATCGGCGCCACCAGCCGGCACATGGCGACGGTGGAGGTGAAGTTGACATCCAGCACCTCGCGGACTAGCGCGTCGTCGGACTCGACCACCGGCGTGCGGCGCACCATGCTGCCGGCGTTGTTGATCAGCACGTCCACCCTGCCAAAGCGCGCCAACGCCGCGTCGCGCACGGCCGCGAGCTGCGCCGAGTCGACCACGTCGGCCTGGGCGAGGAGCGCCTGGCCGCCGGCGGCCTCGATGTCGTGCGCAACGGACGCAGCAGCGGCGGCGCTGCGGTGGTAGTGGACGACGACGCTGGCGCCGGCGGCGCCGAAGGCGCGGGCGAGCGCCGCGCCGATCCCGGTGCTCGCCCCAGTGATGAGCACCACCTGGCCGTCGAAGCGGATCTCCATGGTTGCCTCCCCATTCCGGGTCACTCGGGGCTGAAACCCCTTGCTGATACACGAAACACGCTGAAGCGCGTTCGGGCGCAACCCCCGCGTGGGGCGCCGCCGGAGGCCATTGTAATACGGAAAGAGCTCCCAGCTGCGCAGCGGGCAGGGGAGGGATGGGTGAGGGGTGAAACCCTCACGCTCCCCGTTTCAAACAGGCTCACGCATGCGCGCGAATCCGCTTATCCGCCCCCTATCCGCTGTCCAGCATCCCACAGCGAACCGTATCTCACGCCTCGCCGTTGATCACCAGGTCGCCGTACGTGCCGCGCTCGACGTCGTAGGTCAGCTGGAAGTAGCAGTCGCCCCCATCCAGCACGACGACCACCTGGCGTCGCCAGTCGTCGCCGTGGGTGGAGCAGAGGAAGCTGGCGTAGACCAGCCGGCGGCCCGCGCGGATCAGCCCGGCGTACTGGCGCTTGTAGGCCGCCTGCCGGCGCCAGAGCTCCGGCGAGCGCTCGGCGGCGGCGCTGTGGAGGAACCCGGGCAGGCCGGCCTCCAGCGCGCGCACGTCGGTCTCAACGGGCGTCCAGTAGCCGTCGGCGCGCGAGTCGAAGGCATCGGCGTCCTGCTCGGGGACGATCACCCCCTCGAACGTGCCGTCACCGACGGGGGTGTAGGCGCGGGTGCTGCGCTCCACGACGAAGCGCGCGACGTAGTCCGCCGCCGGGATCGGCTGCGGCTCGGCCGGGTAGGGATCGAGCCCGACGAAGCGCACGATGTAGCCGGCCAGTAGCGCGCTCGACTCGGCGGCCTCGCGATTCTGCCCGAAGAGGGTGAGCGTATGCGTCCCCTGGTCCTGGCCGCCCACCGCCACGCGGACGCTGGCCTCGGCCGCGCCCTCCCAGACGCACGTCACCCGCGTCGGGCAACGCGAGTCGCTCGTGATGCCGAGCAGCGTCAGCATCACCGGGCCGGCGACGGCGCTCTGGCCGACCCGCAGCTCGAACGGCCGCCCCAACTCGGCCGTGACGGCCGATGTCGGGGAGAGCTGCGGGGAGGGCGTGGGCAGCGACGGGGGCGTGGCCGTGGCAGCCTGCGGCGGAGTGGCCGCGGGCGGGGGCGTGGCCGGGACGCCCTGGGTGGGTGTGCCGGCCTGGTTTGCGCAGCCGGCCAGCAGGGCCGGGAGCAGCAGCGCGAGCAACAAGCGCATGCGATGATTTTGCATATCTGGTCGCCCGTTCACCAGCAGGATCTATAGACTGCGATCGTGACGAACGGGGCGGGCCGGGGGTTCCATGCAACCGCACGGCGGAGGAGCGCAGGATATGCGAGGGGGGGTGTATAATCTTGGTGAGCAGAGAGATCCCGGTGCGGGGAGGACCCGCCCCTGGCCGTTCCCCCCTTGCATCCGTCAGTATCAGTGCGGCTGACCACTCGTGGTCCACCACCCGGATGGTGCCGCGTGGATTGGCGGTTTCGCCGGCTCATGGGCAGCACGCCCGGCTACAGCCGCGAATCGGGTGAGACCCCAGAATCGGTGTGGCGCACCACTCGAGCGGGAGACCCTGGCAAGCGTGGATGCGGTGACGTGGCGCGGTCAGCCCTCCTACACGCTCAGATCTGGAGCAGTTCGCGCCGCCTGTCTGACAGGTGGCGCCCTCAGCCAAGCGACGCTGCGATCCGCCGATCTGCCGCTGGAGAGACACATGAAGCGGAGGGAGCCCCACGGGCGACGCCGGTCGCCGAAGCGAATCTACCGTTACGGCGGTGCGGGGAAGCCCGCGTCGCCGAAAGGCCGGATGACGACGTTGTACGATCTGACCCGGCCCGGCCCGGTGACCCCGGGGCCCGGCGGGGGGCCGCTCAAGAAGGGCGAGGCCTCGTTCTCGCTCAAGGAGCATCAGGCCAGCCTGTTCCGCATCCGCGCCGCGCTCGAATCCCAGGCGGACCACCTGCCGTTCAAGACGCGCGCGCTGCTCGTGCGCAGCCTGACCGAGATCCGCACGGTGTTGGCTGCGGCGATCCGGCGCTCGCAGGTGCCGCGCAACCTGACTCACATTCAACAGAGCAGGCTCGTGGAGGCCAACCGCGACCTGCGCTCGGCGGCGAACGCGGCGCGCCGCGCCGGCCCAGCTGCCGCCGACCTCGCGCGCGACCTCTCGCAGCTCGCCGCCGGCCTGCAGGAGATCGTCGCCGCAGGCGTCCTGCCCGCGGGCCGCGGGAGCGGATACGGGAGGCCGGGCGCCATCCAGGTCAGGCCGACGCCACCCGCCCGCCGCGTGGGCGTGACCGAAGGGGAGCCTACCAACTCGCGTGCCACCGGCGACCGTACGGCGGCGGCCCGTGCGGCGGCGCACGTCCACGCGCGCTTCGACGGCTACGCGCCCCGGCAGCCACTGATCGCCGGCGTCCGCGCCGCGCTGGTGGTGTGGGTCGGGCCGGAAGACGACCCGCGGCGGGGAGCGGCCAGCGCCCCGTTCGCCTACCGCTTCCCGCCGAACCGCGCGCGCGTCGAGTTCCGCGTCACCGTCGAGGCCGACTCGCCGGACTGGGTCGTCAAGCCGGTGGAGCCTGCGCTGATCGTCGCCCGCCCGGGCCAGACGGTGCAGGAGGCCGAGTTTCAAGTCATGTCCCGCGCGGCCGGGCGCTGCCGCCTGTACATCAACATCCAGCGCGGCGATACCGGCGCGGACGTCCAGCACCTGATCATGCCGATCGAGGCGATGGCGCCCCAGCAGGAGGGGGAGCAGGGCGCAGCGGACGTGGCGGCGGCAGAGGCGGAAGCGCCGCCCGCCGGCTCACGACGATCGCCGCGCTCAGCCGCCGCGGCGACGCTCTCGGCCAGCCGGGATCCGGCGCCCCTGGCACAGGAGTCCATCACATCGCCGGATGTGCCGGCGGAGGAGCCCGACGAGCCGGACGACACCGTGGTCATCAGCCGCCCCTTGGATGACACGGAGCTCTCCCCGAGTGCGGCGCGCCTGCTGTTCGTGCGGACGGGCGATGCCGCGAGCTACCACATCCACGCGTCGGTGGAATCGCAAGGCGGGCGGATCGAGCAGCGGTACGAGATACCGCTGACCATCCAGTACGTGCAGGCCGCCACGCAGCGGCTGCGGGAAGAGCTCGAGAACGTGGCCCTCTACCGCGACGAGGACGGGTACCTGTTCGCCGATCCCTACCGCCTGGCCGTCGACGAGTCCCTGGCGCGGCAGGCCGTGGCGCCGCTGGCGAGGGCCGGCCAGGTGCTGTGGGCGGCGATCTTCACGTCTCGGGAGGAGGGCGGCGCGAGCCTGCGTGAGCTCGCCGCCGATCTGCGCGCCCTTCCCGCCGGGAGCACCATCCGGATCGATTTGGATGACACGCGCTTCATCGTCCCGTGGACGCTGCTATACGACGCCCCGGGCGACATCACCGCCGAGACGCTCGACTGGTCCGGCTTCTGGGGCTACCGCTACGCCCTCAGCGTCCTGCTGCCGGGAAGGTACCCAAAGGCGAAGATACCATCCAGATCGCCGGTGATGCGCCTGCTGCTCCACAGCGGCGCCGAGCTTGAGCGGTTCACCGCCGCCCAGATCGCCTTCCTCGAGCGCCAGCTCCGCGGCGTCACGCACACGATCCTGAGCGGCCCGAAGGCCGTCGAGGCGCTGGAGCAGCCCTGGAACGCGGCGATGCTCTACTGCTACTGCCACGGCAGCCAGAACCGCGGGGAGCGCAGGACATGGCTACCGACGGACGTCTCCCTGATCTTCGGCGATCAGGCGGAGGCCCGGCTCGAGGAGCTGGACCGCCGCCCGGTGAACGGAGTGGGCCGCCAGCCGCTCGTCTTCCTGAACGCATGCGAGGGAGGGGCGCTGGAGGCTTTCTACTACGACGGTTTCGCCCCGTACTTCGTCCAGAAGCGCAAGGCGCGGGCCTTCATCGGCACGGAGGTGAAGGCGCCCCAGCTGCTCGCACAGGACTTCGCTCAGCGGTTCTGGCGGCAGTTCGCCGCCGGCCGCCCCGCCGCCGACATCCTGTGGGAGCTGCGCCGGTCGTACATCGACGAGCACCACAACGTCCTGGCGCTCAACTACGCGCTGTACGGCCTGGGCGACACGCGGTTGGCGAAGCCGCTCGGGGCCGGGTAGCGCCCGCCATCGTGCGACCGGGCGGGGCGAGGGCGTGGGCGACCCTCTCCCCGCCCGCTTGCGGCGATAGATCGGCGCCAGCCGCTCAGTCGTCGTGGTCGTCGTCATCATCGTCGGCGGCGCCCATCGGACCCATCGCGGCGGACATCACCGCCTTTGCCTCGGCATTGCGTTCCGGGTTGCCGCAGCCACCCTCGCCGCTCGGGCGGACATGCGGGCCGGCACGGTCCTCGATGCCCTTCCAGGCGTACGGGTCGCGCCCGGCCACCAGCACGATGTCGCGGTAGTCGGCGGTGGCGATCCGCTGGCCCGGCTCGAAGCCGTACCACGGCAGCAGCGATTCCGCGCTCATATAGTGGTTCACCAGCGAGCGGCGGAAGCCGGCGGGGGCATAGTTCGGCAGCGAGCGGTGGAGCAGGTAGCCGTTGAAGAACACGACGCTGCCCTTGCGCACCTCCACCGGCACGGCGTCATCATCGGTGTACGGGAAAGAGATCGCCTCGCCCGTGCAGTCGAACCGCCGGTCCTCGTGCGCGCGCTGTGGCCAGATGATCCCGTGGCGATGCGAGCCGGGGATCACCCACAGGCAGCCGTTCTCCACCGTCGCATCGTCCATGGCGATCCACGCGCCCGCAAGCGAGCGGTCGCGCGTCGGGATGAAGTACTCGTCCTGGTGCCAGGCCTGGCCCGGCTTGCCGGAGGCCTTGATGAACAGCATGGACTGCATGCACTTGACGTTCGGCCCGATCACGTTGGTGAGCACGTCCACGATCGCAGGGTGGGCCAGCGCTTGCCGCATGTGCTCGGAGATCTTGTGCGGGAAGTGGATGCACAGATAGCGCCGCATCACTTCCTCGTCCAGCTCGTCCGCCGCAGTGGGCGTGACGCCGCGCACCGCGCCGCGCGCGCCGCGGCAGATCTGGGCCGCCTCGGCGTTGAGCGCCTCGATCTCGGCCTCGTCCAGCGCGCCCTCGATCACCAGGAATCCGTGCTCCCGGTAGAAGCGCACGGCCGCGTCCGTCATCGGCAGACGGAAGAAACCCGCCGGCCGCCGCCCATCTAGCCACGAGGCCCACGGAGCCAGCAGCCGCTCGTTCGCCAGCTGGTTCAGGCTCGCCTGTGCTACCATACACGCCCCCTCTATGCTCCCCACTGTGAAATCTGGGAGGGCCAGGGAGAGCTACCCTCCCTGCAACCTACCCCGCTGCCGCTTTGAGCACAGCAAACGCATCCTTGAACACTACCGCAGAGGGTAAGCCCTCCCTGCAACCTACCCCGCTGCCGCTAGCCTTGTGCCCGCAGGGTGTGGGAGGGCCAGGGAGGGAAAACCCTCCCTGCAACCCCTCTTCTGCCGCTGGCCCTGTGCTCGCAGGGTGTAGGAATCTATACACGAACATCTTAGCAGCTCTTGCCCTGTACGTATGCAGGCCGGGGGTGCAGCGGGCTAGCTTCTGCCAAGCCCGCCTGCGCGGGCTGGGGTTCAGGCCGCGCAGGCGGCCTTCGGAACGGATAGCCGGCGGGTTGACCCGCCGGGTGTGGTGCGGGGCCAGCAGACCCGTATCAATAGTCAACGTTCATCAGCCGCCGGGCATGGTGCACAGCGGAGGACGTTGACGTAGCCCTGGGGTGTGGCGCATGGTGCCGCCCGGCGCCGGTGCGATGCAGGCCCTGGCAGCGCCGCGTCACACGGTGCGTGTGGCGGGGGCGGGCACATTCGGTCGTCGGTCCACCGTCCAACCGGCTACGGATGTCCGCCGAGCGGTGCTCGACGTTCTCGCCCAAGAATCCGCCTCTCCTGGCGATCTATTTCAGCGCCATCCCGCGTTCAATAGGGTAGAGGCGGAAGGCAGCTGCCCTGCCTGCTTGCCCATACCCAGGCGAGGAACCAGCCCATCCAGCGCCAGATACAGGAGGCAGGTGATGACCCTACCGCTACGGCTTGCCGCAACGGAGTATCTCGACCCCACCCGCTGGCGCTGGGTGCTGAGCGACCAGCGCGGGCGCTTCCTGGCCGATCACACCGTCCGGCTCGACCCCGCCAGCCGCGAGTACGGCGGCTTCTGCAACCTGCACGCCTACCTGGACTTCCACGAGCCGATCACGCCGCCCGCCGCGCAGCTCGCGGCCCTCGGCGCCTGGATCGGCACACAGGTCTTCGGGGGTCTGCTCGCCGCCCTCCAGCAGCAACGCGGCGCTCCCGCGGTCCCGATCCAGCTCGTCGTGCCCGCGCAAGCCCAGGAGCTCCTCACCCGCCCGCTGGAGCTGGCCCGCTTCGCCGACGGCCGGCGCTTCAGCGAGGCGGGCATCCGCTTCGTCTACCAACTGGAGAGCGCCCCCGACCCGGCGGCGCCCAAAGAGCCGATCGGCGACGCTCTGCGCATCCTGGCTGTCTTCAGCCTGCCCGTACGCGCCAACCCCCTCAATCTGCGCCGCGAGCGCTATCAACTCCAGCGCTTCGCCCGCGAGCTGAGCCTGGCCCAGGGGCGCGCCGTCGTGCTGCGGGTCCTCCAGTATGGTGCCACGCGCGATGCCCTGCGGGACGCGCTGGAGGAGGCCGAGGGGTGGGATATCGTCCAGCTCTCCGGCCACGGCCGCCAGGGCGAACTACTGCTCGAGACCGAGACCGGGGGGGAGGACATCATCGCTGCGGGCGAGCTTGGCGAGCTCCTCGTCCCGGCCCAGGCACGGCTCAAGCTGCTCATCCTCGCCGCCTGCTACAGTGGCGCGGGGAACCACGCCGCCGCCCGCATCCAGGTCGGGCTCGACACTCCCACCCGCACAGAGCGCGCGCCAGCTGCCGGGGCAGACCAGGCCGCCACCACCGCGCTGCCTAGCCTGGCGCAGGCGCTGGCGGATCAACTCGACTGCGCCGCGCTGGCGATGCGCTACCCCGTGGACGACACCTTCGCCACCGATCTGATGCTGGCGCTCTACGACCGGCTGCTGGACCGGCGGCGCCCCTTGCCCGCGGCGCTTCACCTGGCGCTGCAGGAGGTCGCACCCGCGGCGCAGCGCCACCAGCCGCTCGCGCCGGCCACCCCCGTCCTTATAGGGCCGCGCGCGGCCGAGCTGCAGCTGGCGCCGCCCGTCCAGAGGCCAGATTGGGCGCCCTCGGACCCCTCGCTCAGCGTCGAGTTCCCACCCGAGCCGGAGCGCTTCGTGGGGCGTCTCCAGCCGATGCTGCGCGCCAGCCAGGCGCTGGCGCCGCGCAGCCCGCGGCGCGGCGTGCTGTTCTACGGGATGCCCGGCGCGGGGAAGACCGCCTGCGCGCTGGAGCTGGCCTACCGCCACGAGCAGGGGCGCTTCCGTGGCTCGGTCTGGTATCAGGCGCCGCTGGAGGGCAGCGATATTTCCACAGCGCTGTTCGGTCTCATGCAGGCGATCCAGACCCAGCTCAACGCGCCAAAGCTGGGACTGACCGCGACGCTCGCCGACCCGGCGCAGTTCCGCCAGTTTACGCTGCCCCGGCTGCGGGCGCTCCTGCAGCAGAACGCGCTGCTCCTGGTGCTCGATAATCTGGAGACGCTGCTGACGGAGGCCGGGGCGTGGCGCGATCCGCTGTGGGGCGAGGTCGTGGCGGCGCTGCTGACCCACAACGGGCTGTCGCGCGTGGTGCTCACAAGCCGGCGGGCGCCTGCGGACCTCGCCGATCACCCGCGGCTGCAGGTCGAGGCCATCCACGCCTTGAGCTTCGCCGAGAGTGTGCTGCTGGCGCGCGAGCTACCGCGGCTGCGCGCGCTGTTCGGCGACGAGGCGGGGCTGGCGCTGCTGCGGGACACGCTGCGGGTGGTGCAGGGGCACCCGAAGCTGCTGGAGCTGGCAGACGGCCTGGCGGCAGATCGCGCGGCGCTGCAGGCGCGGGTGGACGCGGCAGCGCAGGAGCTTGCGGCGCGCGGGGAGGTGCTGGACGCCTTCTTCACAGCCGAGGGGCTGCGCGCCGGCGAGACGCGCCAGGATGAGGGCGCATTCGTCCGCGTGCTGGCGGAGTGGACCGCCGGGATGCTGAAACAGCTGCCGCCGGTGGCGCGGCTGCTGCTGGCGGTGCTGTGCCGCCTGGAACCGGAGGATCGGCAGCGGCACGTCCTCGAGGCGAACTGGACAGACAGTATCACCCGGCTGGCCGAGACACACCCCGACCTGGTGGCGCCAGCGCGCGCGGCGGGGGAAGCGGGGCTGGACGACGCGCTCGGCGTGCTGGCAGCGGCGGGGCTGGTCGCAATCGAGCGCCACGGAGCGACAGAAGATGCGGCCGTGGCGACCTACGCCATCCACCCGGGGGTGGCGGAGGCGGTGCTGGCAGCCGCCGAGCCGGCTATCGGGGCGGCGCTCGACATGGAGCTGGGGCAGTTCTACAGCGCCCTCTTCAGGTACGCCAAGGAGCGTGAGCTAGAGGGGGCGGGCGAACTGGTCATGATAAGTGCACGGCGGGCGGCGCCGTACCTGCTGCGCCAGCGGCAGTGGCAAGAAGCGTCCTACCTGCTGGAGCAACTGCTTCTGCGCGACAGCAGCCCGGCGACACTGGCCGTCGTGCTGCCACTGCTGCGGCGCATCGCCGCGGCGACCGCCGGGACGGAGCGCGAGTTGCTCAATGCTGGCGTGCTGGCCAACGCACTTCGGAAGGCCGGACGGACAGCTGAGGCCGAGCCGTTGATGCGCGACATTATCACCCGCGCAGTTGCCGTGAAGGACTACAGTACGGCCTCCCGATCAGCCGGGGACCTGGTGAACCTGCTGCTGAGCAACGGCCGGCTGGAGGAGGCCCTGTCACTCGCCGAGGAGATGGCAAGCTACACCCGCCAGGCCGGCCTTGGGCCGTGGACGCAGCTCGCTGATGAAGTATGGCGCCTGCAGATCCTGACACTGCTCGGCCGCTACGACGAGGTGCTGACAACGATCGACGGGCTGCGCCCGCAGCTGGAGGCGCAGCCGCTTAAGAGTAATGCCAAGGAGTCTGTCAACCCCTGGAACGTGCGCGAGACCCTGCTTGACACCGGCCGGTCGGCGGCCCTGGGTAGGGAGCGCTGGGAGCTAGCGCTTGCCTTCAACACCGAGCAAATCCAGGCGAAGCGGGCGCGCGGCGCCGACGTGCTGGAGCTTGCCCGTACGTGGTTCAACGATTACGGCCCGCTGCTGGGGTTGAAGCGGTATGACGAGGCACGCACGCTGCTGATGGCCTGTCGCACAGTGTTCGAAGCCGAGCAGGATGTTGATGGATTGCAGGCAGTTTACACTGCCTTGGCGAATCTAGAGGATCAGATGGGCAACTTCGATACCGCACTCGGTTTCGAGCAGGTCGCCCTGGCCTACACGTACCAACATGGCGATCCCGAAGACTGCGCCATCAGCCACAACAACCTGGCGAGCTACCTCGAGCGCCAGAACGTCGATGCGCTGCTCGCCCTCGCTCATCTCCTGGCGGCTGCCATCATCCGCTATCAAACGCAATCAGGCATGTTCGCCAGAAGTCTCTCCAATCTGGTGAACCGCGACCTGCCTCCCGCCCCGCCGGCCTTCGCCCAGGTGGTGGCGCTGGTCGAGCGCATCCCAGGCGTGCGCTTCGGGGAGCTTGTCGCGCGCCTGCCGCGCCGGGCGCCGGATGGGGACGCTGCCCTCGCGGCGATCTGGCGGCTGGTCGCCGAGGAATGGCAGCGCAGGGAGGAGGGGCGCCAGCAGCGGGACTCCCTGCTCGCAACGCTGGCCCAGGCCATCGCCGCGGCGGCGACCGACGAGAGTCTGCGCGCCGAGTTGGAGCCAGTCCTGATGGACCTGGAGGGCAAGGGCTGGATGCTGCGCCAGCCGGCCGCGCGTATCTGGGCGGGCGAGCGCGACGCCGAAGTGCTCACCGCCGGGCTGGACGCGCAGGACGCCACGCTGGTGCATCAGGTGCTCCAGTTGCTGGAGGCGTGAGCGGCTGTCTGCAAAGGGGCTTGTGGGGCGCGGAAGCCATGCTCCCGCACGGCGGAAGCGCGGCTTCCGCACTCTACACGTGAAGACGCTGGTGAGACCACGACAACCTGTTCAGACAGACTCTGAGGAAGGAGACCGCCCGGTGGACCAGGACACCTACCTCATCCTGCGCATCACGGATGTGCAGCCGGTCCCAGGCACGTCCCTGGAGCCAACCGACCGCGACGTGACCCCTGCGCCTGGCGCGGGCGCGGTGGTAGAGTACCAGGTGGACACGGCCACACTCGACCCACGTGATGAGCGGGACTTGCGGCGCGACCCGCAGGTGGCGGCGGTGGCGCTGCCCATGCCGCTCGCCCTCATCCAGCCAGTGGCGGCGGCCACGCCTGCTGGGGACCTCGGGCACATGCACGGCGCCGCCTGGGGCATCGTCGTCACCGGCGCACTCCAAAGCCCCTATGCTGGCCGCGGCGTCACGGTGGCGGTGCTCGACACCGGCATCGACGCCGGCCACGAGGCGTTCCGCGGCATCGAACTGATCCAGCGGGACTTCACGGGTGAGGGGCACGGAGACCAGCACGGCCACGGCACCCACGTGGCTGGCACGATCTTCGGCCAGACGGTTGGCGGGGTGCGCTACAGTGTGGCGCCTGGGGTCCGCCAGGCGCTGATCGGCAAGGTGATCGGCAGGGAGAACACGGCGACGACGAAAGAGCTGGTGGATGCGATCCAGTGGGCCGTGGACGGCGGTGCCCATATCATCAACATGTCGCTGGGCTTCGACTTCCCCGGCCTCGTCAGGTGGTGGGCAGCGAACGGGCTCGAGGTGGACCTCGCCACGGCGCGCGCACTAGCGCAGTATCGCGATAACGTGCGCCTCTTTGACCGCCTGGTGGAGTTCCAGCGCTCGCGCGCGGCCTACGCCCAAGGCGCGCTGATCGTCGCCGCCGCGGGTAACGAGAGCAGGCGGGCCGTCCGCCCAGACTACGTGATCGAGGTTGCCCCGCCCGCGGCGGCCGATGGGATCGTGGCGGTGGCGGCACTGGGGACAGCAGGCTCGCCGCACGACGCGCTCGCCGTAGCGCCGTTCTCGAACATCCGCGCGGACGTTGCCGCGCCGGGCGTGGGCGTCTACTCGGCGCAGGCCGGCGGCGGCTACACGGTGATGAGCGGCACGAGCATGGCCAGCCCGCACGTGGCCGGCGTGGCCGCGCTGTGGGCGGAGCGGCAGCTCCAGCGCAGCGGCATGGTGAACAGCACCACGCTCGCGGCGCAGCTGCGCGGGAACGCGCGGATGGAGGGGCTGCCCGAGGCACACCCGCGCGATGTTGGCGACGGGCTGGTGACTGCACCGTACACCTGATCTCAGGGGGTATACAGGGCCAGACGACAGAACGCGGAGTTGGCCCTGAGCCAATTCCGCGTTCCCATGAGACACGCTGGCGGTCCAGGAGGGACTCGAACCCCCAACACCCAGTTCCGAAGACTGGTGCTCTATCCATTGAGCTACTGGACCGCGCCGCACGTAGTGTAGCACAGGCGCTGCCGGATGGCAACGGGCCAACGGGCCAGAGCAAAAGGGGTTCCCGGAAGGGCTGCGCCCTCCCTGGCCCTCCCCGTATTGGAGGACGACCCTCAACGCGCTGCCGCCCGGAAGCGCGCCACCGCATCCAGGACCGTCTGCACCTGCCCGGCCACCCCGGCGCCGAAGCGGTGCTCGAAGATCGCGCTACCGATAGTGAAGCCCCACACCCCCAGGCCCGCCAGCGTCTCGATGCGCTCGAGCGAGTCCACGCTGCCGGCCGCGATCACCGGCACATCCACGCTCTGCAGGACGCGCCGCACCAGCGCCGGCACGTCGCCGTCGTAGCGGTAGGCCAGCAGATCCAGGCCGAACACCCCCTCGGTGCGGCTGAGGCGGCGGGCGCTGGCCGCGATCTCGTCGATCGTGCCGCGCAGCAGGCTCGGGTGGCCAACGACGGTGCCGGGGAAGGGGCAATAGCGGATGCCGCTGCCGGCGATGATCGGCAGCACCGCCTCCGGGCGCGTGCCGCCCAGCAGCCAGTCCACCTCGATCTCAAGCGCGGCCCGCGCGGAGCGCAACTCGGCCTCGCGGTCCAGGCTCACCACTTCGAGGAACACCTGGCGCCCGCTGGCGCGGATGGCCGCCGCGAGCGAGCGCAGATCCGCCACCGGCAGGCCGACATCCTTGAAGCCGATGTGGCGCAGGCCGGTGCCGCGCACCTGCTCGAACACCTCGTGCGCGTTCGGCACCGTCTCATCGTTGTGGGTGAGCATGAAGATGAATTCCATCCAGGTCACCTCCTTGCGCGTCCGGTGGGGTGCGCCCATCATACCGCCGATGGGCGCGCGGCGCAACAGAGCGCGCTGCACTATACAAGCGACACACTACTCACCATATGCAGCGCTGGTGGCAACACCGGCGCCGTCGGGTCGGTCCCCCGGTGGCCGCCCGGCATAGCGTGCCGCGCAGTCGGCACCTGCGCCGAGGGCAACCGCTGGCCCACTGCCCGGCACGGCACACCGGGGACCGCCGCCCGGTACCGATCGCCCATTGCGCACGCCCGCGCCCTGGTGTATGATGCCCCCATGCGCATGGATGTTTCAGCGGAACCGGCCACGCTCAGCCCGGCGGCGCTCCCCGCGGCGGTGATCGACGCCATCACCGCCTGCGCGAACGCCTGCCGGACGACGCTTTCTCGCCTGGAGGGCGAGCGCGAGCGCCTGCGCACCGCCCTCGGCCGGCGCATCGCCCCGGCGCCCGAGGGCCCGGCACGCCGCCTGTGCGCGGTGGACGGCGCCAACGCCACGGTGCCGGCCTCCGGCGCCACCTTCGCCGCGGTGGCGGCGGTGGCGGTGGAGGAGGCCGCGCTCACCGACCAGGAGGTGCTGGTGCGCCTCATGCCGCCGGTGGAGGAGCTCGAGAGCATCCTCGGCGGCATCCGCACCATGCTGGAGCTGCGCCTGCTGGCACGGCGCGTGCGCGCCACCACCAGCGGCCTGTTCGTGCTGGACGGCTCGTTCTACTCGGCGCTGCTGGACGTGAACCGCCTGCTGGTGCGCTACGCGCAGGACGCACGCGGCGGGCGGCCGCTGCCGGAGTGGTGGGGGCCCTTCCGCGAACTGATCGAGGTCTTCTTCGCCGAGGAGGACTGGCAGCTGGTGCTGAGCTGCCGGCGGGTGGTGGCCCACCCCAAGCAGGCGACCGCCGCCGACGACGTGGCGCAGCTGGCGCCGCACCTCTCTGGCACCGTCACCGACCGCACGCTGTGGAGCACGGTGCTGGAGCCGGGCGAGTACGCGCTGCCGGTACCGCTGATCAAGCAGGATCGCCCGCACCTGCTCACCGGCTCGCGCGCGGTGGGGGAGGGCTTCGGGCCGCTGCGCGCGGCGATCGAGCAGGGCTACGGCCAGCTCTACGTGATCTACTACCGGCCGGACGCCGCCGGCCCGGCCTATCGCCTGGAGCTGCCGGCCGCGCTGATCGCCCGCGAACCGCTCGGCGCGGTGCTGGCTACCTTCCGCAGCGCCTTGCGCGTCGGCGCGGTGCAGGAGCCGCTGCCGCAGTTTCTGGCGGACGCGATCTGCCGCCAGGTGGGCCGCGCGCTCGAGGCTACCGCCGAGGGCGCCCGCACCACCCTGCAGAATGAGTTCGGTCTGCCGCTCACCCAACGCTACCTCGGGCCGTACCGCACGCCAAGAGGGTAGGGCTTCCCCACGTTCCGCGGAGTCCGAGGGGCATAAGGCATCAGCGTTCGATAGCACGCAGATGCCGCGGATGGACGCAGATAGTGGCGAAGATCCGCGCCAATCCCTCAGACCAGCGGCATCAGCGTTCGATAGCACGCAGATGACGCAGATGCCGCGGATGGACGCAGATAGTGGCGAAGATCCGCGCCAATCCCTCAGATCAGCGGCATCAGCGTTCAATCGCTCTCCCACCGTTCATCTGGCACGACTCCTGCCGCGCATGGTAAAAGGAGCGCGACCTGCTCTGTGCGCATTTGTGCATAAGTTGATCGTTACCATGGAAGGGGGTTGATCGGTATCCAGACATAGCGATCACTGAGGTGCCGCAGGTGCCTGGGTGGAGGCGAAGCCAGTCAATGGCTACACCCGAATATCGGCGTCTGAGCCCGGAGCAATTCCATTGAGCGATACCGACACCATCACCTCTCCAGATCTGCATCGGTGTCTGCTGGCGCTGATCGGGGATCGTCGTGCAGAGTTCATCAGGCAGGCGCTCACCTACCGCAGCCGCGCCTCGCCTGGCGCGCGGCGCCGCCTGGACCAGGCCATCGAGCACCGGATCAAGGGCGGCAGGTGGAACCTCAAGCGGCCGCCTGACCAGCAGCGTATCGAGCAGATCTGCGCGAAGCTAGACGAGAGCACCCCGCTCCTGCGAGCGCTGCTGCTGCTCTGGATGGAATCGCGGCCACGGCTCCGGCTCGCCTGTAAGCGGCAGCTCGACGAGCACGGCATCGAGGAGATCGATCTGGCACGGCACGACCTGGCATGCAGCGAGCCTTGGGAGCAGGCGACGCTGCAGCGGGTCACGGCCGGTATTGCGGCCGCGTACCAAGCGCTCGCCACGCAGGCGCCCGACAACCACGATGTGCAGCTGATGCTGACCTGCCTGACCGGCCGCAGCGGTCTGAGCACAGACCATACGGTCTTACACAGCCAGCAGCCGGCGCACCGCTGCACCTCGGCGTCCACAGCGGAGGATGCGCCCGCCCCGCCACGTAACGTCTACGCACAGGAGCAGCAGGAGAACACAACCTCAATGTGGTCCATCTGGCTTGAACAGATTCGCGCCCTCCCCGCTCACGCACCTGAGTGGGATGAGACAGCAGTCGAAGGCTTTCTGACGGCCATCCGTGACGTGGCAGCCGGCAAGCGCGCCGAGCGCGAGCAGGGGCGGGAGCTGCTGCGCGCAGCGCTCGCATCCCTCGCGGTCGAGGCCAGTGACGAACTGAGCTACTTCGGGTGTGATCAGGTGGCGGGCTGGTCCGCCGAGATGGTGGATACGTCGCGTGCAGAGGATCTGGCGGCGTACGTCGACCGCCTGCGCGCGGATCTTATCCGACACCGAGAGCTGAGTGTGCAGCCTCGTCCCACCAGGATCGAGCTGGCACGGCAGTGGCGCGCCGAGCTCGACGCACTGGAGGCGAGCATCAGCGCGTGCATCAGCGAACTGAGCGGCGCGTTCACCGCGGCGCCCGAAGGCGGCCCTTCGTCCGGCGGATCTGTGGCGCCGGCTGAGACAGCGGGCGAGCCAGAGGCGGAGGCTGCGGCGCACAGCGAGTTGGCGCCATCGCCGCAGCCGGAGGGCGCGCAGCTGGATGAGGAGCGCCAGCCATGGGAAGCCACGGGGGTCACAGGGACGCCAGAGGCCACGACGCAGAACGAGCTGGCGTCACCGCCGCAGCCGGAAGGTCTACAGCTGCGTACACAGCCGCCACTATCGCGGTTGGAGCTTTGGGCACATGGTATCGTTGGTGCCACTCCCGAGTACGGGATCGAGCTGCACGTAGCTGCCCTCGCCGCCCTCGGGCGAACCGAGGAGATCCGCCACCGCCTCTGGCGGGCGCAGGCGCGGACACTACTGCCCCTGATCGACCACGTCCGTCTGCAGATCTGCGAGGAGCTCACCCGGACCTATGGGCCAGACTGGCCGATCCGCTGGCGTGCGCCTCTCTCGGATGAGGAAGAGCAGGCGGTGCGTATCAGCCCGCTCGCGTGCCAGTGGGGACACCTCGAATGGCTGGTGAAGAACTGCGCCGACCTTCGCGCTGCGAATCGATGGCGCTCGCTCGTCTCACTGTGCCGCTGGATACGTAACGAGATCGCACACTATCGTCCAGTCGGCTTCGGCGACTTCGAGAGCCTCCGCCGAGAGGTCGAGCGGGCGATGCGGAAGTATGCACCGGTCTAACAGCCGGTTTCGAAGAAGCTGGAGATAACCAATGCCAATCAAAGGATACGACGCCTTCTTCCCGGAGCCGGGCGCCTATGAGCACATGGACTGCCGCGTGTGTGGGGCGCGCTGCACCGTCCGGCGCGCGCGCATCGGCCCAACGGGGTTCACCGAGGCGGTGTGCGGCGTGGAGCGCGTGCACGACTACTTCGTCTGCCCGCACTCCGATCAGCCGTGGCACACTGCCGCGCTGGACTTGCTGCGTCAGGCCGAGGCCGAACCCGACCCGCTGCTCGCCCGCGCCCTCCGCCAGCGGCTGCGACGGCTGCTGCGTGAGCAGGGCCTGGTGGACGGGGGTGGGTAGCACGTCGATGCGACACGCGCCGCACAGTACACCGAGAGCACTACCCCTCCCACGCGAACACCCGCGCCAGCAGCCAGTCGGTGAGGCCGGGCGCCAGCAGCCCGGCCAGCACCGTGAGGCGGTCGCGCCAGGAGGCGTAGGCCACCCGCGGCTCGCGGCGCGCGGCGCGCAGGGTGGCCTGCGCCACCCGCTCGGGCGGTACGCCGCGCACACGCACCCGCCGCCGCTCG